>NZ_JBVAXQ010000005.1:0-348490 GCF_055419425.1 Mycobacterium sp. IDUB_21 | reverse complement strand
TTCGTGGCGCAGTTGGGCCGCAACTTCGCGATCATCTACGAGCAGGCCAATGCTCATGGTCAGAAGGTGCAGACCGCCGGCAACAACATGGCCAACACCGACGCCTCCGTCGGCTCCAGCTGGGCCTGACCGAACTCGCAATCCGCAGCGCGGCAGCACACCGACCCACCGGTGTGCTGTCGCGTGCTGCAATTGGTGGGTGGTGGTAGGCGTTCGCATGCTGCTGCGTGGTCCAATAGCCGAGTACCCACTGGCCAACTACAGCGAACGACCCGGTAGAGGAGGGTAGTGATGGACCCGAGTACCCGCACCGACATCACCGTCAACGTCGAGGGCTTCTGGATGCTGCAGGCGCTGCTGGACATTCGCCACGTCGCGCCCGAGTTGCGTTGCCGGCCTTACGTTTCCACCGATTCGAACGACTGGCTCTCGGAGCATCCCGGCATGGCGGTGATGCGCGAGCAGGGCATCGTCGTCGACGGCGAGGTCAACGAGGTGGTGGCGGCCCGGATGCGGGTGTTGGCCGCGCCCGACCTCGAGGTGGTCGCGCTGCTGTCGCTGGGCAAGCTGCGCTACGGCGTAGTCGACGACGACGACCAGGAGCCCGGGACCCGTGATATCCCGGACAACGAGTTCCGGGTGCTGCTGGCACGTCGCGGCGAACACTGGGTGTCGGCGGTGCGCGTCGGCACCGACATCACCGTCGACGATGTCTCGGTGACCGACGCCGCCTCGATCGCCGCGCTGGTGATCGACGGCATGGAATCCATTCACCACGCCGATCCGGCGCAGATCACCGCGGTCAACGTGCCGATGGAGGAGATGCTGGAGGCCACCCAGAGCTGGCAGGACTCCGGCTTCAACATCTTCACCGGGGGAGACCTGCGCCGGATGGGGATCAGTGCCGCCACCGTCGCCGCACTGGGGCAGGCCCTGTCGGAGCCCGCCGCGGAGGCCGCGGTGTACGCGCGGCAGTACCGCGACGACGCCAAAGGCCCCAGCGCCTCGGTGCTGTCGCTCAAAGACGGGTCCGGCGGCCGGATCGCGCTCTATCAGCAGGCGCGAACCGCGGGATCGGGCGAAGCGTGGCTGGCGATCTGTCCGGCGACCCCGCAGTTGGTCCAGGTGGGCGTCAAAACAGTCCTGGACACCTTGCCCTACGGTGCCTGGAAAACGCATCGGAGGGTCTAGGGGTCCTCGGGGGTCGACGCGCACCGAAATGTCGTGTGACGCACCGAAGAATTGCCCGTAATCGCGAATCGTGCGATTAACATGCAATGCCTTTAGAATTGGACAGACTTTGAAATGACAAATTGCGAGGCGGCAGGTATGGATCCAGTATTCGTCGATCAGGTGGTGCAACCATGACCGCGGCGATCGAGGCGGCGCAGGCGGGCGGTGAAGTCGCGACGTCGGCAGCCCGGGCCGTGGTGATCGGCGTCATGGCCGGTGAGGGCGTCCAGATCGGGACGCTGCTGGACGCCGACGCGCCGGTGTCGGTGATGCTGGACCCGCTGCTCAAGGTGATCAACGGCCGGCTTGCCGAGCTCGAAGAGCCCACCCTGCAGGCCGAGGGACGCGGTCGCTGGGTGTTGTGCCTGGTCGACGGCACGGTGCTGCGGCCGAACCAGTCGCTGACCGAACAGGATGTGTACGACGGCGACCGGCTGTGGCTGCGCTTCATCGAGGACCGGGAGCGGCGTTCGCCGGTCATCGAACACATCTCCACCGCGGTCTCGGTGAATCTGGCCAAGCGGTTCGCCCCGGTCGATGCGGGGACCGCCGTGCGGGTCGGAGTATCGACCCTGGCGCTCGGTGTGCTGCTGGGCACCGGACTGCTCGCCGCCTGGCGCTTCGACCACGACAGCTGGCTGGTGGCCGGGTTCAGCGCGGGGCTGGCCGTACTGGTGCTGATCGCCGCCGCGCTGATCCTGATGCAGGCCCGCAATGCGTCCGACCGGCGTGTTGGTGACATCCTGCTGGCCAGCGGTTTGGTTCCGCTGGTGGTAGCCGCCGCGGCGGCCGTACCCGGCGAGGTGGGTGCCGCGCATGGCGCACTGGGCTTCGGCGTCGCGGGCATCGCCGCACTGTCGGTCATCCGACTCACCGGACGGCAGTTGGCCACCTACTGCGCCGTCGCCGTCATCAGCGGCGCGGTGATGTTGGCCGGTGTGCTGCGGATGCTGTTCCTGACCGGTGCAGTGACCCTGATGACGTGTGTGTATCTGGCCTGTGTGCTGGCCTACCAGTGGGCTCCGTCGCTGTCGCGGTGGCTGGCCGGCCTGCGGCTGCCGGTCTTCCCGTCGGCGACCAGCCGCTGGGTGTTCGAGGCCCGTCCCGACCTGCCGACCACGGTGGTGGCCAGTGACGGCGGCCCGCCGGCCTTGGAGGGCCCGGAATCGGTACGCGAGGTCGTTCTGCGCGCCGAACGGGCCCGATCGTTCCTGACCGGCTTGCTGTCCGGGCTGGGCGTGCTGATCGCGGTGTGCGTCACCGGTCTGTGCGATCCACACTCGGACCGGTCATGGCTGCCGGTGCTGCTGGCCGGTCTGACGGCCGGGTTCCTGGTGCTGCGGGGTCGTTCCTTCCGGGACCGTTGGCAGGCGCTCACGGTGACACTGACCGGTCTGGTGATCGTCGCCGCGGTGGTGGTGCGCTTCGTGGTGGTGCAGTGGACACCCACCACGCTGGTGGTCGGAGTGTCACTGCTGGCGGTGGTGCCGATGTTCGGGCTGCTGTCCGCGGTGATCGTGCCCAACACCATTTACAGCCCGCTGTTCCGCAAGTTCGTGGAGTGGATCGAATATCTGTGCCTGATGCCGTTGTTCCCGCTGGCACTGTGGTTGATGAACACCTATGAAGCGATCCGGTATCGGTAGGGGCGCACGTCGGCTGCAGCGCACCGCGGCCGCCGGCGCCGCGATGATCATGATGGCCGGCGGCTCGCTGGCCGGTCTGCCGGCCGCCGGGGCGATCGATCCGCCGGGGATCGATCCGGCCGCGCTGCCGCCCGACAGTCCGCCCGGGCCGCCGCAGACGATGCGGCAGACCTCGTACTGCACCGAGGTGGGCGTGCTGCCCGGCACCGACTTCCGGGTGCAGCCCGCCTACATGGACATGCTCAACCTGCCGGAGGCCTGGAAATTCGGTCGCGGGGCCGGGGTGACCGTCGCGGTCATCGACACCGGTGTGACCCCGCATCCGCGGCTGCCGAACCTGACCGGCGGCGGGGACTATGTGATGGCCGGCGGTGACGGGCTGTCCGACTGCGACGCGCACGGCACCCTGGTGGCATCGCTGATCGCCGCGATGCCCGACAACGGGGTGACTCCGTTGCCGGCGCCACGCCAAACCCGTCGGCCTCCGTCGGTTCCGACCAACGAACCGCCGCCGCCCGCCCCGGTGCCACAGACCACGATCATGGTGATGCCGCCGCCCCCGGCGCCGGCGCCACCCCCACCAGTCGAGGGGGAGGAACCGGCCAACGGGCCGGGTAACGCGCCGGCTCCGGCTCCGGCTCCGGCGCCCGCCCCTGGTCCGGCTCCGGGTCCGGCGCCGGCGCCTGCCCCTGGTCCGGCTCCAGGTCCGGCCCCCGGCCCGGGCAACGGCGCGGCGTCCTCGGCCCACACCGCCGACAATGCCGACGCAGGTGCTGCGCGATCGGCCGGCTCCGCCGGGCGGGCGCGAGTGGTGCCGGTCGATTTCCGCGCGCCGAGCGCACCGCCGCCGCCGGGGCCTGCGCCGGATGGATTCAGTGGGGTGGCCCCGGATGTCGGACTGATCTCGATCCGACAGAGCAGCCAGGCTTTTGGCCCCAAGGAGCCGTTCGGTGACGGCCAGGACCCGCAACTGCGTGAGAAGACCGACGGCATCCACACGATGGCACGCGCCATCGTCCACGCCGCCAACATGGGCGCCCAGGTGATCAACATCTCCCAGGCCGTCTGCATGAACGTGCGAACCCTCCTCGATCAGGCCGATCTGGGCGCGGCGGTGCGCTACGCCGCCGTCGAGAAGAACGTGGTGATCGTCGCCGCCGCCGGCGACACGAGCTGGCGCGACTGCAAGCAGAACCCGACCTACAACGCGATGCGGCCCGATGACCCGCGCGACTGGAACGGGGTCAACACCGTGGTGACCCCGGCGTGGTACGACGAGTACGTACTGACCGTCGGAGCGGTGGATTCGGCGGGTGCGCCGCTGACCAAGTCGAGCGTGGCCGGCCCCTGGGTGTCGATCGCGGCACCCGGTACCGACATCGAAGGTCTCTCACCTCGCGACGACGGACTGATGAACGCGGTCGACGGCCCGGAGAACTCACTGCTGGTCCCGTCGGGCACCAGCTTCTCCACGGCGATCGTGTCCGGCGTGGCGGCTCTGGTGCGGGCCAAATACCCGGAATTGTCGTCACATCAGGTGATCAACCGGCTGATTCGCACGGCCCGCCCGCCGGCACGTGGGGTCGACAACGTGGTCGGTTACGGCATCATCGACCCGGTGGCGGCGCTGACCTGGGATGTCCCCACCGTTCCGGCCCAACCGCCGGAACGGCTGTCGGCGCCCCTGCAGGTGCCGCCGATGCCGCCGGAACGTGACATGACCCCGGTCTGGGTCGCCGGGGCCGGGCTGTTGGCGGCGCTCGCGGCAGCCGGAGTGGCACTGGGAGTGGCAGCATTGCGACGATCGTCAAGGAACCGATGAAGGCACAGCACGCATTAGGTCTGAACCTGTCCTGGACGCGGGTGACCATGGTCTTTCTGATCGACATCGGGATCCTGGTCCTCGCCGGCCGTTGGCCCGGCGACGCGAAGGCCGCCGAATACGCATGGTGGTCGGGTGTCGGCGTCGCCGTGCTGGTCGCCATCATCGCTTTGGTCACCTACCGGCGGGTGCCGATCAGCACGATGTGGGCGGCCTGGGTGTCCGACCAGTTCACCGACCCGGAAGCGGCACTGAGCCGCGGGCGTACTGCCGCGGTGGATCATCAGCGCCGCTTCGGGCGTGAGCCGATCGGCATGCGCGAACACCAGGGCCGACTGGTGACGGTGATCGCGGTGGGCGGGCGAACGGCGTCGGCGGCCGGCCGGCACCGGCGCGGCTCGGAACCGGTGACCCTGCCGGTGGAGCGCCTCGCCGCCGGGCTACGCCAGTTCGACGTGCGATTGGACAGCATCGACGTCGTCTCGGTCGGCACCCGCGCGACTCCCGGCGATACCGAGGACTCAGAGGTCGACTTCGAAGACACCCCGTCGATGCCCGACCATCGGCAGACCTGGCTGGTGCTGCGAATGGACCCGCAGCACAACGTCAACGCGGTGGCGGCGCGCGACTCACTGGCCGCCACCTTGACGGCGGCCACGGAGCGGTTGGCCGAGGAGATCGACGGGCGCCAGATCAGCGCACGGCCGGTCCGCGCCGACGAATTCGACGCCATCGACGAGGCCGTTCTGGCGGGTCTGGAGGCAGCACAGCTTCGGCACCGACTGTTCCGGGCACGGCAGGAAGGCCACGTCGCCAATCTGTGGGTGTCGCCGGTCGACATCACCGCGGAGAACCTGGAACATCTGTGGTACCCGGCCGCCGATGCGACGGTGGTGACGGTGCGGCTCACCCCCGGGGGCGGCCGGACGACCGGTGTGTCGGTGCTGGTGCGGTACCACAGCGCCAACCGGCTGGGCCGTGACGTGCGGGTCGCGCTGAACAGGTTCGTGGGCCGACGTCAGCTGGAGGCGGTCTGCGCCAGCCTCCCGGCGCCCACCGCGCATCCGCGCATGTCGGTGCCCGGCCGGAATCTGCAGGACGGCGAACATCTGCCGGTGTCGGTGGATGCGGCGCAGGAATACGCGGTCCCGGCGCCCGGGACACGGCCGTGACCAGCTCCCAATCGGCCACGACCGACGCGCGCAACGCGATGGTCGCCGGCATGCTGGCCTCCGGGATCTCGGTCAAGGGGTTGCAGCCGAGCCACAACCCACAGGTCGCGCTGCAGATGTTCACCACTGCCAGCACGATCGACCCGAGCATGTGTGACGCCTGGCTGGCCCGGGTGCTGGCCGGCGACTCCGACATCGAGGTGCTGGCGAACGCCTGGTCGACCGTGCGCACATTCGGTTGGGAGACTCGGCGACTGGGCTTGTCGGACTTGGAGTTCCGGCCTGAGGTCTCCGACGGGATGTTCCTGCGGCTGCTGGTCACCAGCGTGGAATCGCTGGCCGCCGCCTACGCCGCCGCCCTGGCCGAAGCCAAGCGCTACGAGGAGGCGGCGAAGCTCCTCGAAGGCATCGAACCGCGAAACCCCTTCGAGAAGGAGTTGGTCGGGTACGTGCACGGCCTGCTGTACTTCCGGACCGGCCGCTGGCCGGATGTGCTGAAGCAGTTCCCCGCGGCGGCACCGTGGCGCCAACCCGAACTCAAGGCGGCGGCCGCGGCGATGGCCACCACGGCGCTCGCCTCGCTGGGGGTGTTCGAGGAGGCCACCCGGCGGGCTCAAGAGGCCATCGAAGGTGATCGGGTGCCCGGCGCCACCAACGTCGCGCTCTACACCCAGGGCATGTGTCTGCGTCACCTTGGCAAAGAGGACGAAGCCGCCGAGTTGCTGCGCCGGGTGTATTCGCGTGACGCGAAGTTCGCGCCGGCCCGCGAGGCACTGGACAACCTGGACTACCGGCTGATCTTGACCGACCCGGAAACCATCGAAGCCCGGACGGATCCGTGGGATCCCGACAGCGCCCCGACCCGTGAACAGGCCGAAGCCGATCGGCACGCCGAAGAGGCCGCCCGATACCTGGCCGAGGGCGATGCGGAGTTGGCCGCCATGCTCGGCATGGAGCAGGCCAAGCGGGAGATCAAGCTCATCAAGGCGACCACCAAGGTGAACCTGGCGCGCGCCAAGATGGGGCTGCCGGTTCCGGTGACATCCCGGCACACCCTGTTGCTCGGCCCGCCCGGCACCGGCAAGACGTCGGTGGCCCGGGCCTTCGCCAAACAGTTGTGCGGGCTGACCGTGCTGCGCAAGCCACTGGTGGTGGAGACCAACCGCTCCAAGCTGCTCGGCCGGTACATGGCCGACGCGGAGAAGAACACCGAGGAACTGCTCGAAGGCGCGCTCGGTGGTGCGGTGTTCTTCGACGAGATGCACACCCTGAATGAGCGCGGCTACTCCCAGGGCGACGCCTACGGCAACGCGATCATCAACACGCTGCTGCTGTACATGGAGAATCACCGCGACGAACTGGTGGTGTTCGGTGCCGGCTACGCCAACGCGATGGAGCGGATGCTGGAGGTCAACCAGGGTCTGCGGCGCCGCTTCTCGACCGTGATCGAGTTCTACAGCTACACCCCGCCCGAATTGCTGGAACTGACCAAGATGATGGGCGCGGAGAACGAGGACGTGGTCAGCGACGAGGCGGTCGAGGGACTGCTGCCGTCGTATGAGAAGTTCTACGCCGACGAGAACTACTCCGACGACGGCGACCTGATCCGCGGTATCGATGTGCTGGGCAATGCCGGCTTCGTCCGCAATGTGGTGGAGAAGGCGCGAGACCATCGCAGTTTCCGTCTCGACGATTCCGAACTCGACGCCGTGCTGGCGGGCGATGTCACCGATTTCAGTGCCGAATGGCTGCACAAGTTCAAGGAATTGACCCGCGAGGATCTCGCCGAAGGGCTCAGCGCGGCGGTGGCCGAGAAGAAGCCGTCCTGACCGGACAGCTTCCCGGCAGCCGATTCACAGTGCCGCGACCGCGTGGACGGGTTGACGCTCGCTGATACCGGTGCCACCATTGCGCAGGTAATGGCTGGTACTGGACTCCAGCCCCATCCGTGCGCGCTGGCGCGAGGAGGTGACGACGAGACTTGTGTCCCGGTAATTTTGCCTATCGCCCGAGATCGGTGAGTGTCTCGTTCCGATCCGGCTTCGGCGCCGTTTCTGTTTCCTAAAATCGTGTTGTGTTGGGCCCGCTTCGGTATGACGGTTTACCGTTGTAACCGGGTGCATGCTCGACGCGCCCGGTGATCGTCGGCCGTTCAGCGGCCGGCACCGTTTGAGGAGGGCCCCATGACATTCGTCAACACCCAACCCGAGGCGCTGACCGCCGCCGCGGGCAACTTGACCGCCATCGGCTCGGCGCTGAGCGCTCAGAACGCCGCGGCCGCAACACCGACGACGGGTGTGGTTCCGGCCGCCGCGGATGAGGTTTCGGCGCTGACCGCGGCCCAGTTCGCCGCGCACGCCAGCATGTACCAGTCGATCAGCGCTCAGGCAGAGGCCATACACCAAGCCTTCGTCGCCACGTTGAACACCAGCGCCAACTCGTATGCGGCGACCGAAGCGGCCAACGCCGCGTCGGCCGGGTAACGCCACTAGCCCTACGCCACAATAATTTTCACGAACCAAGGAGAGATTCTCATGGCAACACGCTTTATGACCGATCCGGACGCGATGCGTTCGATGGCGGGTCGTTTCGATGTGCACGCGCAGACGGTGGAGGATGAGGCCCGGCGGATGTGGGCGTCCTCGACCAACATCTCGGGTGCGGGCTGGGGTGGTCTGGCCGAGCGGACCTCGATGGACACCATGGGTCAGATGCAGACGGCGTTTCGCAACATCGTGAACATGCTGCACGGGGTGCGCGATGGGCTGATTCGCGACGCCAACCACTACGAGAGCCAGGAAGCTGCTTCCCAGCAGATCCTGGGCAGCTAGGGAGGATACGAATATGTCGATTAACTACCAGTTCGGTGATGTGGATGCCCACGGTGCGTTGATTCGTGCCCAGGCTGCCTCGTTGGAGGCCGAGCACCAGGCGATCGTGCACGATGTGCTGGCTGCCGGGGACTTCTGGGGTGGTGCCGGTTCGGTGGCCTGCCAGGAGTTCGTGGCGCAGTTGGGCCGCAACTTCGCGATCATCTACGAGCAGGCCAATGCTCATGGTCAGAAGGTGCAGACCGCCGGCAACAACATGGCCAACACCGACGCCTCCGTCGGCTCCAGCTGGGCCTGATCCACTCGAGCCCTCCGGGGCGCTGCGCCGGCACCGGCTAATCGGCAATCCGCGCCGCGGCTGATCGACCAGAGGTGGATGGCATGGATTTCGGAGCGTTGCCACCGGAGATCAACTCGGGGCGAATGTATTCCGGTCCCGGCTCGGGGCCGTTACTGGCGGCTGCCGGTGCGTGGGACGCGCTGGCCGCCGAGTTGAGTTCGACTGCGGCGTCGTACAACTCGGTGGTCTCGGGCCTTACCGGTGACGCCTGGTCGGGTCCGACGGCGACCGCAATGTCGGCGGCCGCGCAGCCCTACGCGGGTTGGATGGGCAGCACCGCCGCGCAAGCCCAGCAATCCGCCGCCCAGGCACGGGCCGCCGGCGCGGCCTACGACACGGCGTTCGCTGCGACCGTGCCGCCGCCGGTGATCGCAGCGAACCGCAGCCTGCTGATGTCGCTGATCGCCAGCAACATCCTGGGCCAGAACACCGCGGCGATCGCGGCAGCCGAGCTGGAATATGCCGAAATGTGGGCCCAGGATGCCGCGGCGATGTACGGCTACGCCGGCGCATCGGCAAGTGCCACCGCCCTGTCCGCGTTCGCCGCGCCGCCCCAGACCACCAACCCGGCCGGCCTGCAAGCGCAGTCCGCGGCAGCCACCCAGGCTGCGACCGGAGCCGGTGCCGAAGCCCAGTCGTCGTTGACGCAGCTGATCTCGATGGTGCCGCAGGCGCTGCAGAACATGGCGGTGTCCGGGCCGGCCGCTGCGGCCGACCCGACCTCGCTGTTGGATTTCCTGGCCGGCCCGCTGTCACCGATCTCGCTGTTCGGGATCGGTGGAATCCCGTACCTGCTGGCGATCCAGTGCGTGCTGCTGCCGATGAACGGGGCGAACGTGGTCTCCTCGGTCAACCGGGCGATGGGGCCCAAGCCCTGGCTCCCGGAGCCGTTACCGGCTCAGGCGCTGGCCGGGGCGCGGCTGGCCGGCACGCCGATGCCGACGGTGTCGGCCGGGTTGGGCAACGGCGGCTCGATCGGACGAATGTCGGTGCCACCGGGCTGGATCGCCCAGACCCCGACCGCGAAGGCCGTCGCCGCGGTGTTCCCGGAGGCCGGCCCGCAAGCCGTCGCGGCGATTGCCGCCGAGGGTGAAAGCGGGCTGGCCGGTGACCTGGCTTTGGGTGGCCTGGCCGCACGGGCCATGAGTGTCACCGGGGGAGCCGCCGGACGCGGAGTCGGCGGAGCGACCGGACTGGCGGCGGCGAGCAAGCCCAGTAAGCCGAGCAAGGCGACCATCATCGTGATTCCCCCCTCAGCAGAGGACTGAAGCGCGGTGCCGGGCATGGACTTCGCAGCGCTGCCACCGGAGATGAACTCCGCGCTCATGTATGCCGGCCCGGGGACCGGCCCGATGCTGGCTGCGGCCAGCGCATGGCGGGGGGTGGCCGGAGAGCTCGGCGCGGTGGCCTCGTCCTACCACGCGGTGATCGCCGAGCTCATCGGGCAGAGCTGGTTCGGTCCGGCATCGCAGTCGATGGGGGCCGCGGCGACGCCGTACGCGGACTGGCTCAGCACCACCGCGACAGCGGCCGAACACACGGCGAGCCGGCTGATGCTGGCCGTGAGCGACTTCGAGCAGGCGTTCGCCGCAACGGTGCCACCCCAGGTGATCGCGGCGAACCGCAGTCAATTGGCGGCTCTGACGGCCTCGAATGTGGTCGGGCAGAATGCGATGGCGATCGCGGCGACCGAGGCCGAATACGAACACATGTGGTTACAGGACGCGATGGCGATGTACGGCTACGCGGCCCGCTCGGCAGCCGCGACGGCGGTGCAGCCGTTCACCGCGCCGCCACCGGTCACCGATGGGGCGGCCGGACAGGCTGCTGCGGTCACCCAGGCCACTGCGGGTGGTACCCAGAACCAGCTGTCCCAACTGCTGAACGCCATTCCGCGGGCACTACAGGGGCTCTCCGGCTCCGGGGGTGCGCAGGCCTCGCCGGCCGATGCACTGGCCTCGGCGCAGAGCACCGACCCGGTGGCGCAGGGCGCCTCCTATATCGAGATGTTGACCCGATCGATCTTGCCCGCCAACGACACCAACATCTCGGTGCTCTACGGCATGGGGCAGTATGCGCGCAACCTCAACACCGACCTCGACATCTCCCAGGCGACCGGCGGCCGGGCCGGATTCGGTTCCGGCACACCGGCGCTGAGCGCCGCTGAATCGACGGCTCCGGCCGGCGGCACCCGGCCGCCGGTGGCAGCGAGCACCGGGAACGCGGGCGTGGTCGGCAAGCTCGCGGTCCCACCGGCCTGGACCGAATCGGTGCCCGAGGCGACGACCACCGCGGCCGTGGCACCCGGCACGGCCCCGGTGCCCGCCGCCGCGGCACCCGCAGGACATGGTGCCGGCGTGGCGGGTGCTGGTCTGGCCGGTCTGGCCGCCGGGCGGTCTGGCCGCCGGCGGGGACGCGGTGACCGGGGGGAGGCGAACAGCGAGCGGATCGCCGACCAGCTCACCGGCGCAGGAGAGGTACGACACTGGCACGTCGAGCCGGGCGGACTCAAGAGCCTGCTGGGTGAGGTTGCCGGGCAACCCGGTGTCCACGAGGTCTATTTCGACACCGCCGAGCAGGTGCCGCCCGACACCGGACCGCAGCCGGGCCGGGGGTGATCGGAATGGATTTCGCCGCGCTGCCGCCGGAAGTCAATTCCGGACGCCTGTATGCCGGCCCGGGCTCGGGGCCGATGCACCTCGCCGCGACGGCGTGGGCTCGGCTGGCCACCGAGACCGGTTCGGCCGCCGGGGCTTACCAGTCGGTGCTGACCGGCTTGACCGACGAGGGGTGGCTGGGACCGGCCTCCGAGTCGATGGCCGCCGCCGCCACACCGTATGTGGCCTGGCTCAACGCCACCGCGGCGTCGGCCGAGCAGGCCGCCGCAGGCGCGACCGCGGCCGCGACCGCCTTCGACGAGGCCTACGCGGGGGTTGCACCGCCGCCGGTGATCGCGGCGAACCGCAGCGCGCAGTCGACGCTCGTCGCGACGAATGTGCTCGGGCAGAACAGCGCGGCAATCGCGACGCTGGATGCCGAGTACGCACAACTGTGGGTCCAGGACGCGATCGCGATGTACGGCTACGCGGCCCAGTCGTCGGCGGCCACCACGCTGACCCCGTTCACCCAACCGCCGGCCACCACCGACCCCTCGGCATCGGGCCGGCAGGGGGCGGCAGTCGCGGCGGCCACCGCCGGCAGCGGGCAAGCTCAGCTGTCGCAGCTGATCGCCGCGGTCCCGCGGGCGCTGCAAGGACTGGCGCCGGCGGCGGCCTCGCTGCAACCCGCAGCGGACACCAGCACGCTCACCCTGTCGCAGCTGGTCTCCTACTTCCTGATCCTGCCGAAGAGCATTGTGCCGTTCAACGATGCGATCAAGACCGTCCTCTACGGCTTGATCCAGTACTCCCGCAACCTCAATACCGACCTGGATATCGCCGCGGCCACCGGTGGCAGGGCCGGGTTCGGTTCCGGTGCAACGGCGTTGGCCGCGGCCGAAGCATCCGTACCGGCCGGCCCCGGACCGGTGTCGGCCGGAGCGGGTAACGCGGGCACGATCGGCCGACTCAGCGTCCCACCGAACTGGGTGACGACTGCACCGGTGGCCAAGATGGCTGCCGCCGCCTTGCCGGGTACCGGACTGGCGGCGGCACCCGCCGCGGCGGCCGCCGCCGCGCAGATTCCGACCGGTGTGTTCACAGACTTGGCCCTGGCGAGTCTGGCGGGACGGGCACTCACCGGGGCCGCGCCGCGGAGTCATCCCGCCGCGGCGATGAACGGCCATGCACAGAGCCGGCTGGAACGCCTGGTCACCGAGCTGGCCGGCACCACCGACGTCCAGCACTGGCACGTCGACCCCAGCCGCCTGGACAGCCTGCTGGAAGAACTCGCCGAGCAGCCCGGCGTGCATGCCGTGCACGTCAAACCGGACGGTCGCAGCGGCCCCGGTCAGGATCGGCAGCCCAGCTGATGCCGGTGCGATTTCTGGCCGAAGACAAGCTGATTCGCAGTCGGCGCCGGCCAATCTCCGCCAGGAGGCCCGCGACCCGCCGCGCCTGATTGACCCGGCCCGCCGGCTGGTGCACTATGGTTAAGCAAGCACCTCGTTAGGTGAGGCGTCTGCACGGATACAGGCCACTGACCCCGAACGTCGAAAGACGCCCCGGGTCAGGACAGCTCCTCCCGGATTAAGGGTTGAGCCCAAGTGGCTTCCGGATCTGCGTACTTTGCGCAGGTCAGGACACGCCGTGCAGTGCCGAAGCTCTGACGAGAGGGGTGCGGTGTCTGTCCGGCTGTTTCCGGGCGACTTCACCTCTTTGTGCACACGTGCAGGCACCCCCGCGTGCCCAGGCCCAGAGGAGGTGAGAGCGACATTGAGTCCGAGTGATAGTTCCTATCCGAGATCGGCGGTCGTCTCCCTCAATCTCGGTACTGCTTTCACCATCTGATTCTCACCGGCGCTGAACTCGTCGTCTGGCGTGACTTTCGTTCGCGGAATACGCCAGGCTTCGGCATGTCCTGAAAACGCTTGGTAACTCGGCCTTTTCGTCGAGCAGCGATTTCGGCCGACATGCCCGGCTCCGGCATGTCGCCATGACCGGCTGACCCGATCTTTCGTTCCTCTGACCTACGGATGCAACGCGTATCGGGATATCGACGTGCCTGCACACCCGCAACAAACCCAGTCATCTGGAAAAGCCACTGATCAAAAAGGAGCAATGCCATGGACTTCGGAGCATTTCCGCCGGAAATCAACTCAGCTCGTATCTACACCGGGCCCGGCGCGGGACCGATGATGGCCGCCGCGGGGGCCTGGGACATGATGGCCGCCGAACTCGGTTCGGCCGAGGCCGCCTACCAGTCGGTCATCAACGGACTCATCAGCGAAGGCTGGATGGGGCCCGCTTCCAATGCGATGGCCGCCGCGGCAGCGCCCTACGCGGCGTGGATGGGCACCACCGCCACCCAGGCCGAGCAGGCCGCCGCCCAGGCCAAGGCGGCCGCTGCGGCGTTCGAGGCGGCGTACGCGATGACGGTGCCGCCGCCGCTGATCGTCGCGAACCGTTCCCAGCTCGCGCTACTGGTGGCCACCAACGTCCTGGGCCAGAACGCCGGGGCGATCGCGGCAACCGAGGCGCACTACAGCCAGATGTGGGCCCAGGACGCCTCGGCCATGTACGGCTACGCGGCGGCGTCGGCGGCGGCCACGAAGGTCACGCCGTTCAGCTCGCCACACGAGGTGGCCGACCCGTCGGCGCAGGGCACCCAGCAGGCCGCGACCGCCCAGGCCACCGGTACGGCGGCTGCTTCGAACGCGCAATCCACACTGTCCCAAGCGATCACGAACACGCCGCAGACATTGCAGGGTCTTGCGGCGCCGCTGCAACCGCCAACAACGGGCGCCGAGGGGATCAGCACGGGCGATCTGACCAATGGATTGACCAACCTGATGAGCAGCTCGTTCAGCCCGATGAGCGCGGCCGGGATCTCCGGCTTCGCCGCCGACATGGCGGTGGTACGTGGTGCTGCGATCGCTGCGGGTGATCCGCTGGGCTTGGGCGCGATCGACCCGTTCACGCCGATGCTCGGAGCACTGGGCGGCGGACTCGGCAGCGGGATGCACGGCCTGGGCGCCGGGTTGGGCGGTCTGGGCACCGCCTCAGCGACGATGAGCCAGGCGTCGATGGTCGGGGGACTGTCGGTGCCGCAGGCGTGGGCTGCGGCCGTCCCGGCCACCGGTCCCGCCGGCGGCGTCGCGGCTACCGGGTGGACTGTGGCCACGCACGCCCCCCAGGCGGGCGCGGCCGGGATGCCGGGCGTGCCGATGGCCGGCGCCGGGCAGGGCCGCAGCTACGGATTCGCCGCCCCGCGCTACGGCTTCAAGCCCACGGTGATGGGTCGGCCGGTGGTCGCCGGTTAGGGCGTGTGACAGGGTTAGCTCATGCAGACGCTGAGCGTCGCCGAGTTCACGCTGCGACTGGCCGTCGGGCTGGGCTGCGGTGCGCTGATCGGGCTGGAACGGCAGTGGCGAGCCCGGATGGCCGGGCTGCGCACCAACGCGCTGGTGGCCGCCGGCGCAACGCTGTTCGTGCTGTACTCGATCGCCGCCGGCGACACCAGCTCCACCCGGGTCGCCTCGTATGTGGTGTCGGGGGTGGGGTTCCTCGGCGGCGGGGTGATTCTGCGGGAGGGGTTCAACGTCCGCGGTTTGAACACCGCGGCCACCCTGTGGTGCTCGGCCGCCGTCGGCGTGCTGGCGGCGGCCGGGAACCTGCTGTTCGCGGTGATCGGTACCGGTGCGATCGTCGGCACCCACCTGTTGCTGCGGCCGCTGGGCCGGCTCATCGACCGCGACCAGCACGTCGAGGAGGACGAACCGCAGTCGCCCTATCAGGTGCAGGTGATCTGCCGCCCGAAGTCCGAGAAGTATCTGCGCGCCCAGATCGTGCAACACACCGCCGGCAACGACCTGGTGCTGCGCGGGATCCACACCGGCCCGGCCGCCGGCGACAACATCGCGCTCACCGCATCGATGATGTCGGACAACCGGGCGCCGGCCCGGCTCGAACGCCTGGTCGGCGAACTGTCCCTGCAGCCGGGCGTCTACGCGGTGCACTGGCACGCCGAGGACCAGCTTGTCCTGCCGCCGTCGGCGGCGGACTGACGCGGGCCGGTCAAAGGCCGGTCAAAGGCCGATCAGCGGCCGGGGTCCGGCCGGTCCTGCAATACCGGCGCGGCCGCGGCCAGCAGCTCCGTCCGGTCGCCGCCGGCCGGCGGGTAGATCCGGTGGGTGTTGATCACCCGCTTGGTGGCCTTGGCGGCGTCCCCGTGCGCCACCAGGGTGCGTTCCCAGCCCTGCGTGTAGACCGCCCCGGCCGGACCGAGGTCGACAACCGTGACGTACCAGGGAATCCGCAACCGCAACATCGGCTGACCGAGCAGTTCACCGACGACGTTGTAGCCGGCGTAACGCCCCATCGGCCGGCCGTGCTGGCACGACATCACCGACAGGTGCTCGTCGTCCATCCGCGCCGCGGCCACATCTCCGGCGGCGAACACCGCGGGCACCCCGACCACCCGCAGGTAGTCGTCGACCGGCAACCGGCCGAACCGGTCGAGCGGTACCGGCAGCTGCGAGGTCAGCGGGCTGGCACGCATGCCCGCACACCAGATGACCGTTGCTGCCGCAAGCACCTCACCGGAGGACAGCGTCACGTGGCGGGCACCCACCTCCGTCACCCCGACACCGGTTCGGATCGCGATGCCGTTGTCCCGCAATGCGGTTTCGATCACCGGACGTGCCGAATCGCCCATGTCCGAACCGACGTGGTCGTTGTGGTCGACCAGCACCACCCGCGGTGCGGCGGCGGGCCCGAAGATCGCGGCGAGCCGCCGCGGCAGTTCGCAGGCCGTCTCGATACCGGTCAACCCGGCCCCGACCACCACCACGGTGGCCGCCTCGGGGCCCGGCGCACCGGCCGCCAACCCGCGCAGGTGGCGATCCAGTGCGGTGGCGCCGTCGAAGGTGTCGACGTCGAAACCGAACCGGGCCAGGCCCTCGATCTCGGGTTCGGCCACCCGACTGCCCGAGGCCAGCACCAGGGCGTCATAGCGGTACGTCGTCCCGTCCGATGTGGTGATCCGGTGTGCGACGGTGTCGATTCCGATCACCTCCGCGACGACGTGCCCAATGCCTACCGGGTCGAGCAGACCGGCCAGCGGGATGCGGCAATCGCGAAGGTCGGCCTCATAGTTGCGCACCCGGATGTCGTGAAATGGGTTGTGGCTGAGGACGGTGATGTCCACCGTTGCAGGGGCCACCCCGAGTTCGTCGAGTCGGCGGGCGGCACCGAGTGCGGCCCACAGGCCGGCGAAACCGGACCCGATGACGATCACGTTGGGCATGGCTGCCAGTCAACACCAGTGCACGGCGGCGGAAGCGGGCTCTAAACTGCTAGCACGGAGGTGAACCACGGTGGATGCGATCGCTGGTGTGTGGTCGGTGTTGCCCGCGCAGATGCGTGACCCGGTGCTTTTCGCCATTCCGTTCTTCGTGCTGCTGCTGACCCTGGAATGGCTTGCGGCCCGCAAGCTCGAAGATCTCGAACGCGGGTCCTACCGCGCGAGGGACGCCTGGACGAGCATCTCGATGGGATTGGTCTCGGTGGCCACCACCGCAGGCTGGAAGCTCATCGCGCTGCTCGGCTATGCGGCGATCTACACCTACCTGGCGCCGTGGCAGCTGTCGCCGAGGCACTGGTACACCTGGGTGATCGCGATCCTCGGCGTGGACCTGCTCTACTACTGCTATCACCGCGTGGCGCACCGGATCCGGCTGATCTGGGCGACCCACCAGGCGCACCATTCCAGTCAGTACTACAACCTGGCCACCGCGCTGCGGCAGAAGTGGAACAACAGCGGTGAGATCCTGGCGTGGATCCCGTTGCCGCTGCTGGGAATTCCGCCCTGGATGGTGTTCGCGGCGTTCTCGGTGAACCTGATCTACCAGTTCTGGGTGCACACCGAACGGATCGACAAGCTGCCGCGGGCCGTCGAGTTCGTCTTCAACACACCGTCGCACCACCGAGTGCACCACGGGATGGACGCGGAGTACCTGGATAAGAATTACGGCGGCATATTGATCATCTGGGACCGGATCTTCGGCAGTTTCACTGCGGAGCGGTTTCGTCCGCACTACGGGCTGACCAAGCAGGTCGACACCTTCAACATCGTGCGGCTGCAGCTCCACGAATACGCCTCGATCCTCGCCGATGTGCGTGGCGCGACCCGGTGGCGTGATCGGCTCGGATACGTTTTCGGTCCGCCTGGCTGGCGGCCCGCATGGTCGGAGTCGTCTTCGGCGACCCTGGGACAATGAGGAGCGCACCGACCGGTGTTCGCATAGGCTTGCGAGGTCGCATTCGAGCGATGACGCCCCGGCGGTTTCGGCCGCGGCGTGACGACGAGAAGGGAACAACGTGGCACAGAGCTTGGGAGACACGCTCACCGCAGGCAAGAAGCTCGTCAAGGGCGAGTCTCTGACCTCCAATAATGGGGCGTACACCCTGACACTGCAGGACGACGGCAACCTGGTGTTGGCATCGCGCGGCAAGGCTGTCTGGTCGTCCGGCACCAACGGCAAGGACGTGGTGCGCGCCGAGGTGCAGTCGGACGGCAACTTCGTGCTGTACACCGCGGACGAGCCGATCTGGCACACCGACACCAAGGGCAAGAAGGACGTCAAGCTGGTGTTGCAGGACGACCGCAACCTGGTGCTGTACGCCGCCGACGGCGCGGCCTGGTCGACCAAGACCGAGACCGACGCCCCGCCGCCCGCCGAAGAGCCGAAGGCCGAAGAAGCTCCCGCGGCTCCCGCGGCGCCCGAGGCTCCCGCGGCTCCCGCTGCGCGCAAGTACACCGTGGTCTCCGGTGACACGCTGTTCGCCATCGCCGAGCGGTTCTACGGTGACGGCAACAAGTACCCGCAGATCGCGGAGGCCAGCGGTATCGCCAACCCGGACCTGATCCACCCCGGTCAGGAGCTGACGATCCCCTGACCACCGCTTGAGGCCGACGCGGCGGCCCGGAACCCATGGGACCGGGCCGCCGCGCTGCGCCGATGATCACAGCGGTCAACCCGGCCGGACCGAAACCGGCCCCCAACGAGCGGAGTCGACGGTGCGCGGGCGCATTGTGCGGGTGCTGACGGTGATCGCCGCGGCCGTAGCCACGGCCGCGGCCCCGGCGATCGGCACGGCTCGGGCAGATCCGGTGCTGGTGTTTCCGGGGATGGAGATCCGCCAGGACACCCATGTCTGCACCCTCGGCTACGTCGACCCGGGCATGCGCATCGCCTTCACCGCCGGCCACTGCCGGGGCAGCGGTCCCGTCACCGACCGGGCCGGCAACGTCATCGGCTCATTGGCGACATTCCGCGACAACACCCCCAACGGTGCGACCGTCAACACCGACCAGGTGATCGCCGACTACGAGGCGATCGTGCTGGCCGACGGCGTGGCCACCAACGACATCCTGCCCGGCGGCCTGCGACTCGAGGCCGGCCCGGACGACGCGGTGGCTCCCGGAGAGCCGGTCTGCCACTTCGGCATCGTCACCGGAGAGACCTGCGGAACCGTCGAACGGGTCAACAACGGCTGGTTCACCATGACCCGCAGCGTTCGCAGCCAACAAGGCGATTCCGGTGGCCCGGTCTATGCGATCCGCGGCCCCGGCTCGGCCCGGATCGTCGGGTTGTTCAACAGCGTGTGGGGGGAGTACCCCGCCGCGGTGGCGTGGTCGGCGATCTCCCAGCAGGTCCGCGAAGACGTCGGCGTACCAACCATTCGGCCATGATCCCGCCGCCCCGACCGCCCGTCCAGATCGCTTGGGTCACCGCTGATCTGGACGCCACCGAATCGACCCTGAGCGCGCTGTTGGGCGCCCGCAAATGGGTCCGCATGCCGGGCGTGCACTTCGCCCCGGACACCTGCAGCTACCGGGGCGAGCCGGCCGATTTCGTCGCCGACATCGCGCTGAGCTACGCCGGGGACATGCAGCTGGAGTTGATCGCGCCGGTTAGCGGGCGCAGCATCTACTCCGACTTCCTCGACGACAGCGGACCGGGCCTGCACCACATCTGTGTCGAGGCCGACGACCCCGACGACTTTGCCACGATGCTCGACGACGCGGCGGCCAACGGCGCCGAAACCGTCTCCCAGGGCGTGATGCCCGGGGGCATCCGGTTCGCCTACGTCTCGGCGGCCGACGCGGGTGTCCCGTTCGTGGAGATTGCGTACATTCCGGCGGAGATCCGAGCCGTCTTCGACTACATCAAACAGGAGCAGCGGTGAGCCGCACCGGCGACGCTGCGGAGACCCAACGACGAGAGAGGCGGCGCCGATGAGCACCGAGATACCGGAAACCCTAGGCGCCGAGGACGTCTCGTCGTGGTCCGACGACGTCGACGTGGTGGTGATCGGCTTCGGCATCGGCGGCGGTTGCGCCGCGGTCAGCGCGGCGGCCGCCGGGGCGCGGGTGTTGGTGCTGGAGCGCGCTGCCGAGGCGGGCGGCACGACCTCCATGGCCGGCGGACACTTCTACCTCGGCGGCGGCACCGCCGTGCAGGAGGCCACCGGGCACCCGGACTCGCCGGACGAGATGTTCAAGTACCTCGTCGCGGTGTCGCGCGAACCCGAGCACGACAAGATCCGGGCGTACTGCGACGGCAGCGTCGAACACTTCAATTGGCTTGAAGGCCTGGGGTTCCAATTCGAACGCAGCTACTACCCGGAGAAGGCGGTGATCCAGCCCAACACCGAGGGGCTGATGTACACCGGCAACGAGAAGGTGTGGCCGTATCTGAATCAGGCCGTTCCGGCGCCGCGCGGACACAAGGTACCGGTGCCCGGCGACACCCAGGGCGCCAAGATTGTGATCGACCTGCTGCTCAAGCGGGCCGAGAGCCTCGGAGTGGAGATCCGCTACGAAGCCGGTGCGACCGGTCTGATCACCGATTCCTCGGGCGGTGTCGCCGGCATCACGTGGAAACGCTTCGCCGAAAGCGGTGCGATCAAAGCGGATTCGGTGGTGATTGCGGCCGGTGGCTTCGTGATGAACCCGGACATGGTCGCCCGCTACACACCCAAACTGGCGGAGAAGCCGTTCGTGTTGGGCAACACCTACGACGACGGGCTGGGCATCCGGCTGGGGATGTCGATGGGCGGGGCGACCAAGCACATGGACCAGGTGTTCATCACCGCGCCGGTCTATCCGCCGTCGATCCTGCTCACCGGGATCATCGTCAACAAGCAGGGCAAGCGGTTCGTCGCCGAAGACTCATATCACTCACGCACGTCCGGCTTCGTGATGGATCAGCCGGACAGCGCGGCATTCCTGATCGTCGACGAAACCCACCTGCGGAAGCCGCAGGTACCCCTGGTGCCACTGATCGACGGGTGGGAGTCGGTCACGGAAATGGAAGCGGCACTGGGTATTCCGGCCGGAAACCTGGTGGCGACGCTGGACCGTTACAACGCCCACGCGGCGCGCGGGGAGGACCCGGACTTCCACAAGCAGCCGCCGTTCCTGGCCCCGCAGGACACCGGGCCGTGGGGCGCGTTCGACTTGTCGTTGGGCAAGGCGATGTACGCCGGCTTCACCGTCGGCGGGCTGGCGACGTCGGTGGACGGCGAAGTGCTGCGCGAGGACGGCAGCCCGGTGCGCGGCCTCTACGCGGCCGGCGCCTGTGCGGCCAACATCGCCCAGGACGGCAAGGGCTACGCCAGCGGAACCCAGTTGGGGGAGGGCTCGTTCTTCGGCCGCCGCGCCGGAGTGCACGCGGCTAAACGGGGCTGAGTTCCCACCGGCCGCGCCCGAGCAGCTCCAGCACGTGCTTGTGGTGCTGGCGGACGGTGTGCCGGTGGCTCACGCTGACGACGATGGTGTCGGGAAGTTCGCTGCGCAGCAGGCGATACAGCGTCAACTCCAGCCCTTCGTCGAGCGCCGACGTCGACTCGTCCAGGAATGCGGCTTTAGGCCGGGTCAGCAGCAGACGGGCGAACGCCACCCGCTGCTGCTCGCCCGGCGAGAGCACCTTGGCCCAGTCCTCGACATCGTCGAGCCGGTCGACCAGATTCGGCAGCGCCACCTTGACCAATGCCTCGCCGATCTCGGTGTCGGAGACCTCGCCGGCAGACAGCGGATAGGACACCACCGCGCGCAGATCACCCAGCGGGATATAGGGCAGCTGCGAGATGAACATGGTCGCGTTGACCGCATCCGGGCGCCGCAGGGTGCCCGACGCGTACGGCCACAGCTGGGCCAGGCTGCGCAGCAGGGTGGTCTTACCGCTGCCCGACGGGCCGGCGATCATCAACGCGTCGCCGATGTCCAGGTGCACGTCGAGCGCGTCGATGAGCGGATCGCCGGCCGGGGTGCGCACCTCGACGCCCTCGATCTCCACGGTGCCGTCCGGGCTGGGCTTGACCAGCAGCTCGGGCAGCTCGCGTGCCTCGCGGTCGACCTCCACCAGCCCGTGCAGACGGATGATCGAGGCGCGGTAGCCGGCGAAGTTGTCGTAGGCGTTGCGGAAGAACGACAGCGAGTCGGAGATGTTGCCGAAGGCCGACGCGGTCTGCGCCACCCCGCCGAACATGATCTGCCCGGAGAACAGCCGGGGCGCCTGAATCACCCAGGGCAGCGGCACGATCGCCTGGCTCACCGACAGGTTCCAGCCGGCGAACCCGATGGTCCGGTTCACGAACTTCAGGTAGTTGTCGATGATCGCGGAGAACCGCGACCGCAGCTGCATCCGCTCGGCGAGCTCGCCCCGGTAGAACGCGACGGATTCGGCGGCATCGCGCACCCGCACCAGCGCGTAGCGGAATGCCGCGTTGGTGAGCTCATTGCGGAAGCTCAACCGGATCAGCGGCCGGCCGATCCAGAACGCGACGATGGTGGCGATCGCGACGTAGACCAGCACGATCAGGAACATCGCCCGGGGAATGTCGACTCCCAACACGGTCAGCGTGCCCGAGAGGTTCCACAGGATGGCGGTGAACGACACCACCGTCACCATCGACTGGACGGCGCCGAACAACAGCGTGCTGCCGGTGCCGTTGGCCGGCGCATTGGGACTGGCGCCGTTGCCGGCGGTGAAGATGTCGATGTCCTGCTGGATGCGCTGATCGGGGTTGTCGATGGCACCTTCGATGGCTTCGCCGATCGACGGGTCCAGCGGCGACTTGACGAAGTGGGCCCGGTAGTAGGCCCGCCCCTCCAGCCAGTCGCCGGTGAGCCGCTCGGTGAGCCAGATGCGCCAGTTCACCATGAAGTGCTGGGTCAGGTAGATGTCGAGCATCACCCGCGCCACATGCAGCACCGCCATCAGGCTGAAGATGCCGATCGACATCCAGAACCCGTGCACGCCCGACTGTTTGACCGCGTCGTCGCCGCCGGCGGCGCCCTGGAACGCGGTCTGCAGCGAGGAGTACATGTCGTTGCCCTGGAAGCTGAACAGCACGTTGAGCCGGACCGCGGTGATCACCGACAGCAGCAGCACGCCCAGCATCAGCCAGACCCGGGCACTGTCACGTCCGGTGAAGTAGGGGCCGGTGATCGTCCAGAACTGACGGCCCCACCGGGTGCTCACCCGCAGCAGCGCCACCACCGCCACCACACCGACGGCGCTGATCGTCCAGGCGATCGCTATCCACAGCAGCGAATCGGGCAGCGCGTGCGCCCAGTCGATGGACGGGTTGAACAGCTTCGAGTCCACTGCCACGTCTCCTTGCTGTCCCTGCCGCCGGAGCCACGTCGCGGTCGGTGTCCGAATCGAGAAAAGCCCGTGCGCAACCTACCGCAGCGGTGCACGGTCGCGTCGGATGAGCGGGGACAGAAAGGCCGGTGACCCCGGTGGTGCCCCCGGCTTGCAGACGGTGCCCACCGCGTACGGTTGTGCTGTGGCTAACACCTCGAAGACGGTCTCCGGGACCACGCGCGCCAAGTCGGGCCGGCTGAGCGGAAAATTCTGGAAACTGCTGGGCGCCAGCACCGAGAAGAACCAGAGCCGTTCGATGGCCGAGGTCACCGCCGCCGCCGACTACGCCAAGAAGGCCGCCGGGCTCGACGACGAGCAGCTGCGTAAGGCCGCGCAACTGCTCAAACTCAAGGATCTGGCGGACGCGTCGGACATTCCGCAATTCCTGGCGATCGCCCGCGAAGCCTCCGAGCGCAGCATCGGACTGCGCCCGTTCGATGTTCAGCTGCACGGTGCGTTGCGGATGCTGGCCGGCGATGTGGTCGAGATGGCCACCGGCGAGGGCAAGACGCTCTCCGGCGCGATCGCCGCCGCCGGTTACGCCATCGGTGGGCGTCACGTGCATGTCGTCACGATCAACGACTACCTGGCCCGCCGCGACGCCGAATGGATGGGTCCGCTGCTCACCGCGATGGGGGTGACGGTCGGCTGGATCACCGCCGACTCCAGCGCGGCCGACCGCCGCGCGGCCTACAAGTGCGACGTCACCTACGCGTCGGTCAACGAGATCGGCTTCGACGTGCTGCGCGACCAGCTGGTCACCGACGTCGAGGATCTGGTCTCACCCAATCCCGACGTGGCGCTGATCGACGAGGCGGACTCGGTGCTGGTCGACGAGGCGCTGGTGCCGCTGGTGCTGGCCGGTACCACGCACCGCGAGACGCCCCGGATGGAGATCGTCGGGCTGGTCGGCCGGCTCACCCCGGGGGTGGACTACGACTCCGACGAGGACCGGCGCAACATCCACCTCACCGAGGAGGGCGCGCGCAAGGTCGAGAAGGCACTGGGCGGCATCGACCTGTACTCCGAGGAACACGTGGTGTCGACCCTGACCGAGGTCAACGTCGCCTTGCACGCCCATGTGCTGCTGCAGCGCGACGTGCACTACATCGTCCGAGAAGGCAAGGTGCAGTTGATCAACGCCTCCCGCGGCCGGATCGCCGCCCTGCAGCGCTGGCCGGACGGCCTGCAGGCCGCGGTCGAGGCGAAAGAGGGCATCGAGACGACCGAGACCGGCGAGGTGCTCGACACCATCACGGTGCAAGCGCTGGTCAACCGCTATCCCACGGTGTGCGGAATGACCGGAACGGCGCTGGCCGCCGGCGAACAGCTGCGCCAGTTCTACCAGCTGGGCGTCTCGCCGATCCCGCCCAACATGCCCAACATCCGGGAGGACGAGGCCGACCGGGTCTACATCACCGCCGCGGCCAAGAGCGACGCCATCCTCGAGCACGTCGTCGAGGTGCACGCCACCGGGCAGCCGGTGCTGGTGGGAACCCATGACGTCGCCGAATCCGAGGAACTCTACGAACGGCTGCGCAAGCGTGGGGTCCCGGCTGTGGTGCTCAACGCCAAGAACGACGCCGAGGAGGCCACGGTGATCGCCGAAGCCGGCAAGCTCGGCGCGGTCACCGTCTCCACCCAGATGGCCGGGCGTGGCACCGACATCCGGCTCGGCGGATCCGAAGAGTCCGACCACGACGAGATCGTCGAACTTGGCGGGCTGCACGTGGTCGGCACCGGCCGTCAACACACCGAGC
This sequence comes from Mycobacterium sp. IDUB_21, assembly GCF_055419425.1. NCBI lineage: Bacteria > Bacillati > Actinomycetota > Actinomycetes > Mycobacteriales > Mycobacteriaceae > Mycobacterium > Mycobacterium sp. IDUB_21. The sequence goes on along the minus strand of NZ_JBVAXQ010000005.1, from coordinate 323,369 downwards.
GCCTCGACAACCAACTGCGTGGCCGGGCCGGCCGCCAGGGTGACCCCGGATCGTCGGTGTTCTTCTCCAGCTGGGAGGACGAGGTCGCCGCGACCAACCTGGAAGCCAACAAGCTGCCGTTGGAGACCGATGACGACGGCCGGATCCTGAGCACCAAGGCCTCCGGGATGCTCGATCACGCGCAGCGCATCGCCGAGGGCAAGCTGCTCGACATCCACGCCAACACCTGGCGGTACAACCAGCTGATCGCGCAGCAGCGCGCGATCATCGTGGAGCGGCGCAACACTTTGCTGTCCACGCCGGCGGCCCGCGAGGAACTGGCCGAGCTCGCACCGCAGCGCTTCGCCGAACTGCGCGAACAATTCGGCCAGGATGATCAGGACGCCGATGCGAAGCTGGAGAAGATCTGCCGGCTGATCATGCTGTATCACCTGGACCGCGGCTGGGCCGATCACCTGGCATTCCTGGCGGACATCCGGGAGAGCATCCACCTGCGCGCGCTGGGGCGGCAGAACCCGCTCGACGAATTCCACCGGATGGCCCTGGATGCGTTCGCTTCGCTGGCCGCCGATGCCATCGAGGCGGCCCAGCAAACCCTCGAGACCTCCGATTCGATCGAGTCCGAGCCGGGCATCGACCTGTCCAAGCTGGCGCGGCCCACGTCGACGTGGACCTACATGGTCCGGGACAACCCACTCAGCGACGACACGATGGATGCGCTGAGCCTCCCCGGGATCTTCCGCTAGGGGCACGGCGAACATGCCTGTCGGCTCAGAGCACGACCGGGTGCTCACGGTGCCCAACGTCATCAGCCTGGCTCGGCTCGGCCTGATCGGCGTCTTCGCATACCTGATGCTGGTCGCACAGGCCGACGGGCCGGCGGTGGCGGTCCTGATGCTCAGCGGCGCCTCCGACTGGGCCGACGGCAAGCTGGCCCGGTTGCTGGATCAGTCCTCGGCGCTGGGTGCGCTGCTCGACCCGGCGATCGATCGGCTCTACATGGTGGCGGTCCCGGTCATCTTCGGACTGCGCGGCCTGGTGCCGTGGTGGATCATCGGCACCCTGCTGGCCCGGGACCTGCTGCTGGTCACGGTGCTGCCGGTGTTGCGCAGTCGGGGCCTGACCGCGCTGCCGGTGACCTACATCGGCAAAGCCGGTACCTTCGCGCTGATGTCGGCGTTTCCGCTGATCCTGCTGGGGCAGTGGGACGCGCTGGCCAGCCGGGTGGTGCTGTCCGTCGGGTGGGCCTTCCTGATCTGGGGCCTGGGCATGTATCTGTGGGCGTTCGTGCTGTACCTGATCCAGGTGGTGCTGGTGGTCCGCACGATGCCGAAGGTCGCATCCCGAGTGGCAGATGTCTGAACCGTTCTTCGCGCTCAGCGGCTATGACGGCCAGAGTGACCGGGGCGCGCATGAGGCCGGCCGGCCGCAGAGATTCGCGGTGCCCTCGTTGCTGCGCTCACTGCTGTCCGAGCATCTCGACCCCGGCTATGCCGCGGCGGCGGCCCAGCGTGACCGGCGCGGCACGACGGCGCGGGCCCGGATTTCGGGATGGGCGTGGGAGGCGCTGGCGGCGCTGTTGGTGGCGACGGTGTTCGCCGTCGCATTCGCCCAGGCCCGGTCATTGGCGCCCGGTATGCGCGACGCCCAGCAGGTGCTTGCCACCAACGTGCGGTCGGCCGAGGACGTGACCGTCAAACTTGTCGACAAGCGCGACACCTGGACGAATCGCGTCGACGAGTTGCGCCGGCATCGGCTGGCCGACGACGCCGAAGGGCAGCGGGTGCTGGCCGGCCTGGACGCGCTCAGCCTGGCGGCCGCCAGCACCCGGGTGAGCGGTCCCGGCCTGATCGTCACGGTGACCGACCCGGGTGCCGGGCGAAACCTCTCCGACGCCTCCAAGCAGCGGGTGTCCGGCAGCCAGCAGATCATCTTGGACCGTGACCTGCAGCTCGTCGTCAACTCGCTGTGGGCCAGCGGCGCCGAGGCCATCGCGATCGGCGATGTCCGGATCGGTCCCAACGTGACGATCCGCCAGGCCGGCGGCGCGATCCTGGTCGACAACAAGCCGATCAGCAGTCCCTACACGGTGCGTGCCATCGGGCCGCCGCGCGAGTTGCGCGATGCCTTCGACCGGACGCCAGGGCTGTACCGGCTGCGACTGTTGGAGGTGTCTTACGGGGTGGTCGTGCGCGTCGACGGCCGGACCGGCGCCGATCTGACACTGCCTGCGGGTTCGGCGCGAGATGTCCGGTTTGCCAAACAGATAGGGCACTCGTGACGCAAGCTTGCGTTGCGGGCTGTGACGCTGCGGTGCTGTCGGCGGCGCGGCCGCAGGATCCGGTTCGGGAGGCTGGAGTGAGTTCTACATGATCGGTATCGCCGCGCTGATCGCCGGCATCGTGCTGGGTCTGGTCTTTCATCCCAGCGTTCCGGAGGTGGTTCAGCCCTATCTGCCGATCGCCGTGGTGGCGGCATTGGACGCCGTGTTCGGTGGCCTGCGCGCCTACCTGGAGCGGATCTTCGACGCGAAGGTGTTTGTCGTGTCGTTCGTTTTCAACGTCCTGGTCGCCGCGCTGATCGTCTACCTCGGCGACCAGTTGGGGGTCGGCACCCAGTTGTCCACCGCAATCATCGTGGTCCTGGGCATTCGTATCTTCGGCAACGCGGCCGCGCTGCGGCGACGGCTGTTCGGAGCCTGACCGGTGGCTGGGGATCCGGTGCCGCACGGCCGGCACGAGCTGCCGGAGGCGGATGACGGTGACGGCGCGCCGCCTCGGCGCGGCCCGCTCGGTATTCGCCGCGGCCCGCTCGGTATTCGCCGCGGCCGCTCCGGGCCGCTGTTCACCGTGCTGGCGATGCTGCTGTGCCTGCTGCTGGGAGTGGCGATCGTCACCCAGGTCCGCCAGAACGATTCCGCCGACGCCCTGGAAACGGCCCGGCCCGCCGATCTGCTGGTACTGCTGGATTCGCTGCGTCAGCGCGAAGCCTCGCTCAACACCGAGATCGCCGAGTTGCAGCAAACGCTCAACGCGCTGCAGCAGTCCGGCAGCAGTGACCAGGCCGCCATCGAGAACGCCCAGGCCCGGCTCTCCGCCCTGTCGATCATGATCGGCACCGTCGGCGCGGTCGGTCCTGGAGTCGTGGTCACCGTGGACGATCCGGCCCGTGGCGTCGCACCGGAGACGATGCTCGATGTGATCAACGAGCTGCGAGCCGCCGGCGCCGAGGCGATGGAGGTCCGCGACGGTACGAAGGCGGTGCGGGTCGGGGTGGACTCGTGGGTTGCCGGGACCCCGGGCTCGTTGGAATTCGACGGGATAGCCTTGGCTCCACCGTATTCCGTTCTGGCGATAGGAGATCCACCCACTCTGGCGGCCGCGATGAACATTCCCGGTGGGGCGGTCGACAGCGTCAAGCGGCTGGGTGGCGCCATGGGTGTGCAACAGGCCGGCCACGTGGAGGTGACCGTGTTGCGGCAACCGAAACCGCGCCAATACGCTCAGCCAGTCAAGTGAACCCGACACCGCAAGGAGCACGATCACCGTGAGCTCGGAAAGTTTAGTTCCGTCCGATCTGTATTACACCGCCGAGCACGAGTGGGTTCGGCGCACCGGCTCCGACACCGTCCGGGTGGGCATCACCGACTTCGCGCAGGCGGCGCTGGGTGACGTGGTCTTCGTGCAACTGCCCGGCGAGGGCACCGAGGTGGCGCCGGGGGAGAGCTTCGGTGAGGTGGAGTCGACCAAGTCCGTCTCGGATCTCTACGGGCCGATCTCGGCGAAAGTGGTTGCGGTCAACGCGGATCTGGACGCCAATCCACAGCTGGTGAACTCCGACCCGTACGGCGCCGGCTGGCTGCTGGACCTTCAGGTCGACGACACCGCCGCCGATGCCCTGGACCAGACCCTTGCGGGGCTGCTGACCGCCGACGCCTACCGCGCGACGCTGGGCGAATGATTATTGCTAGCCTGCCTGCCGGGACGCGCCGGGTATTCGGCGGGTATTCGGCCGACACGATCCCGCGGTGCGGGGGACATTATCGACCGCTGCGCGGTACGGTCGACTCAACAATCGTGGGTCCGGTGCCCTGGATATCCGGCGGGTGCGACCAGGTAGTACGACAGTGGCCAGTGAGGAGCAGCGGGTGACGGAGAAGGACTCGGGAAATGGGCAGGACCAGGCAGGCGACGAGGTCACCGTGGAAACCACATCGGTCTTCCGCGCTGACTTTCTGAGCGAGCTCGACGCCCCCGCACAAGCCGGCGGTGAGAGCCTGACCTCGGGCGTCGAGGGGTTGCCCGCGGGATCGGCGCTGCTGGTCGTCAAGCGTGGCCCCAACGCAGGGTCGCGTTTCCTGCTCGACCAGTCGGTCACCGCGGCCGGGCGGCATCCCGACAGCGACATCTTCCTCGACGATGTCACGGTCAGCCGTCGTCACGCCGAGTTCCGGCTGGAGGGCAACGAGTTTCAGGTCGTCGACGTCGGCAGCCTCAACGGCACCTATGTCAACCGGGAGCCGGTCGATTCCGCAGTCCTGGTCAACGGCGACGAGGTCCAGGTCGGCAAGTTCCGCCTGGTATTCCTGACCGGCCCGAAGACCGGTGAGCCAGAGGCCGGGCCGGGGAGCTAAGTGGGCGCGCCTGACAGTCCTGAACTGGCCGGGATGTCGATCGGAGCGGTACTGGATCTGCTTCGGCCGGAGTTTCCGGATGTCACGATCTCCAAGATTCGTTTCCTGGAGACCGAAGGGCTGGTAACGCCGCAGCGGGCGGCGTCGGGCTACCGGCGGTTCAGTGCATATGACTGCGCCCGGCTGCGTTTCGTCCTGACCGCGCAACGCGACCACTACCTGCCGCTGAAGGTGATCAAGGCGAAGCTGGACGCCGAACCGGACGGGGCGCTGCCGCAGGCCGAGTCGTCATATCCCGTCCCGCGGTTGGTGCCGGCGGTCGACGGTCCCTCCCGAAACGGCCCGGCGCTGCCCGCTCCGCCCAGGCGGGTCAGGCTGAGCCGGGAGGATCTGCTGGAACGCTCGGGTGCCGATGACGCCCTGCTGACGGCGCTGGTCAGATCCGGGGTGATCACCGCCGGGCCGGGGGGATTGTTCGACGAGCATGCGGTCGTGATCGCGCAGTGCGCCCGGGGGCTGGCTGATTACGGTGTCGAGCCGCGGCACCTGCGGGCGTTTCGCTCAGCCGCCGATCGGCAGTCTGATCTGATCGCCCAAGTTGCCGGGCCGCTGGTCAAGGGCGGCAAAGCCGGCGCACGCGACCGCGCCGACGACTTGGCGCGCGAGGTCGCGGCGCTGGCGATCGCGCTGCACACCGCGCTGCTCAAGTCGGCGGTGCACGACGTTCTGCACGGGTGAGGACTAGACTCGCCTCGGCGGCTTGTTGTGCGGCATGCGGTTGTCGGACCGCGGGTTTCGCAGCGAGTCGGACTGGGACGTCGGACTGGGAAACCGCCACTTGGGGCACAGGCAAACGCGGAGGGCTGACTGGAGATGGGTGAAGTACGCGTAGTCGGCATTCGCGTCGAGCAGCCGCAGAACCAGCCCGTGCTGTTGCTGCGCGAAGCCGACGGCGATCGATACCTGCCGATCTGGATCGGGCAGGCCGAAGCCGCCGCCATCGCGCTGGAACAGCAGGGCGTGGAGCCGGCCCGGCCCCTGACCCACGACTTGATCCGGGACCTGATCGCCGCGCTCGGACATTCGCTCAAAGAGGTCCGGATCGTCGATCTGCAGGAAGGCACCTTCTACGCCGACCTGATCTTCGACCGCGACATCACGGTGTCGGCGCGTCCGTCGGACTCGGTGGCGATCGCGCTGCGGGTGGGGGTGCCGATCTACGTCGAGGAGTCGGTGCTGGCCGAAGCGGGCCTGCTGATTCCCGACGAGAGCGACGACGAAACCCCCGGCGCGGTGCGCGAGGACGAGGTGGAGAAGTTCAAGGAGTTCCTCGATAGCGTGTCGCCCGACGATTTCAAAGCAACCTGACCCGGCGCGGCGGCCTCAGCCCCGTCACAGATCCGTCTCATCTGTGAGCGGCGGACGACACGCCCGTTCGAAAGCGTGTCCCACATAGCGCGCCCCCCATACTTGGAACACGGCGGGAACAACGGCACGGCGGCTCGACGGACGGCGTATGCTCACCAGCAACTCGGGCAAGAGCAAACGCGGCTACCGGCCAGCCAGTGGCAACGAGCGCGATCGGCGAGAGGAAGCATCGTGGGCGATCAACCGGGGCAGGATCAGCTGGACTTCGCGGGTCAGCCCGAATCGGGCTGTGATGTCGAGGTTGCAGCGACCGCTTCCGGCGTCGGTGAACCGGTCCAGGCCGGGCTGTTCCCCGATGACTCGGTCCCCGACGAACTGGTCGGCTACCGCGGTCCCAGCGCCTGCCAGATCGCCGGTATCACCTACCGTCAGCTCGACTACTGGGCCCGCACCTCACTGGTGGTGCCGTCGATCCGTGGTGCGGCCGGCTCCGGCAGCCAGCGGCTGTACTCGTTCAAAGACATCCTGGTGCTCAAAATCGTCAAGCGACTGCTCGACACCGGTATCTCACTGCACAACATCCGGGTCGCCGTCGACCACCTGCGTGAGCGCGGGGTCCGGGACCTGGCCAACATCACCTTGTTCTCCGACGGCACCACCGTCTACGAGTGCACCTCGGCCGAGGAAGTCGTCGACCTGCTGCAAGGCGGCCAGGGCGTGTTCGGCATCGCGGTGTCGGGCGCGATGCGCGAACTGACCGGCGTCATCGCCGACTTCCCCGGTGAGCGCGCCGACGGTGGCGAGTCGATTGCCGCACCGGAGGACGAACTGGCCAACCGCCGCAAATTCCGCGACCGCAAGACCGGCTGATCTCCGCCGGGTTCGCTCTGCGCTCACGGCGGTCGCCGCTCGCACTTTGCCGCCGCTGACGCAGCGTCGTCGTCACGTGGGCTCCGGCGACCGGGGTAACATTGGCGGCGCATCAGCCTCACGCGGGAGAGTCTCGGGACAGCCAGTCCCGGGCGCCGAAGGAGCAATACCTCTCCGTCAACCTCTCAGGCCCCCGGACCGCGCGGGCATCGATGCCTCTGGAAAGCGGTGCTGCCCGTTTCGGGTTCACCCGCCCATGGGGAAAGGCGCTCCGGATTTTCAGGCGCCGAATCTCTCAGGCGCCCGGGATGGGCAGACGACAGAGGGGGAGGACACCAGTCGTCTATCGCCGAGGAGTCCACGTGTCCGAACACTCTGAATTCCGTTTTGTCGACCGGCACATCGGTCCGGACAGCGACGCCATCGCCACGATGCTCGCCACCATCGGTGTCGACTCGCTGGAAGACCTGGCCGACAAGGCGCTGCCGACCGGCATCCTCGACGCACTGCGGCCCGACGGCACCGCTCCGGGACTGGATATTCTGCCGGCCGCGGCCAGCGAGACACAGGCATTGGCCGAACTGCGGGAGCTGGCCGACGCCAGCACGGTCGCCGTGTCGATGATCGGCCAGGGCTACTACGACACGTTCACCCCACCGGTGCTGCTGCGCAACATCATGCAGAACCCCGCCTGGTACACCGCCTACACGCCGTATCAGCCCGAGATCAGCCAGGGCCGGTTGGAGGCGCTGCTGAACTTCCAGACCATGATCGCCGATCTGACCGGCCTGGAGATCGCCAACGCGTCGATGCTCGACGAGGCCACCGCGGCCGCCGAGGCGATGACGTTGATGCACCGTGCGACGCGCGGGAACTCGCATCGGCTGCTGGTCGACACCGACCTGTTCACCCAGACCGCCGCGGTGCTGGCGACCCGCGCCGAGCCACTGCGCATCGAGATCGTCTCCGCCGATCTGCGCGACGGACTTCCGGACGGGGACTTCTTCGGAGTGATCGCCCAACTGCCGGGGGCATCTGGTCGGGTCACCGATTGGTCGGCGGTGATCGAGGCCGCCCACGAACGCGGTGCGATGGTGGCGGTCGGCGCCGATCTGCTGGCATGCACGCTGATCACACCGCCCGGCGAGATCGGCGCCGACGTGGCGTTCGGCAGCGCCCAGCGCTTCGGCGTGCCGATGGGCTTCGGTGGGCCGCACGCCGGCTATCTGGCAGTGCACGCCAAGCATGCCCGCCAACTGCCGGGCCGGCTGGTCGGGGTGTCCAAGGACAGCGATGGCACCAATGCCTACCGGCTGGCGCTGCAGACCCGCGAGCAGCACATCCGCCGCGACAAGGCGACGTCCAACATCTGCACCGCGCAAGTGCTGCTGGCGGTGATGGCCGCGATGTACGCCAGCTACCACGGCGCCGAAGGTCTGACCGCGATCGCGCGGCGGGTGCACGGCCAAGCCGCGAAGATCGGCGCGGCACTCGGTGACGCGCTGGTGCACGAGAACTACTTCGACACCGTGTTGGCCCGGGTCCCCGGCCGCGCCGACGAGATCATCGCGGCGGCCAAGGCCGCCGGCATCAACCTGTGGCGGGTGGACGCCGACCACGTGTCGGTGTCCTGCGATGAGGCCACCACCGACGCCCATCTGGCCGCAGTGCTGGACGCGTTCGGGGTCGCTCCCTCGGAGCAGGTCGGTGCCGGTTCACATGCCCTCACCCGCACCTCGGAATTCCTCACCCATCCCGCGTTTCGGCGCTACCGGACCGAAACCGAGATGATGCGCTACCTGCGTGCGCTGTCGGACAAGGACATCGCACTGGACCGCAGCATGATTCCGCTCGGCTCCTGCACGATGAAGCTCAACGCCGCGGCGGAGATGGAGTCGATAACCTGGCCGGAATTCGCGCGCCAGCACCCGTTCGCGCCGGCCGCCGACGCGGCCGGGTTGCGCCGGCTCATCACCCAGTTGGAGAGCTGGCTGGCCGGGATCACCGGGTACGACGCGGTGTCGCTGCAGCCCAACGCCGGTTCGCAGGGCGAGTATGCGGGCCTGCTGGCGATCCACGCCTTTCATGCCAGCCGCGGCGAGTCCCACCGTGACATCTGCCTGATCCCCTCCAGCGCGCACGGCACCAACGCCGCTTCGGCGGCGCTGGCCGGGATGCGGGTGGTGGTGGTGGCCTGCCGGGAGAACGGTGACGTCGACCTCGATGATCTGCGCGCCAAGGTCGACGAGCACGCCGCGACGCTGTCGACGCTGATGATCACCTACCCGTCCACCCACGGGGTGTACGAACACGACATCGCCGAGATCTGCGCCGCCGTGCACGACGCGGGCGGGCAGGTCTACGTCGACGGCGCCAACCTCAACGCGCTGGTCGGGCTGGCCCGCCCCGGCAAGTTCGGCGGCGACGTCAGCCACCTGAACCTGCACAAGACGTTCTGCATCCCGCACGGTGGCGGTGGCCCCGGCGTCGGGCCGGTGGCAGTGCGTTCGCACCTGGCCGGATTCCTGCCCGGACACCCGCTGGCCGCCGAGTTGCCCGGCGGTTCCCCGGTGTCGGCGGCTCCCTACGGCTCGGCCTCGATTCTGCCGATCACCTGGGCTTACATCCGGATGATGGGTGCCGAGGGCCTGCGGTCGGCGTCGCTGACCGCGATCGCGTCGGCCAACTACATCGCTCGTCGCCTCGACGAGTACTTCCCGGTGCTTTACACCGGGGAGAACGGCATGGTCGCCCACGAGTGCATCCTGGACCTGAGGCCGATCACCAAGGCCACCGGCGTGACGGTCGACGATGTGGCAAAACGATTGGCCGACTACGGTTTTCATGCTCCGACGATGAGCTTCCCGGTGGCGGGCACCCTGATGGTGGAGCCCACCGAGAGCGAGAGCCTGGCCGAGGTGGATGCGTTCTGCGAGGCGATGATCGCGATCCGCGGCGAAATCGACCGGGTCGGAGCCGGCGAGTGGACGGTTGAGGACAACCCGTTGCGGGGGGCCCCGCACACCGCCGAGTGCCTGATGGTGGACAAGTGGGAGCACCCCTACACCCGGGAGCGCGCAGCCTATCCGCTGGGTCGTGACTTCCGCCAGAAGGTGTGGCCCCCGGTGCGCCGGATCGACGGCGCCTTCGGCGACCGCAACCTGGTCTGCTCATGCCCGCCGGTGGAGGCTTTCGCCTGAGCTGCGACAGCCGTGCCGGCCGGGCCTGGGGCCGGCACCGATAAAATAGACGCGAACGTCAATATCAGCAAAATCTCATGCAAAGCCACGAAATAGCTTAAGCTGGTCTCACTTACACGGTGATGTGAATCACAATGAGGAGAGATCATGCTTCAACTCGCGCTTCGCCCCTACGTCACTGCCGGTATCGCCGTCGCGGGTGCCGGCGTCATCGCGGTCACGCCGGTGGCGCCGGTGGCGCCGGTAAAGCTGCCGGCCCCGGGCGCCGAGTACCACGCGGTGCAGTTGACCGACGCCTGGTCGGATCTGTTCACCCACACCACCGCGAACCTGAACAACATCGCCGACAACGCCGACCTCACGGCGATCTCGCAGGTATTCACCGCGCTGTTCACCAACCCGTTCGGCGTGATCGGCGCGTTCACCAGCATCACCCCGACGGTCACCACCGACATCTCGGAACTGCCGGCGTCGGTTTCGGTGCAGCTGCCGCCGGGGCTGGAGCTGGCGATCGCCAGCATGGGCGCGCAGGCGCTGGCCTCGCAGGCGATCAGCAACGCCGCGAGCGACATGGCCAACGGAAACTTCTCCGGACTGCTCAGCGCTCCGGCCACCATCGCCGATGCCTACCTCAACGGCGCGCAGAACGTCAGTCTGCTCGGCGGCATCATCAATATCCCGGTCCTCAACGGGATTCTCGCGCCCGAGCAGAACTTCGACGTCGACCTCAACCTGGCCAAGCTGCTGGACGTCCTCGGGCTGGGCAACCTGGATCTGAGCAACCTGGACCTGAGCGGTCTGGTGGGCGACATCACCTTGGGCAACTTACTCAGTGAGCTGGGCATCAGCGGCGACGGCCTGGGCGACTTGCTCAACGGCAGTGGCCTCACCAACCTGGGCGGAATGCTGGGCTTCCTCGGCCTGGGTGACCTCGGGCTGGGCAGCCTCAGCCTGACCGGCATCTTGAGCGGCCTGGGGCTGGACACCGGCGTCGACCTCAATAGCCTGAGCCTCTACGACGTGCTGGGCGCGTTCGGGCTCAACACGGACATCAATCTCGGCTTGGGCCAATTGTTGACCGATCTGGGCCTCGGGGGCCTGCTCGACACGTCGCTGGGTGACATGCTGGCCGGGCTGCCCGGCGGGGTCCTGGACGGCATCACCGGTTTCCTCAACTCGGTGATCGGCGACCTCATCACCAACGTCGTGGGCGGACTTCCGCTCGTCGGCCCGATACTGCAACCACTACTCGACGCCGTGCTCCTCAACCCGCAGAACCTGATCGACGCCCTCAGCGGCGTCACCATGGGTGATCTGCTGGGCGGCCAGAGCATCGACGAAACCGTCAGCTCGCTGCTGAGCGCACTGGGCGTCACGCTGCCGACCGGTGACCTGACCATCGGCGGCATCCTGGAGGGCCTCGGCTTCGCCCCCTCGACCGGCGACCTGACGCTCAGCGGCCTGCTCGGCGGCCTGGGCCTCGGCGGCCTGGACATCACCGGCCTGCTCAACGGCCTGGACCTGGGTGGCCTGATCAGCGGCTTGGGGCTCGACGACCTGCAGCTGAACCTCGGTGACCTGATCGGCGACTTGACGGGCCTGAACCTGGGCGAGCTGCTCGACGACCTGGGTCTGGGCAACCTGGACCTGGCCAACATCAGCGTCGGCTCGTTCGGCGGGATGATCACCGAGCTGGTCGACACCATCCCGCAGCAGATCCTGGCGGCGCTGGGCGGCTAAGGCGTGCGCAGGGGCGTTGCGAGCCCGGGCGGCCAGTTCAGTGAAATCTCATGTTGTTCCCGAAAAAGGTTTATGCTCAACTCACCTAAACGGTGATGTGAGTCACACATTTGGAGGGATCATGCAGTACGCGCTTCGCCCCTACCTCACCGCTGGCATCGCCGTTGCGGGTGCCGCCGTCATTGCGGTCACACCTGTCACGCCGGTCACAATCCCCGCCCCTGCGGTCGGCGTCGAATTCCACGCGGTGCAGTTGACCGATGCGTGGTCGGATCTGTTCACCCATACCACCGCGAACCTGACCAACATCAGTGACAACGCCGACTGGGGCGCCATCACGGCGGTCTTCGGCAAGCTGTTCACCGACCCGTTCGGCGTGATCAGCGCGTTCACCAGCATCACCCCGACGGTCACCACCGATCTGCCGGCGTCGATCTCGGTGCAGCTGCCGCCCGGCCTTGAACTGGCGATCGCCAGCATGGGCGCGCAGGCGCTGACCTCTCAGGCGATCAGCAACGCCGCGACCCAGATGGCCGGCGGCGACTTCTCCGGGCTGTTCAGCGCCCCGGCCACCATCGCCGACGCCTACCTCAACGGCGCACAGAACGTCAGCCTGCTCGGCGGCATCATCAACATCCCGGTGCTCAACGGCGTGCTCGCGCCGGTGCAGAACTTCGAGGTCGACCTCAACCTGGTCCAGTTGCTCAACGCCCTGGGGCTGGGGAACCTGGACCTGAGCAACCTGGACATCAACGGTCTGCTCGATGAGCTCGGGCTCCCCGGGACCCTGGGCGGGCTGTTCAGCGCGCTGGGCATCAGCGACGACGGGCTGGGCACGCTGCTCGGCGGCGGAAACCCGCTGGACCTGAACGCGCTGCTGGCCGATTTCGGGCTGGGCGGACTGAATCTGGGCCCGCTCAGCCTGGCGGGCGTCTTGAGCGGGCTCGGGCTGGACACCGGCGTCGATCTGAACAATCTGCCGCTGAGCAGCGTGCTGAGCGCTTTCGGCATCGACCCGACGACGCTGCTGTCGCCGGCCAGCCTGCTGGGGCTGGTGGGACTGGACCCGGCGAATGCGCTGTCGGCGACCATGCTGAACAGCCTGCTCGGATCGCTGGGCCTTGATCCGGCAGGCGGTGTGTCGACCGGGATCGTGAACAGCCTGCTGAGTTCGTTGGGGCTGGACCCGGCCGGCGCGATACCGACGGCGACGTTGACCAGCCTGCTGAACTCGCTGGGCCTGGATTCCAGCAGCACGCTGACGCCGGCCGTGATCAACAGTCTGCTCGGCGCGCTGGGGCTCGACCCGAGCACCTCGGTGTCGACGACGATGTTGAACTCGCTGCTCGGTTCGTTGGGCCTGGACCCGAACAGCACGGTGTCGCCGGACACGCTGCTCAGCCTGATCGGCCTGGGTACCAGCGACCCGCTGTCGGGCAACGTGGTCACGTTGCTGACCAGTGCGCTCAATGGTGTGCTGACGGCATTCGGCATACCGTTAAACGGCCTGGTGACCGGCGCGGTTCAGGTTCTTGTCACCACTATCAGCGCCCTGATACCCAGCACCGCCCCGAGCATCGGCGGCCTGATCGGCGGCGTACTGAGCGCATTGGGCATCACGCCCACCAGCCTGGGCCTCGACAATCTGCTCGGTGGCCTGGGCCTGTCGACCGCCGGCCTGACGCTCAATGACCTGCTGGGCGCGCTGGGACTCTCCGGTGGCACCACGACGATCGGTGATCTGCTCGGCAATCTGGGGCTGAACGGCAGCGGCCTGACCGTCGGCGATCTGCTGAACGATCTGGGGTCGACACCCGGTGGCTTGACTATCGGCGGCCTGCTCGGCGATCTGGGGCTGAACGGCAGCGGCCTGACTATCGGCGGCCTGCTCGGCGATCTGGGCCTGTCATCGAACGACCTGACCCTCGGTGGTCTGCTCGGTGACCTGGGCATCGTGCCCGGCCAGGGTCTGAGTGTCGGCGGAGTACTGGAGGCGCTGGGCTTCCCGGCGTCGACCGGTGACCTGTCGCTGAACGATCTGCTCGGCGGGCTGGGCCTCGGCGGCCTGGACGTCACCGGCCTGCTGAACGGGGTCAGCCTGGGTGACCTGCTCGGTGACCTGGGGCTGAGCAATCTGGCGCTGAACCTCGGCGACCTGGCCGACCCGTTGAACCTGAATCTGGCCGACCTACTCGACAGCCTGGGCCTGGGCAACCTGGACCTGGCCGACATCAGTGTGGGCTCGTTCGGCGGGATGATTACTCAGTTGGTGGACGTCATCCCGCAGCAGATCCTCGACGCACTGGGCGTCTAGCGGCGGGTTGCTTCGGGCGTCAGCTCAGCAGCGTGTTCAGCGCGCCGGCCAGTTCCGGGGTGTTCGCCCCGCGCAGGTTCTGGTAGGTGCCGCCGGACAGCTGAGCCACCGACTGCCAGGTCGGCCGGTCGGTGTCGGCGCCGAAGTCGATGACGTTGACGGCGACCGGGCGCTGCGGGTCGGTGTTTGCCCGGATGAAGTCCTGCAGTCCGGGGCCGTCCAGAGTGCGGTCGGTATGCGGGCCCGCCGTGATAACCAGCACCGAATTACTCTGCCCGGCATGGTAATTGGCCAAAGCCTGGCTGTAGACCATGCGCAGCGTGGTGAACGACACGGCGCCGCCGGACGTCGAGCTCAGATTATCGAGCTCCTTGGTCAACGTCTCGGCCCGGCTTGCGCCGTTCACCTGGTCGTCCAGCGGGCCGGAGGCGACCACGTTGCGGCCCTCCACGCCGTCGAAGGCCCACAGGCCCACGGCGGAATTCGGCGGCAGCGTCTTGATCCGTTGATCCAGGGCGGCGATCACATGGGCCAACCGGGTCTTGCCACCCTCGTCGGTGGTCATGGACTCATCGAGCATGAGCGTCACCGCCGAACTGCCGGGCAACGTGGTCAGTGCGTTGGCCAGCGTGGCCCGCATCGCGTCGTCGCCCACTGACAGGGTGTCCGAAACCGCGGGGAGCCCGGTGACATCACTGCTCGGCGGCGCGACACCTTCGACGCGGAATCCGGCTTTGGCCAGCTCCGCGAGCTGATCGGGCTTGCGGGTGAATCGAGCGAATTCGCTGGCGGCACTGACCTGTTCCTGCGAGAGCCACGAGCCGGCGAGCAACACGGTGGGGTAGTCGGCGACCGGCACCGGCCCCGGCGGCAGCCAGGAGCCGAGTGTGGTCGCCGGGTCCGACAGGGATTGGCCACGGGTGAACAGTTGCTGCTCGGTGGTCACCACTGCGTGCACCGGGGAAGCCGCCGGATCGCCTT
The DNA here is from genome assembly GCF_055419425.1 of Mycobacterium sp. IDUB_21. NCBI lineage: Bacteria > Bacillati > Actinomycetota > Actinomycetes > Mycobacteriales > Mycobacteriaceae > Mycobacterium > Mycobacterium sp. IDUB_21. The sequence goes on along the minus strand of NZ_JBVAXQ010000005.1, from coordinate 308,263 downwards.
GGCGCAAAAGTACGTTCATCGCCTCGGCAAGCGAATTGTCGGCGAGCTGGGGTTGCGCGCCGGCCAGTCGGTGTACCGCCCCGGTCCCGTCGGTGGCGGGGGCGCCTTTCGGGGCGGCACCGGAGGCCACCGCCTCGCCGGCCAGGAAAGCCGCGTCGCCGTTGCCGCCGATCGGCAGCGCCAGCCGCAGCTGCCCCCAGCCGGCAAGTCCGAGTCGACCCAAACCGTCGGGATCGGTTTGCAGCTCCGGCAGGCTCGCCCAACTTTGTTTCTGCAGTGCGGTCTTGAGCTGGGGCCGGACCGCCAGCAGCACCGGCGAGGTCACCAGGGAACGACTGTCGCTGACGGTTTCCTGGCCCGCGGAGGCCTGGAGGCGGGCCGCTGAGATCGAACTGCCCGGAATCCACAGCGCCGGGCGCTGGCCCAGTTGTGCCGGCCAGTCACCGATGAAACCGCTGACGACGGCGTCGGAATCCACCGGTTTGACCTGTACCGACACACAGCGGTCGCCCACCGGCTTGGCGGTCTTGTTGAACCGGTCGGCGAAGCCCTGTACGTGATCGGCTATCGACGGGTCCGCCACGACAGCGACCGTGAGATCACCGTCGGCGCACTTTCCGGCCGCGTCGGCGGAGCGATGCGACAGTGAGTTGCCGAAGAAGCGCCACAGGATCACCGCGCCCACCACGACGATCACCGCCACCAGCGCGGCGATCACGCCCTCGCTGACACCACGTCGGCCCGTCTCGTTGCGATGCCGGCGCCACCGGTCCAGGTCGCGGTGGCCACCGCGCGGCTCGTCACGTGCGGCCGCCTGGTCCGGGTAAGCGTCGATCGCGCCGAAAGGCCCGGTGCGGTAACGGGTTTCTTCTTCGTCGTCGCCGCCGCGCCGCATGTACTGCGCAGGGTCGACATCGTATCCGGCGTCGCCGCTGAACGGCGCGTCGTCGAACGCGTCGTGATAGTCGTCGACGTACTCGTCGTCGTCCGGATCGCCGAAACCGACGTGATCGGGCACCCCGGCATCGTGACCGTAGTCGGGCTCGTCGTCGCCGACCGGTTCGTCGGCGGAATCGTCCGATCCGGGGAAACTGTGCCTACCCACGGTGGATGCGTCCTCTCCGCCTGGTCGGCTCTCCGGCTACGGTCAATTCCAAACTCAAATTCCGCGTAGGGCTCAGACGCCGGCCTGGGCTTTGAACTCACGTCGGCGCCGGTGCAGGATCGGCTCGGTGTAGCCGTTGGGCTGGGTGGTTCCGGACAGAATCAGTTCCCGTGCGGCGGCGAACGCGATGCTGTCGTCGAAATCCGGGGCCATCGGCAGGTAGGTCGCGTCGCCGGCGTTCTGCCGGTCCACGGCCGGGGCCATCCGTTCCAGGCTGGACTGCACGTCGTCGGCGGTGATCACTCCGTGCCGCAACCAGTTAGCCAGCAGCTGGGACGAGATCCGCAGTGTCGCACGGTCTTCCATCAGGGCCACGTCGTGGATGTCGGGGACCTTCGAGCAACCCACACCTTGGGAGATCCAGCGCACCACGTACCCGAGGATCGACTGGCAGTTGTTGTCGACCTCCTCGCGGATCTCGTCGGGTGCCCAGGCCAGACCCTCGGAGAGCGGGATGGTCAACAGCTGATCGATTGTCGCGCGACGCTTACCGGCCAATTCCTGCTGCACCTCGAACACGTCGACCTGGTGGTAGTGCATCGCGTGCAGGGTGGCTGCGGTCGGCGACGGCACCCACGCGGTGCTGGCCCCGGCGCGCGGGTGTCCGATCTTCTGCTCGACCATGTCGGCCATCAGATCGGTCATCGCCCACATGCCCTTGCCGATCTGGGCGTGGCCGGTCAAACCGGTCGCCAGTCCCGCGTCGACGTTGTTGTCCTCGTAGGCAAGGATCCACGGCTGAGACTTCATGGTGGCCTTGCGGACCATCGGCCCGGCCTCCATCGAGGTGTGGATCTCGTCGCCGGTGCGGTCCAGGAAGCCGGTGTTGATGAACACCACGCGGTCAGCGGCGGCCTTGATGCAGGCCCGCAGGTTGACGGTGGTGCGCCGCTCCTCGTCCATGATGCCGATCTTGAGCGTCGCCTGCGGAAGTCCCAGGACGTCTTCGACCCGGCTGAACAACTCGGCGGTGAACGCCACCTCGTCGGGCCCGTGCATCTTGGGTTTGACGATGTAGATCGACCCGGTCCGGCTGTTGAGCAGCGGCCCGTTGTCATCGGATGCGGTCAGTCCGTGCACGGCGATCAGCCCGGTGAACAGCGCGTCCTGGATACCCTCGAACACCTCTGAGTCTTCGGTGCCCTCTGCGCCCTCGGCGCCGAACACGATGGCGTCGTTGGTCATCAGATGACCCACGTTGCGGACGAACATCAGGCTGCGGCCCGGCAGGGTCAGGGTGCCCGCGTCCGGCCCCTCGGGCAGGGTGAACTCACGGTCGGCGGACAGGGTGCGGGTGAAGGTCTTCTCACCCTTGCTGACCTGCTCGGAGAGATCGCCGCGGTTCAGGCCCAGCCAGTTGCGGTAGCCGAGCACCTTGTCGTCGGCGTCGACCGCGGCCACCGAGTCCTCGAAGTCCATGATCGTGGTGACCGCGGACTCGAGCACCACGTCCTTGATGCCGGCGGTGTCGGTCGCCCCGATCGGCGACGTCGGGTCGATCAGGATCTCGATGTGCAGTCCGTGGTGAGCCAGCAGCACCGACGCCGGCGACTCGGCATCCCCGGTGTAGCCGACGAATTCCGCGGGTGCGGCGACCGAGGTCTCCAGGCCGTCGCGCAGCGTGACCACCAGCCGGCCCTCATCCACGGCGAAGCTCTGGACCTCGGTCCACGCGCCGTTGGCCAGCGGCACGGATTCGTCGAGGAACTTGCGGGCGTAGGCGATCACCTTGTCGCCGCGCACTGCGTTATATCCAGCGGTATATCCCGTCGGCACCTTCTCCGCGCCGTCCTCTTCGCTGATCACGTCGGTCCCGTACAGCGCGTCGTACAACGACCCCCACCGGGCGTTGGCGGCGTTGAGCGCGAAGCGGGCGTTGAGCACCGGCACCACCAGCTGCGGGCCGGCCTGCACGGCGATCTCGTCGTCGACGCCCGCGGTGCTGACGGTGAAGTCCTCCGGCTCGGGCAGCAGGTAGCCGATCTCGGTGAGGAAGTCCCGGTAGGCCTCGGTGTCCAGCGGCTCGATCACCCGGTGGCGATGCCACTTGTCGATCTGCGCCTGCAGGTCGTCACGCCGCGCCAGGAGCTCCCGGTTCTTGGGCGCCAGATCGGTGACGACCTTGTCCACGCCGGCCCAGAAGCTGTCCGGGTCGACGCCGGTACCCGGCAGCGCCTCGTCGGTGATGAAGTCGTACAGCACGCGGGCCACCCGCAAATCGCCCACCGACACCCGGTCAGTCATGTCTTCCTCCCTCATAGCCGATCTACCACCTTACCGGCCGACAGCGCCGCTACCTGCATCCGGCGAAAGCCGACAACAGGTCACACCGCTCCAACAGGCCGGCCCGCAGTGGTTCCGCGCGCTGCGTGATCGCACTTTGACAACGGACGTATTCAGCACGGCCGGCCGCGTTTTCGACGGTGATGGGCGAATAGCCGTATCCGCTCAGGTCATAGGGACTGGCTCGCATGTCGATCTCACGAGCTGCCGCGGCCAGCTCCAAGCAGTCCACCAGCAACTCGGAGTCGATCAGCGGACCCAGCTTGTAACACCACTTGTACAGATCCATGTTGGCGTGCAGGCAACCCGGCTGCTCCCAATCGATTTGGGCGGCCCGGTTCGGCGCCCCGGCGTTGCGTGGCGCCGCAGCCGGGGTGAAGAAGCGGAATGCGTCGAAGTGGGTGCAGCGCAACGGTATTGCTTCGACGACTGCCTCGAGCTCGTTCAGGCTCATCCGCAGCGGGACGTGAGCGTGCCGGACTTTCTGCTCCACCGGGCCGCGATACAGCATCGCCCACTCGTGCAGTCCGAAGCAGTTCAGCTGGGCGGGCCGGGCAGCGGTGGCCCGCAAGAGACGCGCGACGAACTCCACGGTGTCGGCCCGCTCACGCGCGAAGCCCTCGGCGACACCGACCCCCTCCTCGGTCACGCTGTAGCCCCGCCGCCCGCGGTACTCGCGCACCGCCGCGGACCCGGCCAGCGTGACGCCGAAGCCGGGATTCCAGCTGCGCAACTGTCTGGGGCGCAGGCTGTAGTAGCTGAACAGGAACTTCGGCACCGGATCACCGGCGGCGATCCGGCGTAGCCGGGGTGCCAGGAAACGCTCCAGGCGCACCCGGTGGGCCGCGGCGCGGGCCTGCCACTGCTCGGCTTCCAACGCCACTTCGGCCAGGTCAAACACGATGCGTTCCGTCTCGGACGGTGCCGACGACGTCTTGGACCAGGTCTTCGAGGGCCACCATTGCCACCACTGCGCCGTCGGCGGCGACCGCCAGGGCCAGATGGCTGTTGGTGCGCCGCAGTCGTGTCAACGCGTCGGCCAGCGGCAGCGACGCGGGAACGCGGGGCAGGGGCCGCACGGCGCCGATGTCGACGATGGCTTCGGACCGCTCGGATGCCTCAGAGGCCTCGCTGAGCGGCAGGACGTCCTTGATGTGCAGGTAACCGACGAATTCGCCCTGGTCGACGACGGGAAACCGCGAGTAACCGGTCTGGGCGAGGGCTCTTTCGACGGCGGCCACGGTGGGGCCGCGGCCGGCGGCCGCCGCCGGAACGGCGCGGATGTCGCCGACCGGCAACGCCACATCGGCGACCGTCCGGGTGCGGATCTGCAACGCGCGGGTCAACCGGGTGTACTCCTCGAGGTCGAGTAGTCCCGCCGAGACCGATTCGGCGATCATCTCGCTCAGTTCGACGGTGGACACCGTGATCTCCAGCTCGTCCTTGGGCTGCACCCGCATGGCGCGCAGGATGGCGTGGGCACACCGGTTGTAGAACGCGATGAACGGCCGGGCGGCCGCCATGTAGACCAGGTACGGCGGGATCAGCAGCATCGCGGCCTTCTCCGGGCCGGCGAGCGTGATGTTCTTCGGGACCATCTCGCCGAACAGCACGTGCAAGGTGACCACGATCGTCAATGCGACGACGAACGCCACGGTGTGCAGCAGCGGGTCCGGGATTCCCGCCAGCCGGAACGGTTCCTCGAGCAGGTCGGCCACTGCGGGCTCCCCGATGCGACCGAGCAGGATCGAGCACACCGTGACGCCCAGCTGGAAGCCGGCCAGCATCAGCGGTAGTTGCTCGCCGGCGCGGATCACGGTGACCGCGCTGCGCCGGCCCTGTTCGGCCAGCGACTCGAGCCGGTCGCGCCGCGCTGAGATCAGCGAGAACTCCGCCCCGACGAAGAACCCGTTCGCCGCGACCAGCAGCACGGTCAACACCACGTTGAACAGGTCAGCCATCAGCTGGTCCCAGTTGGGTGAGTGCCAGCAAGTCGATGCGCCGGCCGTCCATCCGGACCACCCGGGCCAGCCAGCGCGGCGGGTGTGCGGACAGCTCGTCGGGGTCGAACGCGGTCAGTTCGACGGTTTCGCCGTCCTCCGGAATGTGCCCGAGTTCTTGCAGCACCAGCCCGCCGATGGTCTCGTAGGAGCCCTCGGGAGCCCGGTATCCGGTGGCGGCGGCCACTTCATCGATGCGCAGCAGGCCCGACACCTGCCAGCCGCCGCCGGCCGCCACCACGTACGGGGTGGCGTCGTCGTGTTCGTCGCGGACGTCGCCGACGATCTCCTCGATCAGGTCCTCCACCGTGACCATCCCGGCGGTGCCGCCGTACTCGTCGACGACCATGGCCGCCTGCTGGCCATTGGCCCGGATCTGTTCCATCACCGCGTCACCGTCGAGGGTCGATGGCACCACCGCGACGGGTTGGGCCACCGCGGTGATCCGGGTGGTGGCCCGGTCGGCGACGGCGACAGCGAACACCTGTTTGACGTGGACGATGCCGACGGTGGCGTCGAGGTCGCCGTCGACGACCGGAAATCGGGAAAAGCCGGTGTCGATGGCCCTCGTGGCCAGATCGGCGACCGTGTCGCCGGCTTGCAGGCTCACGATCTTGGATCGTGGCGTCATCAGCTCCGCGGCGGTCAGGGCGCCGAACCGCAGTGACCCTTCCACCAGGGCGGCGGTAGTCGGGTCGAGGGCTCCACTGCGCGCCGAATTGCGCACCAGCGACGCCAGTTCTCGTGCCGAACGGGCCGATGCCAGCCGGTCGGCGGGCTCGACGCCGAGCCGCTGCAGAATGCGGTTGGCCGTCCCGTTGGTCACCTTGATCGCGATCGCGAAGATCCGCGAGAACAGCAGCTGTGGCCCGGCCACCGCGCGGGCGACCGGCAGCGGGCGTGCCACGGCCAGGTTTTTGGGTACCAACTCGCCGAAGACCATCGACAGCGAGGTGGCGATCACCAGGGCCAGGACCAGCGCCACCCCGGCGGCCGCCCCGTCGGACAGCCCCAGGGCGGCAAGCGGGGGGCGCAGCCACCGGGCCAGCACCGGCTCGGCCAGGTAACCGGTGGCCAGCGTGGTGATCGAGATGCCCAACTGGGCGCCGGACAGCTGGAACGACAACGTGCGGTGGGCGTCTTGGATGTAGGCGTCGCGACGGCCGCCGCGGCGGGCGTTGGCCTCCACCGCGCTGCTCTCCAGGGTGGTCAGCGAGAACTCGGCGGCGACGAACACCGCGGTGCCCAGGGTGAGGACCACGAACGCCAGCAGACTGGCCAGGGTCAGGGCGATAGTCATGACGATCCAGTACTCGCCGCCGTGGGTCTCACCAGCCGAACGGTAACGGATGGCCCTCGGCGAAGCCGGCGGCCGACTGCACCCCGAGCACTGCGCGCTCATGCAACTCGGCCAGGTCGGCGGCGCCGACATAGGTGCAGGTGCTGCGGAGGCCGGAGGTGATGTGGTCCAGCAGATCCTCGACTCCGCCCCGATCAGGGTCCAGCGCCATTCGCGACGTCGAAATACCTTCCTCGAACAGTGATTTGCGGGCCCGGTCGAACGAACTGTCCGCGACGGTGCGCGCGGCCACCGCTCGTTTGGACGCCATGCCGTAGCTCTCCTTGTACGGCTTGTCGTCGCGGTCGAACATCAGGTCGCCGGGGGATTCGTAGGTACCGGCGAACCAGGAGCCGATCATCACGTTCGACGCCCCGGCCGCCAGGGCCAGTGCCACGTCGCGGGGATGGCGCACCCCGCCGTCGGCCCAGACGTGGGCGCCGAGTTCGCGCGCCGCCGCCGCGCATTCCTCGACGGCGGAGAACTGCGGACGGCCCACCCCGGTCATCATCCGGGTGGTGCACATCGCGCCCGGGCCGACGCCGACCTTGACGATGTCTGCGCCCGCGGCGATGAGGTCCCGGGTGCCGTCCGCCGATACGACGTTGCCGGCCACCAGGGGGACGCCCGGTTTCAGGGCGGCGACCGCGCGGATGGCCTGCAGCGCCTTTTCCTGGTGGCCGTGCGCGGTGTCGATGACCAGCACGTCCACCCCGACGGCCAGCAACGCGGCCGCGCGGGCCGTCACTTCGCCGGTGATGCCGACCGCGGCCGCGATACGCAATCGGCCGGCCGCGTCGGTGGCGGGGGTGTAGATGCCGGCCCGGATCGCACCGGTGCGGGTCAGCACGCCGGCCAGGGTGCCGTCGGCGTTGGTCAGCACCGCGACGTCGACCGGCGCGTGCTCCAGCAGGTCGAAGACCTTGCGGGGCTCGGTGCCGATCGGGGCGCAGGGAAGGTCGGATATCGCGACGTCTCGAACCCGGCTGAAACGGTCCACGCCCTCGCAGCACGCCCGGGTCACCAGGCCGGTGGGGCGACCGTCGACGGCCACCACCGCCGCGCCGTGAGCGCGTTTGGAGATCAGCGCCATCGCGGCGGACACCGAGTCGTCGGGGGAGAGCACGACCGGGGTGTCGGCGACCAGGTCGCGACTTTTCACGAAGGCCACGGTGTGGCCCACGGCATCGATCGGCAGGTCTTGGGGCAGCACCACGATGCCGCCGCGCCGGGCCACGGTTTCGGCCATTCGCCGGCCCGCCACCGCGGTCATGTTGGCCACCACCACCGGGATGGTGGCCCCGGAACCGTCGCGGGTGGACAGGTCGACGTCGAGGCGCGAGTCGACGGCCGAGCGATTGGGGACGATGAAGACATCGTCGTAGGTCAGGTCGTAGCCGGGCTCGTACCCGCTGGCGAATCTCATCGGGTGCCCGTCACCGGGCCGTTGGGTTCCGATGAGCCCATCTGCTGTTCGCCTCCACAGATCCTGAGCCGGGGTTTCGCTCAAACACCGGACGCCTACACGCGGCCACCGGGCGCGCAATTCGGCCCGGTCAGCCACGGTACCGCCAGCGCGTCGCCGGACACCACTTGTTTTCCCGCCGGCGAAGCGAATGAAAAATTGATCTTCCTCACAGCCGAATCGTCGGGTAAACTCATGACGTCGTTTAGGGGAACAGTGATGACAGTTAGCTACGGCCGGCGGGGTGTGGCCATTCAGGCCCCGGTCGCAGCCTCTGGCGTCCTACGGTCCGATCGGCCCGGCCACCCTGGCGTGCGCCCACGCGGGATCGCCCCTCGATCGGCGTGGCGGGGATGCAACGTCGAAGGTTACCTGCAGCGCAAGCTGCACCGGCAGTGGCGTAACCGCGGGTCGTAGCCGGTTCGCGCCGACTCGAGGTCCGTCTGAGACCGCCGATACCGTCTGCGACTTCTTAGCTTGCAACACAAGGAAGTTCGGTTACTTCAGTTCCTGCTGAAGAGCAGATCGGCGGGTGTGGATCCCGCGAAACCCCGGGATGGTCTCCCACGGTGCCGGTTCCCGCCGATGCATGGCCGATGCGTGTCGCGCGCCTACATCAGATGCGAGTGCGTCCGTTCGCTGTCCGCACTTGTCCCCCAAGGGTCGGGGATCCCCGTAAATATTGGGCGATACAGCGGCAGCGTCGTTGATCGCAGTTAGCTAGCGATAATTCAGCAACGCGACATGATACTTAGAAATCACTAAACTGCGCAATATTCAAACGTCCATTACGCAGCCGACCGGAAGCCACTCCCACCAAAAGAGGTACGCACCATGCAGGTCAGCCACATCCTGTCCGTCACCGCCGGTGCCGCCCTGGTCGGCGGCATCGCCGTCGCCCCGGTCGCTGCGTCGCCGGCGACATCGACCGCGGCCCCATTCGACGTTCGGCTCACTGCCCAAGATGTCGTCATCGATTTCGTGCGGCATGCGCAGATGACACCGCCGTACGATCTGCTGCTCACCCCCTCGCCGGACCATCCGGGCGCCCCGCTCAGCGACCTCGGCCACCAACAGGCGAACGATGTCGGGCAGCAGTTGTTCACCCAACTCGGCCCGGTCGCCGGCATCTTCACCGGGCAGGGCGTCCGGGTGGAGGAGACCGCAGCGCCGTTCGCCGACCTGCAGGGCACCGGCGGCACCCCCGCGGATGTGCAGATACTGCCCGGGCTCGACGAAGTGGACAGTGGCGTCTACGCGCTCGATCCGATTCAGAGTCTTGGCGGTCAGCTGGCCTTTCTGACGGTGGGTGCGTGGAGCCTCGGAGCGCCGCTGGGGTTGGCACTGGTGCAGGGCCCGGGCTCGCACGACATCAACGGGATCGTGCTGGACGATCGATTCAGCGACGCAGTTCAGACGATGTACGACCATGCGTTGAGCACCGGGGTGGTCAGTGCCAACGGCCAGCTCACCGACGTGGCGTTCAGCAGCACGGCGTCCATCTTCGCCTGGGTGATGCAGAACGTCGACAACCCCGATCTGCCGTTCTTCCTGGACCTCATCAAAGAGTCACACAGTGTCGCGAACGGCCAGACGACTATTTTCCTGCCCAACGCCGCCGTCGTCGAAGTCGAGGGCAATCCCACCGACGGCTGGACCCTGGTCAGCTGGGACGGGCACGCCATCCCCGCCGATCCAGGGCTGCTGACCGCCCTGTTCGTCGACGTGCGGGACGTGATGCTGCCGCTCCAGGAGTCGTGGTGGGCTGTGCACCAGGCCATTCTCGGCTCGGATCCCGAAGCGGTCATGAATGCGGTTCAAACCGGCTTCGAGCAGGTCAGTACCGCGCTGGTCCAATTCCCGGGTGCGGTGTTCCACGACATCGTCGATGCACTGAGCGGTGGCGCCGGCACCGGGGACGCATTCGCCGATCTGCTCACGGCGTTCTGACGAGAAGGAATCGATATGTTGATCAACCCGATGTGGTCGGTCGCTGCCGGTGTTGCCGTGCTGGGCGCCGGCGTCATTGCCGTCATCCCACCGGCTCAAGGCGGTGTCGCTGCGCCCGGAGTCGCAGTACCTGCCATCGCCCTCACCAGTGGTGAGAACCAGGATATCGTCATCGATATCGTCCGACACGGACAGCGGATGCCGCCGTTCAACGACGTCATCACCCCCTCCCCGGACCATCCGGGTCCGCCGCTCAGTGATCTCGGCGTGCAGCAGGCGCAGGACGTGGCCGACAAACTTCACCAGGAACTCGGCGACCACGTCGCGGGGATCTTCTCCGGGCAGGCCATCCGGGACATCGATACCGCCGCACCGTTCGCCGAGTTGCAGAACATGACGACGCAGATCCTGCCCGGGCTCAACGAGATCGACAGCGGCATCTACGCGGGTCAGCCGATCGCCAGCCTGTCCGGCTTCCTCTACCAGTTCACGCCGATGCTGTGGACGTTGCTCGGCTTGGTGCTGGTGCCGATCCCGGGTTCTGTCGAGGACCCCAACGGGGTGGTGATGGACCAGAAGTTCACCGAGGCCGTCGACGCGATGTACAGCGCCGCGATGGCCAACCCGGTCGAAAGCGACAATGGCGACATCACCGCCGTGGCGTTCAACAACGAAGCCGACATCGCGGCCTGGGTGGCGCTCAACGTCAAGAACCCCGACATCGCGCTGCTGCTGCCGCTGTCTCTGCAAACCATGTTCGCCAATGACGACGGCTCACCGCTGCTGCCCAACACCGGCATCGTGCAGATCGAGGGCAACCCCACCGACGGCTGGACGCTGGTCACCTGGAACGGGATCGCGGTCGCGCCGGACCCGGGGTTGCTGACAAGCCTGATCATGGAGGTGCGAGACCTGATCACCACGCCGCAGGTCGCGGTGTGGAACTTCTACCAGGCGCTGCTCGACGGCGATCCGACCGTGATCGGCAATGCGCTGCAGACCGGGTTGCAGGACATCGGTTCGGTGTTCCTCGGGTTCCCACAAGCGGTGTTCAACGACATCACCGATGCGCTCTCGAACCTCGGTGGCGCCGCCGCCGGGCAGGTGGCCGACGAAACGGGCTCGGCGTTGAGTGACCTGCTGGCGTGGATCTGAGCCGCGGCCCACGATGACGTTGTCGCAGAGCGTGCGCGAATGGCGCGACGGCGGTCGCTGGGTCTCGACCGACGCGGGGGAGTTGTTCGTGCGGTCAGGCGCGGGGCAAGGGCCGACTGTGCTACTGCTGCACGGGTTTCCGTCCTGCTCCTACGACTTCCGGCCGGCCGTCGCCCGGCTCGCCGGCCGGCCCTGGCTAACCATGGACTTCCTCGGGTTCGGGCTGTCGGACAAGCCGCGGCCACATCGATACAGCCTGTTGGAGCAGGCCGATCTGGTGCAGCAGGTGGTGGCGTCGACCACCACCGGGCCGGTGGTGCTGGCCGCCCACGACATGGGCACCTCGGTGACCACCGAACTACTGGCCCGCGACCTGGAAGGAACACTGACCTTCGATCTGCGCCGCGCCGTGCTGTCCAACGGCAGTGTGATCCTGGAGCGCGCCAGTCTACGACCCATCCAGAAAGTGCTGCGCGGCCCGTTCGGCGGAGTCGCCGCCCGGCTGACGAACCGGCGGAGCTTCGTGCGCAGCTTCGGCCGGCTGTTCAGTGCGCAGCATCCGCTGTCGCAGGACGAGGCCGCACTGCAGTGGGAGCTGTTGTGCCACAACGGGGGTAACCGGATCGCGCACCTGCTCTCGGCCTACCTCGACGAACGGGTGCGTTACGCGCAGCGCTGGCATGGCGCGGTGCGCGACTGGCCCAAACCGCTGGGGTTCGTGTGGGGACTCGGCGATCCGGTCGCCACCACCAACGTGCTGGACGGCCTGCGAGAGCTTCGCCCGGCCGCCGAGGTCGTCGAGCTGCCCGGGCTGGGGCACTACCCGCAGCTCGAAGACCCGCAGGCCTACACCGACGCCGTGCTGCGCCTGCTGGTTTAGACCGGCACCTCGCTGCGGTCCGCGCTCCACAGCGTGTGGTACTTGCCCTCGGCGTCCACCCGGCCGTAACTGTGGGCGCCGAAGTAGTCGCGCTGGGCCTGGGTCAGGGCGGCGGGCAGCCGCTCGGTCCGCAGGCCGTCGTAGTAGGACAGTGCCGAGGAGAATCCCGGAACCGGGATGCCCAGCTGCGTCGCGGTCACCACCACCCGCCGCCAGCAGTCGATGGCGGTCTCCACAGCACTGCGGAAATACGGGGCGGCGAGCAGGCTCACCAGGTCGGGATCGGTGTCGAACGCCTCTTTGATCCGGTTGAGGAACTTCGCGCGGATGATGCAGCCGCCACGCCAGATCGTCGCCAGGTCCCCGGGGGTGACGTTCCAGCCGTTCTCGGCACTGCCGGCCTGGATCTGGTTGAAACCCTGCGCGTAGGCGACGATCTTCGAGGCATACAGCGCCTGGCGGACGTCCTCGGTGAACCGGGCCGCATCGTGTGGGCGTTCGCCGAGAGCCCCGGCGGCCAGACCGGCCGCGGCGCGACGCTGGGGGACCGAGCCCGACAGCGCCCGGGCGAACACTGCCTCGGCGATGCCGGTCACCGGAACCCCGAGGTCCAGCGCCGATTTCACCGTCCAGCGTCCGGTGCCTTTCTGCTCCGCCTCATCGACGATGACGTCGACCAGCGGCTTGCCGGTCTTGGCGTCGACCTGACGCAGGACCTCGGCGGTGATCTCGACCAGGTAGCTGTCCAGCTCACCGGCGTTCCACTCGGTGAACACGTCGGCGATCTGCGGCGCCGAGAGCCCCAGGCCGTCGCGCAGCAACTGGTAGGCCTCGCCGATCAGCTGCATATCGGAGTACTCGATGCCGTTGTGCACCATCTTGACGAAGTGCCCGGAGCCGTCCGGGCCGATGTGGGTGCAGCACGGCACCCCGTCGACGTGTGCGGAGATCTCCTCCAGCAGCGGGCCCAGTGAGCGGTATGACTCCGCCGGGCCGCCGGGCATGATCGACGGCCCGTTGAGAGCGCCCTCTTCGCCGCCGGAGATTCCGGCGCCGACGAAGTGCAGTCCGCGCTCGGCCATGGCCTTCTCGCGGCGAATGGTGTCGGTGTAGAGCGCGTTGCCACCGTCGATGATGATGTCGCCGGGTTCCATCGCGTCGGCGAGGTCATTGATGACGGCGTCGGTGGCGGCGCCGGCCTGCACCATGATCAGCACCCGCCGCGGCTTCTCGCACGCGGCAAGGAATTCCGGAATCGACTCGCTGCGCACGAACTTTCCATCGGAGCCGTGCGCGCTCAGCAGGGCGTCGGTCTTGGCGACCGAGCGGTTGTGCAGTGCCACGGTGTAGCCGTGTCGAGCGAAGTTGCGCGCGATGTTGGATCCCATGACGGCCAGACCGGTCACCCCGATCTGGGCGGTGCCGACAAGCTCCGACGCGCTCATACATTCGCCTTTCGGTGGTAGGTGATCGATGCGCGGCACGCCGGACGGCGTGGGTTACTCCGCGATCAGTCGATGCAGTTCGGTCAGCCACGGTACCGCCAGTGCGATCGTGGGCACCGTCAGCACCCCGGCCGCGGCGGAGTACGCGGCCGCAGCCAGTGTGCGACTGTTGCCCCGCCCCGACAGTCGCTGCACGCGTAATACCGTGTTGGGGCCGCCGGCGGCCAGCGCGCCGGCGGGGGTGCTGGCCGAAGCGCAGGTCACCAGGGCGCGGGCCAGGGGCGGGGCGCCGGCAACCCGAACGGCGGCATCGTCGGCCAGCAGTTCGACCAGCAACCGCACCGCATCCAAGGCGCTGCCACTGCGCACGAACCGCGGAAACGCGGTGTGCACTGCCGTGAACGCCTCCAACACCAAATCATGCCGGGCCCGCAGGTGGGCCCGCTCATGGCAGAGCAGGGCGGCCAGTTCGGCGTCGCCGAGAGCCTGCAACGTCCCTGAACTGAGCACCACCCGGCTGCGCACCCCGGGCAGGCAGTAGGCCAGCGGCTGCATCACCTGCAGAATCCGCAGGCCGCTGCTGCGCGCCGCCGGGGTGCTGTCGGAGACGCCGACCAGGTCGACCAACATGCGGTGGCGGGCCCGGCGCTGCCGAGTGCCGATCGCGACCCGCAGCACGGTCAACGTGAGCCGCAGTCCCACCAGCAACGTCAAGGTGGACACCGCGGTGTAGAAGGTCCACAACGGCCAGCCCAGCCGGTCAATGGACCCGAGGATCGTCGCCGTGGGCCGGCCGTCCGGACCCGGCATCAGTAGACGACTCGAAGTGGCGACCCCCGCGCTGAAAGCCGACAGCACCGCGGCTATTGCAATGGCCTGCCAGAGCACCACCGCGGCCCGCGGGGCGCGCAACGGCCAGTCGGCACGCGCAAGTAGGGCGGGCACCGGCCCCACGAGCAGCAGCGCGAGGAGGGAGAAGGCCAGCGCGGACACGCTGCCAGTGTCCCTCAGGACGCGGGCCGGCCGCCAGCGGGCCGGCCGACGCGATGCTTGGCTTCCAACTCGTCGAGTGCGCGGCGCAGAGCCTCGGCCTCGTCCATGCCGACACGTTCGACGAAATGCACCAGAGCGGCCCGGCGGTCCCCGGAGTCGGCGGCCTGATCCAGCGCCTCCACCATCAGCCCGGCGACCAGTTCATCGCGGCCGCGGACCGGTGTGTAGCGGTGCGCGCGATCGTCGCGGATCTGCGAGACCAGATTCTTCTTGGCCAACCGCTGCAGGACCGTCATCACCGTGGTGTAGGCCAGGTCTCGCTGCACGGACAGCGCTTCGTGGACCTGGCGCACCGTCTGAGCCTCGGGTGCGGACCACAGGTGATCCATCACCGCTCGTTCCAAATCCCCTAGGTGGGTCTGCTTCGCCATGTGGTAATCAACTCCCTGGGCAACGGAGCAAGCCTACCCTCAATTACTACCGGCTGTCGTATGGGCGGCTGTGGGTCTGCTGCGGCGCAGGCGGGCCCTTCCGACGCCTTGACGCTGCGTTCAGCGGGCGCAACGCCGTCGTGTAAAACCATGGCATGGCTGCCAGCGGCTCCCCGCCTTCCTATTTTTCGCCCTTCGATGCCGAAATCGGCCTGGTCTACACCGATATCGGTCCCGACGGTGCGAGCGCCGAGCTGGAATTGCAACCCAAGCTGTGCCAGCCCACGGGGATCGTGCACGGCGGGGTGTACTGCTCGATCGTCGAGAGTGTGGCCAGCGTCTCAGCGCACACCTGGCTGAACGCGGACGGCGGCGAAGCAGGTGGCAACGTGGTCGGGGTCAACAACAACACCGATTTCCTGCGGGCGGTCTCGTCGGGCACGGTGTTCGCCGAGTCCACCCCGATCCACCGCGGCCGTCGCCAACAACTGTGGTTGGTGACGATCACCGATTCCGGTCAGCGGGTGGTCGCCCGCGGCCAGGTTCGGCTGCAGAACCTGCCGGCTAACTGACCGCGCGTTCGGCGCCACGCTGCGCCTCGGCCGCCAGCATTTCGAGCTGTTCGAGGCGGGT
Organism: Mycobacterium sp. IDUB_21; assembly: GCF_055419425.1. Taxonomy (NCBI): domain Bacteria; kingdom Bacillati; phylum Actinomycetota; class Actinomycetes; order Mycobacteriales; family Mycobacteriaceae; genus Mycobacterium; species Mycobacterium sp. IDUB_21. Next base: position 292,524 of record NZ_JBVAXQ010000005.1, on the reverse strand, counting down.
TCGGGCGAATGCCTGCTGTTCGGTGATGGTGAGCTGGCCGCGCCGCGTGCTCAGGAACGTCACGTTCCACGACAGCAGCGTGCTGATCTTGTTCTTGAACCCGACCAGGTAGACCAGGTGCAGTACCAACCAGGCCAGCCAGGCCAGGAAGCCGCTGAACTCCAGCGGCCCGATCTTGGTGACCGCCGAGAACCTCGACACGGTAGCCATCGAGCCCTTGTCCAGATACTGGAATGGTTCCCGGTCGGCCGGGTCGGCTCCGCCGAGTTCGGCTTTGATGGTGCTCGCAGCGTGCTTGGCGCCCTGGATGGCGCCCTGCGCCATGCCGGGCACGCCGTCGACGGCCGCCATGTCGCCGACGACGAACACGTCCGGGTGGCCCGGCACGGACAGGTCGGGCAGCACCTTGACCCGCCCGGCGCGGTCGAGTTCGACCGCGGACTGCTCGGCGAGGTCGCGGCCCAGCGGGCTGGCCGAGACGCCGGCGGACCACACCTTGCACTGGGATTCGATCCGCCGGATGGTGCCGTCGGACTCTTTGACGGTCAGCCCGTTGCGGTCGACATCGGTGACCATGGCACCGAGCTGGATCTCGACGCCCATCTTCTGCAGCCGCTCGGCGGCCTTTCTGCCCAACTTGTCGCCCATCGGCGGCAGCACGGCCGGAGCGGCGTCGAGCAGGATCACCCGCGCCTTGGTCGAGTCGATGTTGCGGAACGCGCCCTTGAGTGTGTAATTGGCCAATTCGGCGATCTGCCCGGCCATTTCGACGCCGGTGGGGCCCGCGCCGACCACGGTGAAGGTGAGCAGCTTCTCTCTGCGGGCGGCGTCTCTGGACCGCTCGGCCTGCTCGAAGGCGCTCAGGATGCGGCCCCGCAGCTCCAGGGCGTCGTCGATGGTCTTCATGCCGGGTGCGAACTCGGCGAACTGGTCGTTGCCGAAGTAGGACTGGCCGGCGCCGGCCGCGATGATCAGGCTGTCGAACGGGGTGTCGTAGGTGTGGCCGAGCACCTCGGAGGTGACGAACTTGCCGGCCAGGTCGATATGGGTGACGTCGCCCAGCAGCACCTCGGCGTTGCGCTGCTTACGCAGTACGACGCGGGTAGACGGCGCAATTTCACCTTCGGAGAGGATCCCGGTTGCCACCTGGTACAGCAGCGGCTGAAACAGGTGGTGGGTGGTGCGGGCGATCAACTTGACGTCGACGTCGGCCCGCTTGAGTTTCTTGGCCGCGGTCAACCCACCGAACCCCGAGCCGATGATCACGACCTGGTGGCGGCGGCTCGCTGGCGCAGTGACTTCAGGCTGGGCACTCATGGGAATCCGGTTGCTCCTCGATGGCGACTGCGTTCACAAATACGCTAGTCGACCGGATTGACGGTCACCGCATTCGCCGGTTGTGGGATTAACCACTTGCCGTGTGATCAGCCGAAATGCGCGAGCGCTCCGTGGCTGACGTGCAGCGTCTGGCCGGTGATGTGGCGGGCGGCCGGTGTGGTCAAGAACACCGCCAGGCGGGCGATCTCGGTGTCCGCGGTGGGCGGGGCACTGCTGAGCCCGTCGTAACCCGGGCGCGCCCCGACGCCGGGGGCGACCACGTTGACGGTGATCCCACGGGTGCCGAACGCGGTGGCCTGCCCGGCGGTCCAGTTCGACAGGGCCGCCTTGACCGCTGCGTCGGCACCGCCGTCGAGCGGGTTCTCCGGCATCACCGAAAGGATCGAGCCGCCGGAACGCAGGTGATCGCCGACGGTCGCGACCGTCAGCACCGCCGAGAGGACGGTGGCGTCCAGGGCACTGCGCCACGCGGCGGCCTGGTCCGCCAGCGAGTAGGTGCGCGGGTCACCGCCGTGCCAGCGCGGCGCCGGGACGTTGACAATGGTGTCGAGGTGATGGGGGAACAGGCCGCGGGCCTGCGACAGGCTGGCCGGATCGGTGTTGTCGCAGACGACGGCGTTGGCGTCGAGTTCCTTGGCGGCGACCTCGAGTTCGGGACCACGCATACCTGCGAGCGTCACCTTGTGGCCGGCGTCGCTGAAGCCTTCGGCGACGGCGCGACCTAGCTCAGTGTCACCACCGGTGACCAGCACATCCATCGGTAGGACCTCCTCGTGTTCGCAGCTATGTTACTGGACAGTAGCCGGTTTGTGTGAGAGGGGCGGAATCGGCACAGACACGATCCGGCTACGGTCCGAGTAAGTGCCGCTTCGCCCGGCTTCGCCGTGCTTGCGATCGACGTGGGCCGATGGCGCCGACCCGCGTCGCCCGGCTTCGCCGCGCTTGCGATCGACGCTGGGTCGATGGCGCCGACCCGCTTCGCCCGGCTTCGCCGCGCTTGCGATCGACGCTAAAGTTCCAGCCATGTGGCGAACCCGGGCGGTCTCCGGTGCGGTGTGGGTCATGCTGGCGACGGGGTTGACGGGCCTGACCGGCTGTAGCTCCGGACCCGCGGCGCCGTCGATCACGGTGTTCGCGGCGGCGTCACTGCAACCGGCATTCACCGAGATCGCCGAGCAGTTCAAGACCGACCACCCCGGCGTGGGCGTGCAGTTCAACTTCGCCGGCTCCTCGGAACTGGCCACCCAGCTGACCCAGGGCGCCGGCGCCGACGTGTTCGCCTCGGCCAACACCGCCCAGATGGACAAGGTCGCCCAGGCCGGCCTGCTGGACGGCGAGGCGGTGCCGTTCGCCTCGAACACGCTGGTGATCGTCACCGCCCCCGGCAACCCGCACGCGGTGCGCTCCTTCGCCGACCTGGCCGGCGCCGGCTTGGCCGTGGTGGTGTGCCAACCGCCGGTCCCGTGCGGAGCGGCGACGCACAAGGTCGAAGAAACCACCGGAGTGCGGGTGAATCCGGTCAGCGAGGAACCCGACGTCACCGACGTGCTCAACAAGGTCACCACCGGCCAGGCCGACGCCGGTGTCGTCTACCGCACCGATGCGATCAACGCCGGCGACAAGGTGGCCACCGTCGAGTTCCCCGAGGCCGCGGGGGCGGTCAACACCTACCCGGTCGCGCTGCTCGAGAACGCGCCGCAGGCCGGGCCGGGCCGGGCCTTCGTCGATCTGGTCACCGGTGCCGCGGGGCAGAAGATTCTGCACGCGGCCGGCTTCGGCAAGCCCTGATCTGGTGCACCGGCCCAACGACCTGCCCCGCTGGGTCTATGTGCCCGCCGCGATCGGCGCCGCCTTCGTGCTGCTGCCCCTGGTCGCGATCGCGGTCAAGGTCGACTGGCCGCATTTCTGGTCGCTGATCACCAGTCCGTCCTCAAGGACGGCGCTACTGCTCAGTCTGAAGACCGCCGCGGCCAGTACCGCGCTCTGCATCGTGGTGGGCGTGCCGATGGCGCTGGTCCTGGCGCGCAGCCGGGCGCGGGTGGTGCGGTTGTTGCGGCCCCTGGCGCTGCTGCCGCTGGTTCTGCCGCCGGTGGTGGGCGGTATCGCGCTGCTGTACGCGTTCGGCCGGCTCGGGCTGTTGGGGCGCTACCTGGACGCGGCCGGAATCCACATCGCGTTCACGACCACGGCGGTGGTGCTGGCGCAGACCTTCGTGTCGCTGCCGTTCCTGGTGATCGCGCTGGAGGGCGCGGCCCGCACCGCCGGCGCCGACTACGAGGTGGTCGCATCCACCTTGGGCGCCCGGCCGAGCACGGTGTGGTGGCGGGTGACACTGCCGCTGCTGACACCGGGCCTGATCTCGGGCGCGGTGCTGGCGTTCGCGCGGTCGCTGGGGGAGTTCGGGGCGACGCTGACGTTCGCCGGCTCCCGTGAGGGTGTCACCCGGACGCTGCCGCTGGCCATCTACCTGCAGCGGGTGACCGACGCCGACGCTGCGGCGGCGATGTCGCTGCTTCTGGTGGCGGTGGCCGCGGTGGTGGTGCTGGCCCTGGGAGCCCGACGGCTGGCCGGCGTCGGGTGAGTGCCGTGGCGGCGGGCCTGACCCTGCACGCGGTGGTGGCCGAGCGCGGCCTGGATGTGCGGGTGACCGTCGCGCCGGGTGAGGTGCTGGCCGTGCTCGGGCCCAACGGTGCCGGCAAATCCACCCTGCTGCACGTGATCGCCGGTCTGCTGCGGCCCGATGCGGGCCTGGTGCGGGTCGGCGATCGGGTGCTGACCGACTCCGGGGCCGGGGTGCACGTCGCCACCTGTGACCGCCGGGTCGGGCTGCTGCTGCAGGACCCGCTGCTGTTCCCGCACCTGAGTGTGGCGGCCAACGTGGCGTTCGGGCCGCACAGCCGGCGTCGCTTCGGCCGCCGACGACCGCGTCCCTCGGCGGCAATGGCCTGGCTGCGAGCGGTCGACGCCGAGGATCTGGCCGACCGCAGACCGCGCCGGCTCTCCGGCGGACAGGCGCAGCGGGTCGCGATCGCCCGTGCCCTGGCCGCCGAACCCGAAGTGCTCCTGCTCGACGAGCCGCTGGCCGGGCTCGACGTGGGCGCGGCGATCGCGGTGCGCACCGTGCTGCGCGACGTCATCACCACCGCCGGCCGCACCACGGTGCTGGTCACCCACGATCTGCTCGACGTATTCGCGTTGGCAGACCGGGTTTTGGTGCTCGAGTCGGGCAGGGTCGCCGAGATCGGGCGTACCGCCGAGGTTCTGGCCGCGCCCCGCAGCCGGTTCGGGGCGCGGATCGCCGGATTCAATCTGGTGGCCGGAGTGATCGACAGCGGCGGCATGCTGCGCACCCGGTGGGGGGATCGGTGGCATGGCACCGCCGATGACGGCTTGGTCGCCGGCCGGCCGGCCGTCGCGGTCTGCACGCCGCAGGCGGTTGCGGTGTATCGGGAGCCGCCGCCGCACGGCAGTCCGCGCAATCTCGTCGAGGTGACCGTGGCGGAACTGGAGGCACGCGGCAGCGCGATCCAGGTGCGCGGGGTCGACCAGCCGGACGGCGCGCCGGGACTGGCCGCAGACATCACCGCCGATGCCGCCGCCGAGCTGCGGCTCACCCCGGGTGAAGTGGTCTGGTTCGGTGTCAAGGCACAGGAAGTGACGCTGCGCGCGACACACCCCGGCATGGCATAACTTGCGTAGCGGTCTCGACGCGGTAGTTTTTCTGCCATGAAGCAGGTGGACCCGACCTCAACGGCCCACAGGGGCATCCGGGCGGTGGCCGCGACGACGTGGGCCGCCGCGATCGCGGGCGTGCTGGCATTCGCCACGGCATCGCCGGCCTACGCCGATCCGCCACCGCCACCGCCGCCACCGCCGCCGGCCACCGCCGACGCCCCGCCGGCCGACACGACGGCACCGCCGGGAGACTCGAACGCGCCGGCGCCGGTCGCCGAGCCCGGTGCGCCGGAGGTGGGCCGGGTCGATGATGTGGTCGGCGGGTTCAGCTACGTCCTGCCGGGTGGCTGGGTGCAATCCGACACCAGCCACCTCGAATACGGGTCCTCGCTGCTGAGCAAGACGGCCGGTGAGCCGATGCTGCCCGGGCAGCCGGCGCCGGTGGCCAACGACACCAGGATCGTGCTCGGCAAGCTGGACCAGCGGCTGTACGCCAGCGCCGAGACAGACAACGCCAAGGCCGCCACCCGACTCGGATCGGACATGGGCGAGTTTTTCATGCCCTACCCGGGGACCCGCGCGAACCAGGAGAACACCCCGCTGGCCGGGGGCGGTCTGACCGGCAGCGCGTCCTACTACGAAGTCAAGTTCACCGACCCGGCCAAACCGGTCGGCCAGATCTGGAGTGGCGTAATCGGCCTGCCGCCGACAGACGGTGGCACCGGAGTCCAGACCGAGCGGTGGTTCGTGGTGTGGTTGGGGACCGCCAACAACCCGGTGGACCGGGGCGCGGCCACCGTGCTCACGGAGTCCATCCGCCCGCTGGCCCCGGCTTCGGCTCCGGCCGAGCCGGCGCCCGGAATTCCGGCGCCTGCACCGGCACCCGCGCCTGCACCGGCACCCGCGCCTGCACCGGCACCCGCGCCTGCACCGGCACCCGCGCCTGCGCCTGCGCCGGAGCCCGCCCCGGCGCCTGCACCCGCGCCTGCTCCCGCCCCCGCGCCCGCTCCGGTTGCTCCGGCGCCGTGATCGCCGACTGATCGCAGTCGCCGGTGTGGCGGCGCGCGAACAGCTAGCCTGACGTCATGACTGCGCAACTGCACGTATTGGCGGCAACGGAGTTCCTCGCCGAGCGTTCGACGACGTTGACCAGTGTGGGCTGGATCGGGTACGTGATCATCGGTGCGATCGCCGGGTGGATCGCCGGCAAAGTCGTCGCCGGTGGTGGGTCCGGCATCCTGGTGAACATCGTCACCGGGATCTGCGGTGCGTTGCTCGGCGGGTTCCTGCTGAGCTTCAAATTCGACACCGCATCCGGCGGATGGTGGTTCACCCTGTTCACCGCGACGCTGGGGTCGATCCTGCTGTTGTGGCTGCTCGGGCTGGTGCGTAAACGCTGACCCGCTCGCTGTTGCTGCGCGCAGAATGTCGTAATGGGCGAGCGAGAGTCCGGCATGAGCATGAGTGCGTGGCGGGTGCAGCAACCCGGACCGATCGGCACCGCGCCACTGCGCCGGGTCAGCACCGCGGTGCCCCGACCGCAACCATCGGAACTGCTCGTGGCGGTGCGCGCCTGCGGGGTGTGCCGCACCGACCTGCACGTCGTCGAAGGTGATCTACCGGTACACAGCCCCGCAGTGACACCCGGCCACGAGGTGGTCGGCGAGGTCGTCGAGGTCGGCGCTGAAGCCGGCGACGACTTCGGCGTCGGGGACCGGGTCGGCATCGCCTGGCTGCGACACACCTGCGGATCCTGCCGATACTGCCGCCGAGGCGATGAGAACCTGTGTCCGCAGTCGCGCTACACCGGCTGGGACGACGACGGCGGGTATGCCGAATTTGCCACCGTCCCAGCGGCATTCGCCCATCACCTACCCGCCGGCTACAGCGACAGCGAATTGGCGCCGCTGCTGTGCGCGGGCATCATCGGCTACCGGGCGCTGCAACTCGCCGACCTGCCGCCGGGCGGCCGGCTCGGACTCTACGGTTTCGGCGGCAGCGCGCACATCACCGCACAGGTTGCGCTCGCCCGCGGCGCCGAGGTGCATGTGATGACCCGTGATCCGCAGGCCCGGGAGCTGGCGCTGGAGCTGGGCGCGGCCTCGGTGCAGGGGGCGGCTGACCCGCCCCCGGTGCCGCTGGACTCGGCGATCCTGTTCGCGCCGGTGGGCGAGCTGGTGCCGCCCGCCTGCCAGGCCCTGGATCGCGGCGGCACCTGCGCGATCGCCGGGATCCATCTGAGCGACATCCCGCCACTGAACTACCAGCGCGACCTGTTCTACGAACGCCGGATCCGGTCGGTGACGTCGAACACCCGCGCCGATGCCCGCGACTTCCTCGACTTCGCCGCGGCTCACCGCATCAACGTGACCACACCGGAGTATTCGCTGGGTGACGCCGACCGGGCGCTGGCGGACCTGGGAGCGGGCCGGATCGCGGGTGCGGCCGTGCTGCTGGTGTGATCAGGCGGACAACTGCCACACCAGGGCGGCGGCCAGTGCGCCCACCCCGTTGAGCGACCAGTGCAGCGCGATCGGGGCGATGAGACTGCCGCTGCGTCGGCGCAGCCAGCTGAAGACGAAACCGGCGGCCCCGGTAGCCAGCACTGCCAGCGTCACACCGGCCAGCATGCCGAGGAACCCGCCCCCGAACAACCGGGTAAAGCCGACGTTGCTGCTGGTCAGCCCGAGCGAGGTGGCGATATGCCAGAACCCGAACAGCAGGGAGCCGGCCGCGGCGACCCCGCGGAAACCCCAGGCCCGGTGCAGCGCGCCGTGCAGTGCGCCGCGGAATGCCAACTCCTCGGGGATGACGGTCTGCAGCGGGATGACCAGCATCGACGCCACCACGGCGCCGGACAGCGTGGCGTAGTGGTTGTTCAAGAACATCGGTCGGGTCCAGGGCAGCAACGCTCCGACGGCGATCACCGACACCACGACCAGTATCGCGGCCACGGCATAGCCGACTCCGGACTTCCAATGGGCGCGGCCCAAGCCGAGCTCAGCCCAGCTCAGACCGTTGCAGCGGACCAGAACCACCAGACCGACTGCAGTGGCGGGAACGGTGGCGACAGCCGCCCAGGGGGTGGTGAAATGCGCGACCAGGTTGGCCAGCGCCAAGACCACCACGACGACGGCGACGTCGACGAAGGCGCGAAACTGGTTCAGCACCGAGAGTTGTGACACCAATGGATGCCGCCCCCCGAGCGCCGCGAAATCATGGCAAGGCATTGGTCCGGATTCTACCCGCGGGCGGCCTCGGCGTCGCCTCGTCGTTGTAGGCCGCCTCGCGGCCGCCTGGTTTAGCGGGGTCCGTGGGTCTCGCAGAGCACCCGCGCCGGGTTGCCGGTCGCGGTGTTCTGGCTGACGATCTTCCCATCGACGCTGACCGTGCAGCTCAGCGTTCCCGGGCCGACGCCCTGGGCGCTCAGCGAGTACGAGGCGGGACTGGCCATGTTCGTCTTCGAGCCGGCCAGCTGGATCGACCACGGCAGTGCCGCGTTGGTGGCGTGCGCCTGACCGTTCTGGGTCTGGTAGGTGACGTAGCCGGCGACACCCGTTCCGGTCAGGTCGTAACGAACCGGCACCTTGGTGAGGTCCGGGGTCGCGCCGGCGGGGGCGACGCCGGCGACAGTGGCCGAGGCGACGAGAGCGCCGAACAGCAGCGTTGTCGCCTTACGGCGCATCGGGACCAGTGACGGGTGAACAGTCATGGCCGTCACCTTATCTCGCCGTCGTCGCCGGCCACGCCCGTTCGCCAGGTCCAGTCGGTGATACGGGGATCGTCCTCACCGTGCTCGCGCGTGTAGAGCCGGGCGGCCAGCCGGGCATCGGCCATCTGCTGACGCAGTACGGCGCTGCTTTCAGCCAGCCCGGGCACCCGATCGATGACGTCCATCACCAGGTGGAAGCGATCCAGGTCGTTGAGCATCACCATGTCGAACGGGGTTGTGGTGGTGCCGCGCTCGCGGTAGCCGCGCACGTGCATCTGGTCGTGGTTGGTCCGCCGATAGGTGAGCCGGTGAATCAGCCAGGCATAGCCGTGGTAGGCGAAGATCACCGGCTTGTCGCGGGTGAACAGGGCGTCGAACTCGTTGTCGGGCAGACCGTGTGGATGCTCCGTCGCAGGCTGCAGCCGCATGATGTCCACCACGTTGACCACTCGTACGGCGAGGTCGGGTAGCTCCCGGCGCAGGATGTCGGCGGCGGCCAGCGTTTCCAGAGTCGGGACGTCGCCGGCGCACGCCAGCACCACGTCCGGTTCACCACCGGCGGTGCCGGCCCAGTCCCAGATGCCCAGGCCCCGGGTGCAGTGCGCCACCGCCGCGGGCATGTCCAGGTAGGCAAGTGCCGGCTGCTTGCCCGCGACGATCACGTTCACGTAGTTGCGGCTGCGCAGGCAGTGATCGGCCACCGACAGCAGCGTGTTGCCGTCCGGCGGCAGGTAGACGCGCACCACCTCGGGTCGCTTGTTGGCCACCAGATCGATGAACCCCGGGTCCTGATGCGAGGCACCGTTGTGGTCCTGTCGCCAGACGTGGGAGGTCAGCAGGTAGTTCAGCGAGGCGATCGGTCGTCGCCACGGCAGTTCGCGGCTGACGGCCAGCCACTTGGCGTGCTGGTTGAACATCGAGTCGACGATGTGCACGAACGCCTCGTAGCAGTTGAACAGCCCGTGCCGGCCGGTCAGCAGATAGCCTTCCAGCCAGCCCTGGCACAGGTGTTCGGAGAGCACCTCCATGACCCGTCCGTCGGGGGCGACGTGGTCATCGTCGGGCGAGGTCGCCGACAGCCAGACCCGGTCGGTCGTCTCGAACACCGCCGAGAGGCGATTCGAGGCTGTTTCGTCGGGGCCCATCAACCGGAACCGGTCGCGGTTGCGGTCGATGACGTCGCGCAGGAACACCCCCAGCAGCCGGGTGGCCTCGTGCATCTCGGTGGCGGGCCGGGCCACCGGCACTCCGTAATCGCGGAAGTCCGGCAGGTCCAGGTCGCGCAGCAGCAGCCCGCCGTTGGCATGCGGGTTGGCGCTCATCCGGTGATTCGCGCGCGGCGCCAGCGCCGCCAGCTCCGGTTGCAGCCGACCGGACTCGTCGAACAGTTCCGCCGGGCGATAGCTGCGCAACCATTCCTCTAGTTGCCTGCGGTGCTCGGGGTTGGTGTGGGTCTGCGCGAGCGGCACCTGATGCGACCGCCAAGTGCCTTCCACCTGTACGCCGTCGACCTTTTCCGGCCCGGTCCACCCCTTGGGGGTGCGCAATACGATCATCGGCCACACCGGCCGCATGGCCGAGCCCTCGGTGCGCGCGGCTCGGCGGATTGCCGCGATGTCGTCGAACGCATCGTCGAGGGCGGCCGCGAGCAATCGGTGCACGACCGCCGGGTCGTCACCGGCGACGGTGATCGGCCGGTACCCGTAACCGCGCAGCAGCGCCTCCAACTCCGACTGCGGGATACGGGCCAGCACGGTCGGATTGGCGATCTTGTAGCCGTTGAGATGCAGGATGGGTAGTACCGCCCCGTCGACGGCGGGGTTGAGGAATTTATTCGAATGCCAGCTGGCGGCCAGCGGCCCGGTCTCGGCCTCGCCGTCGCCGACGACACAGGCCACCACCAGCTCCGGGTTGTCGAAAGCTGCACCGAACGCGTGCACCAGCGCATAGCCGAGCTCGCCGCCCTCATGAATGGAGCCCGGCGTCTCGGCGGCAACGTGGCTGGGTATCCCACCGGGAAATGAGAACTGCCGGAACAACTTCCGCAGGCCATCGGTGTTCTCGCCGATACCGGTGTACACCTGGCTGTAGCTGCCTTCCAGATAGGCGTTGGCGACCAGCGCCGGCCCGCCGTGACCGGGCCCGGTGACGAAGATGACGTCGGCGTCCCGGTTGCGGATGATCCGGTTCAGGTGGACGTACAGCAGATTCAGACCCGGCGTGGTGCCCCAGTGCCCCAGCAGCCGCGGCTTGACGTGTTCGGCCCGCAGCGGTTCGGTCAGCAGCGGGTTGTCCAACAGATAGATCTGGCCCACCGACAGATAGTTGGCGGCCCGCCAATAGGCGTCGATGCCCGCCAGTTCGTCGTCGGAGAGCGTGGGCGGCGCCGGCGTCGTGGTCTCTGCACTCATCTCCGCGATTGTCCGCGCCGATGCGGGGCCGCGGCAACCATTCAATACGCTGGCGGGGTGTTGCTGGAATCGGTGCGTGTCCTGGATCTGGCCGGCGGTGACGCCGACGCGGTCACCCGGTTGCTCGCCGACCTCGGAGCCGACGTTCTCAAAGTGGAGTCCCCCGGCGGCAGCCCGGCGCGCACCGAGGCGCCGTTGCTGGGCGGGGTCAGCATCGCGTTCGCGCTGCACAATGCCAACAAGCGAAGCGTGACCTTGGATCCGGCCGACGAGCGGGATTGCCGCCGGTTCGACGAGCTGGTGCAAACCGCCGATATCGTCGTCGACAGCGGTCTGCCGGGGCGCGGCACCGACTTCGGGACGCCGCCTTTGCCGACCTCGCTTTTCGGGACGTCGTGTGCGGAGCTGGCCGACCGGTTCGATCACCTGGTGACGATGTCGGTCACCGATTTCGGGTCGAGTGGGCCGCGTTCGCGGTGGCGGGCCACCGACGCGGTGCTCTACGCCCTCTCGGGTGCACTGTCACGATCCGGTCCCACCACCGGAACCCCGGTGCTGCCGCCGGACGGGATTGCCTCGGCGACCGCGGCGGTGCAGGCCGCCTGGGCCGTGCTGGTCGCCTACTACAACCGGTTGCGTTGCGGCGCCGGTGATTACATCGACTTCTCCCGCTTCGACGCGGTGGTCACGGTGCTCGACCCGATATTCGGCGCACAGGGCCAGGTCGCCGCGGCCCGGCGCGGGGCGAGCCGCTGGCGCGGGCGGCCGCGGAACCAGGACGCCTATCCGATCTATCCGTGCCGGGACGGCTACGTCCGGCTGTGCGTGATGTCGCCGCGCCAGTGGCGCGGGCTGTGGGCCTGGCTGGGGGAGCCGGCCGAGTACGCCGACCCCAGATTCGGCGTGATCGGTGAGCGGTTCGCGGTCTGGCCGCAGATCAGCGTGCTGGTGCGCGAACTGTTCGCCGGCCAGGACATGGCCGATCTGGTCGCGGCCGGGCAGGCCCGCGGAGTGCCGATCGCCGCTGTCGGCGATCCGGCGCAGGTGCTGGCCGGCGAGCACCTCGCCGCGGCCGGGGCGGTGATCCGCACCGAACTGGCCCCGGGACGCTCCGCGCTGATACCCACCGGCTACTACGTGGTCGACGATCAGCGGGCCGGCTTCCGGACAGCGGCACCGGCTCTCGGCGAGGCGTCCACCGGTTGGCGAGTCCGGCCGCCGGCGGGCCCCGCACCCGGCGGCGCGGTCGGTGCCCGGCCGTTCGAGGGGGTGCGGATCGTCGACCTGGGGGTCATCGTGGCCGGCGGAGAAGCCAGTCGGCTCTTCGGCGACCTGGGCGCCGAGATCATCAAGGTGGAGAGTGCGGCCTACCCGGACGGTCTGCGGCAGACCCGCGCCGGATCGGCGATGAGCGAGTCGTTCGCCTGGACGCACCGCAACAACTCCGGGTTCGGCCTGGATCTGCGCAGTCCGGCCGGCAAGGAGATCTTCGGCCGGCTGGTCGGAACGGCTGACGCGGTGCTCGCCAACTTCAAACCGGGAACGCTTGCTGCCCTGGGGTTTTCCTACGAAGCTCTGAGAGGGCTGAACCCGGGGGTGGTGCTCGCCGAGAGCAGCGCGTTCGGCGAGACCGGGCCGTGGAGTGACCGGATGGGGTACGGCCCGTTGGTGCGCGCCACTACCGGGGTGACCGCGTTGTGGACCGCTCCTGAGGGGCCCGAGACGAACCAGACGGGACGCCACTCGTTCTACGATGCGACCACTGTCTTCCCCGACCACGTGGTCGCGCGGGTCACTGCGATCGGGGCGTTGGCCGCGCTGATCGCCGGCCGGCGGACCGGCACCGGAGCACATGTCCACGTCTCGCAGGCCGAGGCCGCCGTCAACCAACTCGACACCTGCTACGTCGCGCGGACCGCGGGAACGGCAGTACAACCGGACACCGCGGTGGACCTGATCTGTCCGTGCTCCGGCGACGACGAATGGTGCGTGGTCTCCATCCGCACCGACGACGATTGGCGCCGTGTCGCAGCGGCTTTCGACGATGCGGGTCTGGCCGCCGACCCGCGCTTTGCCTCCGGTGCGGCCCGCGCCGCACATCGCGCGGAGCTGGTGGAGCAGCTGAGCCGGCACACCGGAGAACGCACCCCCGCCGACCTCGGCGAGTTGCTGCAGGCAGCCGGGGTGGCGGCCGCACCGATGAACCGGCCACCCGACATCGCCGAAGACCCACAGCTGGCCCACCGCGCGGTGTTCGCCGAGATGACCCATCCGCTGATCGAGCACCCGCTACCGGCCGAAACCGGCCCAGCACCGTTCCGCAACATCCCGCATGCCCCGCAACGGCCCGCTCCGCTGCCCGGTCAGGACACCCGCGCGATCTGCCGCGGCGTGCTCGGTCTCGACGAGGACGAAACCGAGCGGTTGATCGCCGACGGCGTGCTGTTCGCCACCGGCGGTTCAGCGAGCCTCGACGCAGGAGAGACGAAGCTGGGACCGCCGCATGGACCCTCCGATTAGTGTTGCGCCCATGCCCGTCGACCCCCGGACACCGGTACTGATCGGCTACGGCCAGATCAATCATCCCGAAGACAGTGAGCCCGTCGAGCCCGTCGATCTGATGGCGGCGGCGGCGCGCCACGCCGTCGAGGACCGGGTGCTGCGCGCCGTCGACTCGATCCGGGTGGTGAACCTGCTGTCGGCGCGCTACCGCGATCCGGGCCTGCTGCTCGCGCAGCGGATCGGGGCCGACCGCCCCGCCACCCGCTACAGCCCGATGGGCGGCAATGTGCCGCAGTCCCTGCTGAATCGGGCCTGTCTGGACATCCAAGACGGTCGCGCCGGGGTGGTACTGCTGGCAGGCGGTGAGACGTGGCGAACCCGCACCCGGCTGCGGGCCGCCGGCGGCAAACTGGCCTGGACCCGCCAGGACGACACCGTGGTCCCGATGGCCGAATGTGAAGGCGAGGACGTGCCACTGTCCGGCGCGGCCGAGGAACGCATCGGGTTGGACCGGCCCGCCTATGTCTATCCGCTGTTCGAGCAGGCGCTGCGCATCGCGGCCGGGGAGACGGTCGACGGACATCGTCAGCGCATCGGCGAGCTGTGGTCGCGGTTCAATGCGGTCGCGGTAGGCAACCCGCACGCCTGGATCCGCCGACCCGTTGGGGCCGAACAGATCTGGCAGCCGGGGCCGAAGAACCGGATGATCAGCTGGCCCTACACCAAGTTGATGAACTCCAACAATATGGTCGACCAGGCCGCCGCACTGGTGCTGACCTCGGTCCGGGTCGCCACCGAATTGCGGATCCCGTCGGAGCGCTGGGTCTTTCCACAGGCCGGCGCCGACGCCCACGACACCTACGCGATCGGCGCCCGGCACGAACTGCACGGCTCACCGGCGATCCGGATCGCCGGGGCGTGCGCGCTGGAGCTGGCCGGTGCCGAGGACATAGCCGAGATCGACTATCTGGACCTGTATTCGTGCTTCCCGTCGGCGGTTCAGGTTGCGGCGAATGAGCTCGGGTTGCCCACCGATGACCCCGACCGACCGCTGACCGTGACCGGTGGCCTGACCTTCGCCGGCGGGCCGTGGAACAACTACGTGACGCACTCGATCGCCACCCTGGCCGAACTGCTGGTCGCCAACCCCGGTCGGCGCGGCCTGATCACCGCCAACGGTGGGTACCTGACCAAGCACAGCGTCGGGGTGTACAGCACCGAACCGCCGGCTTCCGGCTTCCGCTGGCAAGACGTTCAATCGGCGGTTGAAGCCCAACCCACCCGGACGGCGGTCGCGCAGTGGCAGGGGACTGGCGCGGTGGAGTCGTGGACGACGCCCTTCGACCGCGACGGCCGCCCCCAGCAGGTGTTCCTGGCGGTTCGGACCCCCGAGGGCGCACGAACCCTGGCGGTGATCCGTGACCCGGACATCGCCGAATCGAGCGTGCAAGAAGATATCGCCGGCGCAACGGTCGACGTGCACGGCGACGGCACCGCGGCGCTACGGTAGTGCAGGCACCGACCGTCAGGCGGACAGTTCGCCCAGCGGCGTCTGCGGGTCGGCCAGCCGGCCGGGGTCGACGGGTGCCTGCGAGCTGATCAGGGCCTTGATGTCGTCCAGGCCCTCCCAGATGTTGACGTTCATCCCGGCCAGCACCCGGTTGTCCTCACCGAGCCAGAAGCTGGTGTATTCACGGGTGTCGGTGTCGCCCCGGAAGACCACGCGGGAGTCGCCGGACGCGTGGCCGACGTACTCCATCCCGAGGTCGTACTGGTCGGTGAAAAAGTAAGGCAGTTCGCTGTATTCGCTCGTCTCGCCGAGCATGCCCGCGACCGCGACCGCCGGTTGCTTGAGGGCGTTCGCCCAGTGCTCAGTGCGGATCCGGGTGCCCAGCACCGGATGCTGAGCTGCCGCGATGTCACCCACCGCGTAGATATCGGCGTCGCTGCTGCGCAGGCTCGCGTCCACCAGGACACCACCGTCAGCGGTGGCCAGGCCGGCCTGCTCGGCCAGTTCGATGTTGGACTTTGCTCCGACGGCCACCAGCACCGCGCCCGCGCTGATCTGCGAACCGTCGCCCAGACGCAGACCGGTGGCGGCACCGCCGGCTGTGGTGATCTCCGCAACGCTCGACCCCAGACGCAGGTCCACGCCGTGCTCACGGTGTAGCGCGGCGAAGATCGCGCCGTTGTCGGCGCCAAGGCTGGCCAGCAGTGGCGACGTGGCGGCCTCGACCACCGTCACGTCGACGCCGCGTTGCCTTGCGCTTGCGGCCACCTCCATGCCGATCCAGCCTGCACCCACCACCGCCAGCGAGGTGCCCGCGGCCAGTGCGGAATCCAGTGCCGAGGCATCATCGATCGTGCGCAGATAATGCACCCCGCGGGCGTCAGCGCCCGGGATCGGTACCCGTCGGGAGCGTGAACCCGTGGCCAGCAACAGCTTTTCGTAGCCCAGGCTGGTGCCGTCGGCCAATTCGACAGTGTGACCAGCCGGGTTCAAACCCACCACACGGGCACCGACCCGCAGCTCGACATCGTGATCGCGGTACCACTCCTGCGGGTTCACGGTGAAGTCACTGAGAGTCTTCTTGCCTGCCAGGAATTCCTTGGACAATGGCGGGCGCTCGTAGGGAAGGTGCTGCTCCTCACCGAGAAGCACGATCTTGCCGTCGAAATTCTTGTCCCGCAATGCTTCCGCGGCCTTGGCGCCGGCCAGGCCGGCGCCGACGATCACGAATGTGGTTGATGCCGGCACGAGATCCTCCGCTCTACGGCGATATCTCCAGCCACCATACCGGCCATTCAGGCCGGGCGTTCGGTCATTCGGCCAGCCGCTCGCGGACGTCGGAGTCGGCGGAGTAGCGCATCAGTGCCGCGGCGAGCTCAGCGTTGCGTCCCCGCGATAACGCACCGAGTTCGCTTGCGTCACCAGGCAACCCGAGATCGCGTGCGGCGGCCAGCGCACGGTCGTCGAAGGTGGCGCGGGCCCAGGGCCAGACGTCTTGGACCTCTCGCAGAAAGATGCTCGCACCGGTGTCACCGATTCCATTGAAGTCTGTGAGCAACGCGACGGCCGCCTCGACATCGCGCCCGCTACGTTCAGCCAGCAGGCGCAGGTCACCGTGATAGTGCTCCTGCACACTTTCGGCGAGTTCGACCAACCGAGTGGCTGAACTCTCGTCGTAACGGCGGTAGTGGGCGCGGCCAAATGCATCGATCATGGTGCGGCGATCTGCCTCGAGAATCTTATGCGGGGTGCGCAGACCGCTCTTGAACAGCTCGCGCGCCGCCCGCGCTGCGATCGCGGCATCGATCGGCTTGCTGGCGAGCATGCACAGCGTCAGCAACTGAAACAGCGGCATCGGTTGATTGCGCAACCGGATGCCGGCCTCGTGAGCGTAGGTCTTTCCGGCGCGCCGCAGCAGCCGGTGCACCAGTTCCTTGTGGGCATGCACCGCCCGCGTATACCCGGTTCCGCGGCACGGAAAACCTCGCTGCGGCGCCCGGCGCCTAACGGGCCAGGTCGCACGCCGGATATCGCGATGCGCGCTGCGCGACATCGACGATCTCCAGACCCACGGCAGCCAGCATCTCGGGGATCGCCCGCACGAAGATGCGGTCCACCTCGGCGACCTCGGGCGTCAGCTCTTTCATCGGCACCAGGTGCGGATCCTTCTTGAGCACCCGATCCTCTTCTCCCAGAGTCCAGCCGGCGGCGAGTTTCTCCTGCATCCACCGGCCGTGCTCCATGGTGCCCAGCTTGTCTATCTCTTCGTCGGTGAACCGGAAGTCCTTAGCGTGCCAGTTGCGCAGCGGCGCGATCACACACCCGATACTGCGCAACTTCACCCCGATGTGGCGTGCCTGGGCGCGGCAGGAGTTCTTCAGGGCGTCCGCCAGTTCCGACCACGGCGGCGGCGTGGGCGTGCCCTCGGGCTGGAGCAGACAGTAACGCCGGTGGATTTCCTGGGCAACGGCCTCAAGCGATCCACCCTCTACGAGTTCGACGCTGCAGCTCTCCCGCAAAGTCCTGAATACCGTGACACTCGCCCCGCCGAGGGCCGCCTTCTCCTCCAGCAATTCGGCCACGCCGTAGGCCCGGGAGATTGTCGTGACGACGGGCACCGAATCGTGGAGAGTCCGGCGCAGGTTCAAAGCGGACTCCACATTGCGCTCGTCGCTGTGGCCCGTCACATAGGCATGGGTGACCGGCCGGCCGGAGTCCTTTGCCAACCGGTCGATATCGAGCATCGACGTCGAAGAGCAGTTGAATTCACAGATCTCTTGCAGCGCGGGGTACTGGGCGATCAGCGCGGCCACCTTGTCGAAGGCATGATCGTCGATCACCGTCACTAGCAGGGGTTGGTCGTCGGGGCGTTCGTCATGCCACTGTCGGGCCGCCTGGAAGACCAGCTCCAATCCGATCCCGTCGAGGTGGGCGACCGCGATGTGCGGACGTTGCCGGGTCTGTATCGGGTGCTTGTCCAGCAGCACCCGGGCGCCGACGGTGTCGATGTTGAAGAAGTCGACGACCGACCGGTCGTCACCGCGATTGAACTCCCCGATCCGCAGCAGCACACACAACCCCGGTGCGTCGATACGCGCCAGGCAGCGCAACACGTGCCCGCCCGAACGGCCGAAGACCCGCCGGGAACGAGTGGGGTGGTCAGCCAATCGGCGTGCCAGCGTGACGATTTCGGTGTTCGCCACACTGTCCGAAGTCACCGCGAGCAACCGGGCGGCCCGCCTGACGCCGGCCGATTCCAGTGTCGCGCTCAGTTGCGCATCCCCGATGACGACGGGGAACCCCCAGTTGCGGCAGGTTCTGATCCGCGGGTTGGCCTCGTCGGATTCGATCACGACCGCCCGGTAACCGGCAGCCCGCAGCTTGCGAACGAATTCGAATCCGGCGTAGCCCAGTCCGCAGACCACGACGTGCCCGTGTTTGAACGGAATCAGCAATTGCTGGACCCGATCGCGGAACACCGACACCAGCGCGATGAGCGCTGCCCACCCGGCCACGATCGGGGCCATGAAGCGGGCGATGTCCAGCGCGGGGCCGACGTGGTTCTCCGGTTGCGGAGCGGCGTGCAGGAAGTACAACTTGACCGCGCCGTAGACCGCATCGGAGAACGAATGCTCGCCGCCCTCGTAGGAGCCGTAACCCCACACACCCAGTACGAAGGCCGCGATCCCCGCGGGTATCAGCATCCAGTACCAGTGCGGGTCGGTCAGACCGGTCAGCAACTTGTGCTGAAAAGTCTCCGGCGCCGGTGCCTCGTGCGCCAGCCCACCCGGGGCATTCGACTCGGCCGGGGAACCGGTCATCGACGCTTCTCCTTCCACGACCTTCGAAGCCTCGCGGCGGGCAGACCGGCCCGTCGCGGAGACGCGTTGTGCTCTCGTACACTAACCCGGAAACGTGATGACCGATATCGGCCATCGGTCTTGCAATACGGAGACTGATCGGTTCGCTTCCCGCACACGGGCCCTGGAGAGGGAACCATGCTGTTTGTCAGTTACGCCAGCCAGGATCGGGCGCTGGTCGATCCGCTGGTCACGTTCCTGCGCAGCGCCGAGCAACAGGTGTGGCTCGACGAGGAGCTGGGCGGCGGCGATGCGTGGTGGCAGACGATCCTGGACCGCATCCGTAGCTGCACGGTGTTCGTCGTTGCGCTGTCTAACAACTCGCTGAGGTCCAAACCCTGTCAGGCGGAGCTGGCTTACGCGCGTGCGTTGCACCGGCCGGTGCTGCCGGTGCAGATCGGCCCGGTCGACAGTGTGCGGGTCACACCGCTGGCCGCGACCCAGATCGTGGACTACCGACACCGTGATGCCACCGCCGATGCCCGACTGCTCGCGGCCCTGCACAGCTTGTCCCGTCGCGCCGTGCCGCTGCCCGCGCAGTTGCCGGAAGAGCCGATGGTGCCCTTCGCCTACCTGATGCGACTCTCCTCCGACCTGTCCGGACCCGAACTGAGCTACCACAAGCAGGCCGAGTTGGTACTTGAGCTTCGGGGCCGCCTCGATGAGGACTGCGACGATCCGACGGTCCGCAACGACATCGTCCAGCTGCTGTGCCGGCTGCGCGACCGGCCGGACGTCACGGTGCGCACCCGCGCCGACGTCGACGCCGTCCTGGCCGCCATCGACCCGAGCTTCACCGCGGCCACCGTCGGCATGCCGGTCGCCGCGGTGACCGGACCCCGGCCGGCGATCACCCGGCTGTCACCGGGGGCGCCACCCGCCGGTGCCGTGGATACCGAATCCTCCGGTGGCCGCCGGTGGCGGCCGGGTCGTTGGTCGAAAAAGAAGCTGCTGGTCGCCGGTGCCGTGGCGGCAGTGACGGCCGCGGGAGCGCTGGCGGCCGGCATTACCCGCACGCCGCCGGAGCCAGCTGTTCCGGTCCTGGCCGACGACACCGACGTCGAAGCCGTGATGGCCACCCCGGGCATGGTGACGGTGCAGGCCGATCTGGCGGCGTTCAAGCCGAGCGGCGCGATCGAGCTGTCACCGCCGGAGTGCCTGGGGGTGCTGTATCCGGGTATGGACGAGGTGTTCCAGGGCAGCCAGGCTCAGCACGCGGCGTGGAAGGTATTGGAGGAGCCGGGCGGCCTGCAGCGCGCCGGGATCAACGGCCGGCCGTTCGTGGACCAGGACATCGCGACTTTCGCCCCGAAATCCGGCCAGGCCGCCGCGTTCGTCGAGCGGTCGGTACCGCAGTGGCGAGGCTGCGTGGGGCGCACGGTGACCGTGAGCTACCCCGACCGCAACACCTATACCTGGGAAATCGGAGAGGTGACGGGTGAGGCACCACGGATCTCGCAGACCTACACCCTGGGCCCCGCCGGCTACACCTGCCAGCGGGTGCTCAACGCGGTGGCCGACACGGTGATCGACGTAAAGGCCTGCGGTGGGGACATCACCGACCAGGCGGGCGTGCTCACCGACATGATTGCTGCGCTGGTGACTCAGGCACCCTCGTTCTGAGCGGTCGCTAGCGGACCCAGCCGCCGCAGCTGGGTCACATGCTGCGGCGACAGCTCGGCGAGCTCGCTGACCCCCAGCAGTCGCATGGTGCGGCGGATCTGTTCGGCGAGGATGTCGATGACGCGGTGCACTCCGGCCTGACCGCCGGCCATCAGCCCGTACAGGTAGGCCCGGCCGATCAGCGTGGACCGGGCCCCGAGTGCGACGGCCGCGACGATGTCGGCGCCGGACATGATGCCGGTGTCCAGCAGGATCTCGGTGTCGGCCCCGACCTCGCGCGCCACCGCGGGCAGCAGTTGGAACGGTACCGGCGCCCGGTCGAGCTGGCGGCCGCCGTGGTTGGACAACACGATGCCGTCGGCGCCGAGCTCGACTACGGCGCGGGCGTCGGCGAGTGTCTGGATGCCCTTGACGACGAACCGGCCGGGCCACTGGGACCGCACCCAGGCCAGGTCGTCGAAGGTCATGCTCGGGTCGAACATGGTGTCCATGTACTGCGCGACGGTGCCCGACCAGCGGTCGAGCGACGCGAAAGAAAGTGGCTCGGTGGTGAGCAGGTCGAACCACCATGCCGGGTGGACGGCGGCGTCGACCGCGGTGCGCAACGTCAGCGCCGGCGGGATGGACATGCCGTTGCGGGCGTCGCGCCGCCGCGCCCCGGCGACCGGACAGTCGACGGTCGCCAGCAGGGTGTCGTAGCCGGCATCGGCGGCGCGGCGCAGCAGTGCCATCGACCGGTCGCGGTCGCGCCACATGTACAGCTGAAACCAGCGGCGGGCAGCGGGGGCGGCCGCCGCGACCTCTTCGATCGACGCGGTGCCCAGGGTCGACAGCGAGAACGGGATACCGGCGGCCTCAGCAGCCCGGGCGCCGGCCAGCTCCCCGGCGGTGTGCATCAGCCGGGTGAATCCGGTCGGCGCGATTGCGAACGGCAACGCGACCGGCGCCCCGAGCACGTCGCGGCTGGTGTCGACGCCGGAGACGTCGCGCAGTATCGCCGGATGAAACTCGATGTCGCGGAAGGCCTGTCGGGCCCGTTCCAGTGAGATCTCGTCCTCGGCGGCCCCGTCGGTGTAGTCGAACGCCGCCCTGGGTGTGCGGCGTTTGGCGATGCGGCGCAGATCCTCGATGGTCAGCGCGGCTTCGAGACGCCGCGCGTTGCGGTTGAGCCGCGGCTTGCGGAATCCGATCAGCGGCGCGAGGTCTCGGACTCGGGGAAACCGCCGCTGCGTCACCGGCATGGCTGACTCCTTCACTGTCCCCTCGAACTGTGCCACGGTTGGTGTCATGGCCGGCCACCCGGAGCCGTTCGATCTGCAGCGTTTCGTCGACGCACAGGCAGGCGTCTACGACACCGTGGTCGCCGAGCTGCGTGACGGGCGCAAGCGCAGCCACTGGATGTGGTTCGTCTTTCCGCAGCTGTGCTGGATCGCTTCTACGGCGGCCGGGGGGATCCGGTGACCCTGGACCGACTGGCGCGGCTCGCCGATTCCGACTGAGCCGCGCCAGGGCCGATCCTTAGCCGGAACCCTCCGGCAGGGCTTGGCCGGCGAAGATCGCCTGCGCCACCCCGGCCACGATCGAGGCGACCTTGAGGGCCTCCAGCACCGCTTCGCGGCCGACGCCCGCCTCGCGCACCACATGCTCATGGGAGGCGACGCACGCCTGGCAGCCGTTGATCGACGAGACCGCGAAACTCCACAGCTCGAAGTTGGCCTTGTCGACCCCCGGGTTGCCGATGATGTTCATCCGCAGCCCGGCCCGCAGGTCGTCGTAGGCGCCGTCCAGGAAGTGCCGGCCACGGTAGAACACGTTGTTCATCCCCATGATCGACGCCGCGCCCAGGGCGGCCTGGTAGGCCTCCGCTGAGAGGTTGTCGGCGGCCTCGGCGCCGATCTCGGTCAGCACCGTGGCGTTGCGTGTCGCCGCGGCGCTGGCCAGCAGACTGCCCCAGAGCTGTTCCTCGTTCAGGACGGTGGTGCGGGCGATGGAACCCAGGTTGAGCTTGAGGTCCTTGGCGAATTCCGGGATTGCATTCTTGAGATTCTCGATGCTCATGAGCGTTGCTCCTCCTGATCGCTTCGGGTGCGGCTCGCCTCGATCACACCGATTCTTTGAGCAGTTCGCCTACGTTGAGCGTCGGCTCGCCCTTCTTCCAGTTGCAGGCGCACAACTCGTCGGACTGCAGCGCGTCGAGCACCCGCAGCACCTCGTCGACGTTGCGGCCGACCGAACCCGCGGTCACCGAGACGAACTGGATCTCGTTGTTGGGGTCGACGATGAAGGTGGCCCGGTCCGCGACCCCGTCGGCATTGAGCACGCCGGTGGCCTCGACCAGTTCGCGCTTGAGGTCGGAGAGCATCGGGAACGGCAGCGTCTTGAGGTCCTCGTGGTCGAGGCGCCAGTTGTAATGCACGAACTCGTTGTCGATCGACGCGCCCAGAACCTGGGCGTCGCGGTCGGCGAACTCGTCGTTCAGCTTGCCGAAGGCGGCGATCTCGGTGGGGCAGACGAAGGTGAAGTCCTTGGGCCAGAAGAACACGATCCGCCACTTGCCGGGGTGGTCGTCACTGGTGACGGTGGTGAAGAAGTCCTCGGGTCCTTGCGCGTCGATCTTCGACAGGTCGCCCGCGATCAGCGCGGTGAGCCGGTAGGACGGAAACTGGTCGCCGATGGTCAGCAGGGCCATGACACTCCTCGTGGTGTGAGATTTCAGGGCGCTCGGGTGAGTTGAACGCCCGCACGCTCCATGTTGCCCTATCTCAATTAAAAATGAAAGGTGATACCTCGCACTATACTTATCGGTATGACCGATACAAGCTATCAGCCGACACTGGCGGGTCTGCGGGCGTTCGCCGCGGTCGCCGAGAAGCACCACTTCAGCCTCGCGGCGGCCGGCCTGGGTCTGAGCCAGTCGACACTGTCGCAGGCCTTGTCGTCGCTGGAGTCCGGGTTGGGTATCCAGCTGATCGAGCGGTCCACCCGGCGGGTCTTTTTGACCGCAGAGGGGCAGCAGTTGCTGGCACACGCCCATGCCGTGCTCGATGCGGCGGCACAGTTCTCGGCCGCGGCAGCCGGGGTCGCCGACCCACTGCAGGGCGCCATGCGGCTCGGCCTGATCCCGACCGTGGCGCCGTATGTGCTGCCCGCCGTGCTGGCCGGCCTGTCTGAACGACTGCCCGACCTGAACCTGCGGGTGATCGAAGACCAGACCGAACGCCTGCTCGCCGGGCTGCGTGAGGGGGCGGTCGATGCGGCACTGATCGCATTGCCGGCCGAGGCCACCGGATTGACTGAAATACCCATCTACGAAGAAGATTTCGTATTGGCGCTCCCGCCGGGACATGCGCTGGCCGGCAAGCGGCGGGTCTCGCCGAGTGCCCTGGCGGACCTGCCGCTGCTGCTGCTCGACGAAGGCCACTGCCTGCGGGACCAGACACTGGACATCTGCCGCAATGCGGGGGTGCGGGCCCAGTTGGCCAACACCCGCGCGGCATCGCTGGCGACCGCGGTTCAGTGCGTGACCGGGGGCCTGGGAGTGACACTGATTCCGCAGACAGCGGTACCGGTGGAAGCCGACCGCAGCGGGCTGGAACTCGCCTACTTCGCCGCGCCGCGGCCGGGCCGGCGAATCGGACTGGTGTTTCGCACCTCCAGTGGGCGTGAGGAGCCCTACCGGCGGTTGGCGGGAATCATCGGCGACGTGATCGCCGCGGGACACCAAGTCGACCGGATCAGCTAAGGGTCCCCGGCTGAGCGGCCCGGTTTAGGCTGCACGGGTGATCCTGACTATCGAAGACCAGAACCGGGTTCGGACCCTGACATTGAATCGCCCCGACGCCCTCAACGCTTTCAATGAGGCGCTCTACGATGCCGTCGCCGAGGCACTCCTGGCCGCCGCCGACGACCCGGAAGTCGCCGTCGTGCTGCTGACCGGCACCGGTCGATCCTTCAGCGCGGGCACCGACCTCACCGAGATGCAGGCCCGGATCACCGACCCGCAGTTCACCCCGGGCAAGCACGGCTTCCCGGGCCTCGTCGACGCCCTGGCGCGTTTTCCCAAGCCGCTGATCTGTGCGGTCAATGGCATAGGCCTCGGCATCGGCACCACGATCCTCGGTTATGCCGACCTGGTGTTCATGTCCGCGACGGCACGGCTGAAATGTCCGTTCACCAGCCTGGGGGTGGCACCAGAAGCCGGGTCGTCCTATCTGCTCCCGCAATTGATCGGACGGCAGAACGCGGCCTGGCTGCTGATGTCCTCAGAATGGGTCGACGGCGACGAGGCGCTGCGGATGGGCCTGGTCTGGCGGGTGTGCGAACCGCAGGTGCTGCTCGACGAGGCACGCCGTCACGCCGAAGTGCTTGCCTCCCGGCCGATTTCAAGTCTGAAGGCAGTCAAGGCCACCATGCTCGCCCCGGTCCGCGATGAGGTCGCCGCAGCCACTGCCCGGGAGAACGCGCTGTTCGCCGAACTGATGGGCGCGCAGGCCAATGCCGACGCCCTGGCCGAGTTCACCGGGCGGCGGCAGCGGAGCTGATCAGTGTGATCCGACGGCCGTGATGTTCAAGGCGAGGTGGGCCAGCGAACCGTTGGCCGGACCGGACGGCGCAGCCGCCAGAGTGGCTTCGATGATGCCGCGGACCGTGCATCGGCACCTGCCGCAGTCGCCGCCCGCACCGCACATCGCGGCAACCTCTTTCGACGTCGACGCGCCGGCGGCGACCGCATCGGAGACCATCTGATTGGTGGCGCCCACACAAAGACACACATACATGGCGCTACCCCTACCGACCGTCGCCCGCGGGCATCATCAGATCGATTGCGGCCGCGAACTTTCCGACGAACGGTCCGGGGTAACCACCCACCCCGACGCCGGTCATCCACTCCGCGGCGGTGTCGGGGTGGTCGATCCAGCGCTGCGCGCCTGCCGCACTGTCGATCTCCAGCAGGGTCATCACCTCATTCCCGTCGTCGACGGCCTGATACACCCACACCTTGCGCACCCCGGCGCCGGCGAACCGATCCAGCCCACGGTGCACGTTGGCCATCAGGTCCGCGGGATCGACGACGGTGGACACCACCCCGACGATCACCTCCGAACCGGGCTGCTCCGAACCGGGCTGGACGAGGTTGATCTTCTCCCGGACCTCGCCGGCGAAGATCGCCGGCAGATCGTTGACCCCGGAGCGGTCGAACCATTCGAATACCGCGGGGGAGCGCAGCAACTCCTTGACCGACACCCGGTGGCGCAAGCCGATCGTCACCAGCACCCGATCCGTCTCGAACACCGAGGTGTAGAGCACCGCATGGCGGGCGCCGAGACTGAGCAGCGGTGCGTGGTCGTCGCGGATCAGCGACCAGGTCCGGTCCACATCGTGAACCCGGTAGTCCAGCGCCAGCACCAGCGAATGCGGGTTGTCGCGGTCCGACATGCCGATGCCCGAACTGCCGACACGGCGGCCTGGGGAGGCTAGTCTCATGTTAGTAGAGTCTAACCTAACTTCAGCGCACCACGTAGGGCCGCACGGCGATCGGATTTCGCCGAGACCCGAGCCGGTGCGCCAATTCGACGCGCCGAGACACGGGTAAACAACCCTCTGAGCGCTGCGGCCTGCACTAGATTGAATTTCGGCGCGTCTCGGCGATGACTTTCCCCGTCCGTCGCGGCCGGCATGCGAGGTTCTTCACACCAGAGGAGTGATCATGCAAGGCGACCCCGAGGTCCTCAAGTTGCTCAATGAGCAGCTGACCAGTGAACTCACCGCGATCAACCAGTACTTCCTGCACGCCAAGATGCAGGAGAACTGGGGTTTCACCGAGCTGGCCGGCCACACCCGCGAAGAGTCGATGGAGGAGATGCGCCACGCGGAGACGATCACCGACCGCATCCTGCTGCTCGACGGCCTGCCGAACTACCAGCGCATCGGATCCCTGCGCATCGGCCAAACCCTGCGCGAACAGTTCGAGAGTGACCTGGCGCTGGAAATAGACGTGCTCAACCGGCTGCGGCCGGGCATCGTCATGTGCCGTGAGAAGCAGGACAGCACCACCGCCAAGATTCTCGAGACCATCCTCGTCGACGAGGAATCCCACATCGACCATCTGCAAACCCAACTGGAGCTGATGGACAAGCTCGGCGAGGCGCTGTACTCGGCGCAGTGCGTCTCCCGCCCGCCGTCGTGATCGGCGCGGGGGAGCCCATTAGCGTCCACCGCTGACGGGAAGGCGGGTATGACCACTTCGACGCCGGTCGCCGACGATGTGCGGCCCGCGCCGGTCAGCCCGCAGCGCCGCAATCTGATCTTCACCGCGATCGTGTTCGGCATGCTGATGGCCGCGCTCGACCAGACCATCGTCGCGACGGCACTGCCGACGATCGTGTCGGATCTGGGCAATGCCGGCCATCAGTCCTGGGTCGTCACCAGTTACCTGCTGACGTCGACGATCGCAACGATCCTGGCGGGCAAGCTCGGCGATCTGTTCGGGCGCAAGCGGGTGTTCCAAACCGCCGTGGTGTGTTTCGTGATCGGCTCGGTGCTGTGCGGATTGTCCCCGTCGATGCTGATGCTGGTCGGGGCCCGCGCGCTGCAGGGGGTCGGCGGCGGTGGAATCACCGTCACCGCCGCCGCGCTCATCGGCGAGGTCATACCGCTGCGCGAGCGGGGCCGCTACCAGGGCATGCTGGGCGCGGTTTTCGGTGTCACCACCGTGATCGGTCCGCTGCTGGGCGGGTATTTCACCGACTATCTGACCTGGCGGTGGGCGTTCTGGATCAACGTGCCGATCTCGGTGGTCGTGATGATCGTGGCCGCGGCGGCGATCCCCGCGCTGGCAACCCACGCCAAGCCCGCCATCGACGTCGCCGGGATCGTGTTGATCGGATTGGCCGCCACCGGGTTGACGCTGGCCACCAGCTGGGGTGGCACCCGCTACCCATGGGGATCGCCGGCGATCATCGCATTGTTCGCCGGGTCGGTGGCGGCACTGGCGCTGTTCGTCCGGGTGGAGAACCGGGTCGCGGCGCCCATCCTGCCGATCCGGCTCTTCGCGGACCCGGTGTTCACGGTGTGCTGCGTGCTGAGCTTCGTGGTCGGCTTCGCGATGCTGGGCGCCCTCACCTTCCTGCCGACCTTCATGCAGTACGTCGACGGCGTCTCGGCGACCACCTCGGGGCTGCGCACGCTGCCGATGGTGGTGGGCATGTTGCTGACCTCCACCGGCAGCGGCACCCTGGTCGGCCGAACCGGCCGTTACAAGATTTTTCCAGTGGTCGGTACGGCCCTGATGACGCTCGCGTTCGCGCTGATGTCGCAGATGGACGCCGCCACGCCGGCGCTGCTGCAGTCGGCCTACTTGTTTCTCCTGGGCGCCGGTATCGGGTTGTCGATGCAGGTCCTGGTACTGGTCGTGCAGAACATCTCGACCTTCGCCGACCTCGGTGTGGCCACCTCCGGGGTGACGTTCTTCCGGACTATCGGCAGCTCGTTCGGTGCCGCCGTGTTCGGTTCGCTGTTCGTGAACTTCCTGGACCGTCGGCTCGGCCCAGCGCTGAGCGCCGCCGGGCTGCCGGCCGAAGCAGCCGGCTCGCCCGAAGCGCTGCACCGGCTGTCGTCACAGCAGGCGTCGCCGATCGTGCAGGCCTACGCCGAGTCACTCGGCCAGGTGTTCTTCTGGGCCGCACCGGTCGCGCTAGTCGGGTTCGTCCTGGCACTGTTCCTGCGCGAGGTCCCGCTCAAGGAATTGCATGACAGCGCTGTCGACCTCGGCGACGGGTTCGGCATGCCCACCACCGCCTCATCGGATGAGCTGCTGGAGACCGCGATCGGGCGCCTGCTGCGGCACGAGCCCGGGATGCGGCTGCGCAACATCGCGATGCGGGCGGACTGCGAACTCGATGTCGCCGGGTTGTGGACGGTGCTGCGCATCTACCGTTACACCCAGGTGTTCCGGACCGCGCGGCTCAGCGACATCGGCAAGAGCTTGCGGGTGCCCTACGAAATCCTCGAACCCACCGTCGATCGCCTGGTCGCTCAGGGCTACGTGCTGCGCGACGGCGACCACCTGGGACTCACCCGGGCCGGTCTGCGTCAGGTGAGGTTCGTGACCTCGCTGGTTCAGGACTGGGTGAGCGACCGGCTGGCCCGCTCGCCCGCCTTCGAGGGGCGCCCGGACCGCGGTGAGGTCCAAGCCGCGCTGCAACGGATCGCCCACCGGACCCTTGTCGACCGTGACTGGTCGCCGTATTCGGAGGAGTTCGCAGGCACCGCCCACGGTGACGGCAAAGCCGATTAACATCCCCAGGTATGAGCCGAATCGGAACTTTCCCCGCGGATGACCTGACCGCCTGGATGGCCAAATCGCCCGAACTCGCCGCGGGCATCGGTGGATTCAGTACCGCGGTCTACAACCGCGGTCGACTGCCGATGCGCACTCGGGAGCTGGCCCGGATGGTGATCGCCTACGACAACGAGTGCGCGGTGTGCGTCAACACCCGCGACGCCGATGGCCCCGCAGCCGGGGTGAGCGAAGAGCTCTACGACCATGTGGCGGAATGGCGCACCTGGCCTGGCTACAACGACCAAGAACGCCTCGCGGCGGAGTTCGCCCATCGGTTCGCCATCGACCACACCGGTCTGCGCGACGACGAGGACTTCTGGTCGCGGTGCGCCGGGCACTTCAGCGACGAACTGCTCGCCGACCTCGCGCTGTCGTGTGCGCTGTGGTTGGGCATGGGGCGGTTGCTGCGCACCCTGGACATCGGTCAGGCCTGCGCGTTCACCCTGCCCAGCCGCGCTTGATGGCAGGACGGCGGTTGCGCCGAGCCGGATTGGCGTTGGCGGCTGCCGCTGCGGCGGGGGGCGCCGGCGTGGCGGCGCTGAAGTCGGCCGCCAACCGAACCCACCGGAACGCCACGTCGCCGCTGCGCCCGGAGTGGACCGTCCCGCCCGCACAGTATGGAGTCGGGGTGCGGCGCAATGTCGCCGTGCAGATGAGCGACGGTGTCGTGCTGCGCGCCGACGTGCATTTCCCCACGGTGCGCGAGACCGGGGAGCCGGCGGCGGGACCGTTTCCGGTGCTGCTGTCGCTTACCCCGTACGGCAAACTGGCCCCACCACCGGCGGCGCAGATCGGCGGAGGTCCCACGCCTCGCCTGATCCGGCGCGGCTATATCGAGGCGATGGTCGACGTCCGCGGAACCGGGGCATCCGGTGGATCGTTTGAGATGTTGAACGCCGACCAGGCCCGCGACGGGGCCGAGTTGGTCAGCTGGGCGGCGACGCTGCCCAACGCCAACGGCCGGGTCGGCATGTTCGGCATCTCCTACCTGGCGATCAACCAGCTGTTCACCGCCGCCGCCGTCGGCCCGGACTCGCCGCTGAAGGCGATCTTCCCGGTGATGGCCGCCAACGACTTCTACCGGGATGTCGCCGCGATGGGCGGAGCGCCCCACCTGCCTGCCGTGCGCGGTTATGGCGCGGTGTACGCGCTGCTCAATGTCGTCAACCCGACGTTGGAGTTCTTCACGCCGGGCGGACATGAGCGGCCCCGCGCGGGCGGGCTGGCGGCCGTCCGCCAGCGCGGCAAAGATCAGCGCAGCTACTTCGGGCCCCTGACCGCGGACGTACGCGCCGGCGGTGACGCCGCCTACGACGGGCCGTTGTGGGACGACATGCGGCCCGACCGGGTGCTGGCCGAGATCGCCGCCAACGACGTAGCCGTCTTTCTGGTGGGCGGCTGGCACGACGCCTTCCAGCGCGGCGCGCCGCTGAACTACGCCGCGCTGCAGAACGCCAGTGTCGGCCGCCCGGCGAGCGCCCCGATGCAACCCGGACAGCCGGTGACCGACCGGATCAGGCTGATGATGGGGCCCTGGTACCACGTGTCGGGTTACGACGGCCTGCGCCTGCAGGATCTGCAGTTGCGCTGGTTCGACCACTGGCTCAAAGACGATGCGGGCGCGGCGATCTCCGGCCCGCCGTTCACCTTCCAGGCGATCGGTGACAGCCGGTGGTATCACACCCGCGAGTACCCGATCGCTGAAGCTGCACCGACCCGGCTGTATCTGGCTCAGCAGGGCCGGTTGGTGGCCGAGGCCGCGGCCGAACACAGCGTGGCCATGCTGCCCTACCGGCCACGCGGGCCGATGTCGGGGCGCAGCCTGGAACAGTGGTCGTTGGGACTCAACAGTTTCGTCGCGGCGGCGGCCGGTGGCCGCACCCGCTACGACCAGGACAACCGCCGGATGCAGCGGGGCGCGTTGAGCTACACCACTGAAGCGTTCGACTCGCCGGTCCTGCTCGCCGGGCCGATCACACTCCACGTCCAGCTCACGGCCGACACCACCGAGACACTGCTGGTCGCCCATCTCGACGACGTCGCGCCGGAGGGGGTCAACCGCCCGCTGAGCCAGGGGGCGCTACTGGGGTCCCATCGGGAGCTGGACCCGGACCGGACCTGGTATTCCCCGGATGGCACGGTGCTGCGCCCGCACCACATCAGCACTCGATCCGCGGTGCGGCCCGTCGAACCGGGGGAGGTGACCGGCTACGACATCGAGATCTTTCCGACCGCGGCGATGATCGCCCCCGGGCACCGGCTGCGGCTGACCCTGACCACCTACGATTTCCCGCACCTGGTGCCGACCGCGCCGGCACGGCGGGCGCTGGCCGGCGGCACCTACCGCCTGCACCAGGGCGGTTCCGCCCCGTCGTTCCTGGTGGTGCCGCTGGCGGATCCGGACGCTGTGGGCTAACCGCCCTCGGCTATCCCTGTTCTGCGACGTCGCGGATGCGTTCCAGGGTGCGCCGCATGTCGCGAATGTTGTTGCGCTGCCGCAGGAAACCGCCGAACGCGTAGTAGTACAGGGTGGTCAGGAAGGAATCGGCCAGCTTGAACGACTCGGTGACGTCGGTGCCGTCCGCGGTGGGGGTCAGCTCGTAGCGCCAGCGGTTCAGCGCTCGATCACCGGCGAGCACCGCGAACCCGAACACCCGATTCGGCTCGCACTCGGTGACCCGGCACGCCGTCCAGTACACCGGTCCGATCCCGTTGCGCCGGACGTGCCCGCGGAACCGTGCGCCCACCGCCGGGCCGGTGGCGCCGTCGAGCCATTCGGCCTCGAAGGTCTCCGGGGAGAACTTCCCGATGTTGCGGACGTCGGCCACCAGATCCCAGATCCGCTCGGCCGGAGCTGCCATATGAACTGTCGCGGAACCCTGCATGCTTGCCAATCCAAGCATGTCTGCCGCGGCGGCGGTAACCCCGCCCGGGCAAAGCACTGAGCCCCACCCGAATCGGGTGGGGCTCAGTGATCAAGCTGCGAAGCTCATGCGGGCGTTAGCCCTCCGAGCCTCCGGTGCCCTCGGCGCTGCCGCCGCCGGCGCTGGCGCCCAGGTGGCTCTGCAGATCAGGCTTCATCGCCTGCAGCTGAGCGCCCCAGTACTCCCAGCTGTGGGTGCCGTAGTCCGGGAAGTTGAAGATGGCGTTGCTGCCACCGGCCGCGGTGTAGAGCTCCTGGAACTTCTTGTTCTGGCCGATCATGAAGTTGCCCTCGAGGAACGTCGCGGGCAGGTTGTCGCCGCCCAGCTCGTTCGGGCGACCGTTGCCGCAGTAGACCCACAGCCGGGTGTTGTTGGCCACCAGCTTGTCGACGTTGACCGTCGGGTCGTTGCGCAGCCACGCCGGGTCGTTGTCGGGACCCCACATGTCTTCCTTCTTGTAGCCGCCGGCGTCACCCATCGCCAGGCCGATCCAGCTCTTACCCTCGGAGGGGTTGACGTAGCCGGACAGCGAACCCGCGTAGGTGAACTGGTTCGGGTGGTAGATCGCCAGGTTCATCGCGGATGCACCGGCCATCGACAGGCCGACGGCAGCGTTGCGGCTCTGGCTCACGCCGTACTCCGAGGCCAGGTAGGACGGCAGCTCACTGGTGAGGAAGGTCTCCCACTTGTAGGTGGAGCAACCCGCCTTGCCGCAGGCCGGCTTGTACCAGTCGCTGTAGAAGCTGGACTGGCCACCGACCGGCATGATCACCGAGATGCCCGACTGGTAGTACCACTCGAACGCCGGGGTGTTGATGTCCCAGCCGTTGAAGTCGTCCTGGGCCCGCATACCGTCGAGCAGGTACAGCCCCGGGGAGCCCGAACCGCCGGGCTGGAACTGGACCTTGATGTCGCGGCCCATACCTGCCGAAGGAACCTGCAGGTACTCGACCGGCAGACCCGGCCGCGAGAACGCCGATGCGGTCGCTTCGCTACCCGTCAGGCCGATCAGCCCCGGCAGCGCTGCTGCGGCCACCGCGCCGACCATAAGTCGGCGCACCCAGCGCATTCCCTTGGTCACGTCTGTCATTCCTGCCCCTTGTCGTCTTGCTGCGGAACGCTCTCCAAATATTCTCAAAGTAGCTACTCGGTCGATCGCAACGCAAAGCACGTCACCGTTTGTGTGTCGGCCTTCACATGCAACAACGGCCGCTATCCGCAACTCCGCGGCCGTCTCGGGTATCCGACCCGCGGTATAGCATACCCGATTTCCGGGCGGGACCCGGTTAGGCACAGCTGTACGACGCGCGTAGGCTCGCCTCCGGTAAGCCGACAAGACCACACTGTCCCTGGGCTGTCCCCGCTCCGCTCCGGTGCCCGCCGAGCCCCACCACGGGCGAGGCGAAGGCTCTCCGCCGACGCGGTGACATCGCAGATCAGGACGATTGGGGCGCGCGATTTTGGATACGGTACTGGGGCTGGCGATGACGCCGACGACGATCGGCTGGGTCATGGCCGAGGGGCGGGACAACAGCTTCCCGACGGTTTCCGGTGACGAGTTCGTTATCACCCGCGGTGATGCCGGGTCCGACGCGGTGAGCATGGCGTCCTCGGCGTCGGCCGTCGCCGGTCGGGTACGCACCGTGCTGGCCGAGCGCGGCGAGCGGCTGCACGGAGTGGGCGTGACCTGGAGCGATGAGGCGGCCGTCGGGGCCGCGCTGCTGCTGGAGTCGCTGGCCGACGTCGGCTTCGACAACGTGGTGCCGGTGCGATTCAGTCGGGCCGCCGCGTCACTGACCAGCGGCATCGAGACCGGCGGCGGACAGACCGCGGTGTGCGTCATCGAACCCGGATGGGCCACGCTGGTGGCGTTCGACGGCTCAACTGACGCGGATCCGATAGTCACCGGCGCTCCGATCGACGGCGCCGATGATGTGATCGGTTGGCTGGCGGAAGCCTTCGGGTCGGGCGGGCGTCGGCCCGAGGTGCTGATGGTGGCCGGTTCGATGCGCGGCATGGACCGACTCGGGCGCCGTCTGGAGTCCACGCTGTCGGTGCCTGTCTTCGTTCAGGCCGGAGCACAGCAGGCGTTGGCGCGCGGGGCGGCGCTGTCCCTGGGGCCGCACGCCGACCTGTCCGGCCCACCGGCGGCGGGAATTCCGGCCGGCCGGGAGGTCGGAGCTATCGGCTCTGACCGTTCGATGTCGCTGTCGTACGCCGGAGCACTGATGATGCTGGTCGGAGGAGCGGTGACGTTCGTCGCGTCGGTATCCGCCGCGCTGAGCCTGCAGCTGGGCCCGAGCCGGGACGTCCCGGAGGTGCGGCCGGCCGAACACGTGACGGTGGCGCGTGTCGCCGTGCCCGGCGCCCCGCCACCCGCTGCTCCCGTGGTGCCACCCCCGGCAGCCCCGGCGCCCGTGGCCGAGATGCCGGAGGGGCCCGCCGAGATCGGCTCGCTGTGGGACGGGCCGGTCATGGACCCGGGGCCGCCGCCGAGCGGCGGACCGTCACTGCTGGACCGGGTCCGCAACCGCATTCCGCGCCTTCCCGGCCGCTGAGTCAGGACCCGCGGATCTGCTGGGCCGAGACCGTCGCCGAGAATGACACCGTCACCTCATCGGCGACCTTCATGGCCCCCATCAGCATCGAATAGCGCCGCACGCCGAAGTCGGCGTGGCGCACCACGGTTTCGCCGTCCACCCGCCACGAACCGGCGAGATCAACCACCCGCACCTCAATGACATGCGGCTTCGACGTGCCGCGGATCTCCAGCGTCCCGGCCAGCCGATAACCGTCGTCGGTCGATTCGATGTCGTTGCACTCGAACCGGATTCGCTCAAACTTGCCCGCGTCCAGACAGTTGCGCGCATTGGTTCGGATCAGGGCCTTCTCCGGAGCGGTCAGCGGGGTCAGCCCGCCGTCGCCGTGCAGCACCCTCAGTGAATCGACCTCGACGGTCAACGCGACGGCGGTGGGCCGCTCGCCTGACCAGGACACCGCCGCTTGCCAGCGCTCCATGGCGATGGTGAGCCGGTGGCCCATCTTCGCGGCGCGCCCGGACACACCCGTGGTGAGCTGCAGCTGACCGTGCGATGCGTCGAACTTCCCCTGCGTCCCGGCCACCTGCGGCACTCTAACGGCCTTGCACGTCGGCAGGCGCGTCAGCCGACAGCATTCGGCGGATTCCCGATGAGCCGCCGCGACCACCCGTTAGGCTTTCACCCGGGGCCGCCTGCTGGCCAGGATCGACCGACTTAAGGGCGAAGAATGATTCGTGAACTAGCTGCAGCTGCTTTCCTCGCGGGCGCCGCGGGTGCAGTCGCCGTCAGTGGTGCGCCGGCCGCCGGTGCGTACCCGGGTGATGTGCCGGGCATGGCCGAAGGGCAGCGACAAGGCGACGCGTGCTTCAGCTGGGAGCGCTTCATCTACGGCCACGGCCCCAACGGCCAGGCGCTGGCATGCCATTTCATCGCCAACCAGTGGCCACCCAAGGACACCGGGTTCTGGCAGATTTCCTACCCGCTCTACGGGGTACAGGACATCGGTGCCCCGTGCCCGAATCCGCAGTCGGCCGCGCAGTCGCCCGACGGGCTACCGCTGCTGTGCCTGGGCGCGCGGGGCTGGCAGCCCGGCATCTACACCGGTGGCATCGGTCCGTACTTCCCACCCGGGATCGCCCAGGTCGGGTGACCGTGACGTGAGCCCGCCCCGGGTATTCGCCGGACAGCCTTCGTCCAGGCGGGTGCACTAGCTTCGATCGCGGGCTACACGGGGAGGTGCCGGATTTGTCTGGACGTGATGCTGCGACGTCAGAGATGTTGGTGATCTTCGGGATAACCGGCGACCTGGCGCGCAAGATGACGTTTCGCGCGCTGTACCGACTGGAGCGCCGCAAGCTTCTGGACGTACCCATCCTGGGGGTGGCCAGCGACGACATCACCGTCGAAGAGTTGGTCAAGCGGGCCGAGAAAGCGATCCGGGACGCCGACGAGCCGTTCGACGAGGCGGTGTTTCGCCGGTTGGCAGATCGGTTGTCCTACTTGCACGGTGACGTCACCGATGCCGCACTCTACGAGGAGCTCGCCGAGCGTGTCGGTGCCGACCGGCAATGCCTGTACTACCTGGAGATGCCACCGTCACTGTTCGCCCCGATCGCCGAAAACCTCGGCCGGGCAGGCCTGCTGGAGCGGTCCCGGGTAGCGGTGGAGAAGCCGTTCGGCCGCGACCTGGCCTCCGCCCGTGACCTGAACGCCCGGTTGCGGGCGGTGCTGCGCGAGGACCAGATCCTGCGGGTGGATCACTTCCTGGGCAAGGAACCCGTTGCCGACGTGGAGGGCCTGCGGTTCGCCAACACGACACTCGCCGAACTGTGGGATCGGCACAGCATCGCCGAAATCCACATCACCATGGCCGAGAACTTCGGCGTCGAGGATCGCGGCAGCTTCTACGACGACGTCGGTGCGTTGCGCGATGTGGTGCAGAATCACCTACTGCAGGTGCTGGCGCTGATCGCCATGGAACCACCGGTAGGTCCCGGCGACGACGACCTCAACGACAAGAAGGCCGAGGTGTTCCGGGCCATGCCGGCGGCCGATCCGGCGCACTACGTGCGAGGTCAATACCGCGGTTACGCCGACGTCCCCGGGGTGGCCGGCGGGTCGCAGACCGAGACGTTCGTCGCGTTGCGTCTGCAGATCGAGAACTGGCGCTGGTCCGGGGTGCCGATCTTCCTGCGGGCCGGCAAGGCTCTGCCGCAACGCGTCACGGAGGTCCGGTTGTTCACCCGCCGGGTACCGGCACTGGCGTTCATGCCGCAACGCGAACGCGCGCCGCGAAATCAGATCGTGCTGCGCATCGATCCCGATCCGGGCATGCGGCTGCAGCTGGTGGCGCAGGACGACGACGTCTGGCGCGATGTGCACCTGGACTCCTCCTTCGCCCAAGATCTGGGCGAACCGATCCAGCCCTATGAGCGGTTGCTGCATGCCGCGATGATCGGCGACCGCAGCTTGTTCGCCCGCGAGGACAGTATCGAGGAGACTTGGCGCATCGTTGCCCCGCTGCTCGAGCAGCCAGGGGAGGTCCATCCCTACGAGCGCGGCTCGTGGGGGCCCGAAGCCGCGACAGCACTGGTGCGCGGTCACCGGAGCTGGCAGAAGCCATGGCTGCCCGTGAGCGACCCGTCAGACAGCGACCCGTCAGACTAAGCCGTCACACCACTAAGCCATCACACCACTAAGCCGTCACACCAAGGAGGACAGATATGCGACTGGGGATGATCGGCCTGGGCCGGATGGGCGCCAATCTCGTGAGGCGACTGGTCGACGACGGCCACGAATGCGTCGTCTACGACCACAATTCCGACGCGGTCGCCGCGCTGGCCGATGCGGACAACATCATCGGCGTGACCTCGCTGTCCGAGCTGGCGGAGAAACTACCCAGCCCTCGGGTGGTGTGGGTGATGGTGCCGGCCGGGAAGATCACCACCGGGGTCATCGAAGAGCTCGCCGACACGCTGACGGCCGACGACATCGTGATCGACGGCGGCAACTCCTACTACCGAGATGACATCGCGCACTCGAAGTTGCTCTCCGACAAGGGCATTCACCTGCTGGACTGTGGCACCAGCGGCGGAGTGTGGGGCCGCGAGCGCGGTTACTGTTTGATGATCGGCGGAGACCGCGACGCGTTCGATCATGCCGAGCCGATCTTCGCCACAGTCGCGCCGGGGGTCGGTGCCGCCCCGCGCACACCGGGACGCGACGGCGAGGTCTCCCAGGCCGAGAACGGCTATCTGTACTGCGGTCCCTCGGGTGCGGGGCACTTCGTGAAGATGGTGCACAACGGCATCGAGTACGGGATGATGGCCTCGATCGCCGAGGGGCTGAACATCCTGCACCACGCCAACATCGGCAAAGTCGACCAACAGGGTGACGCCGAGACCGCGCCGCTGACCAATCCCGAGTACTACCAATACGACATCGACATCGAGCAGGTCACCGAAGTCTGGCGACGGGGCAGCGTGATCGAATCCTGGCTGCTGGACCTGACCGCCAGCGCCCTGCAGAAATCGCCGGCGCTGGAGGAATTCGCCGGGCGGGTCTCCGATTCCGGTGAGGGCCGCTGGACCGTCATCGCCGCGATCGACGAGGGGGTGCCCGCCCCGGTGCTCACCACGGCGCTGTATGCACGCTTCGCCTCGCGTCACCTGTTCGAGTTCGGTGCGAAGGTGCTTTCGGCGATGCGCAAGCAATTCGGCGGGCACGACGAGAAAACTGCGTGAGCTGATCGCGCCCGACGGCGCCTAGAGCACAGTGCGCTGTGCCCGGATCCTGGCCGCTCACGGTCCTGGCATGCCAGTATTGGGGATGCCGCAGCCACGGCGGGCGACCCAGACGAGCGGTGTTCCGGTGAGCGCCGATGCTGACCGGATGACCGGGCGGGTGATCGCCCTGATACTGCTGGTGCTTGCCGCCGGTGCGGCGACGCGCGGCTATCTGCCCGGCGTCACGCACGGTCCGCGCCGGCCGGCCGCCGCGGGACCGGCCGAACCGATCGTGCTGGCCGTGCTTCTCGCGGTGTCCGTCGGCGCCGTCGCGGTCGCCGTGGTTCATCGGGCGCGTCATCGGCGTGCGGTGCCGGGCAGCATGGGTGAGCTGCCCGTGACGCCGGGTGCCGATCGGGGACGGCCGGCGTGGCGGGTGCTGCTCATCGGGCTGGCGGCGGTGACGGTGTGGCTGCTTATGGTCTTGGTGCTGGCGAGACTGGGCGGCGCGCACCGTTTTGCGATCCCGGCAGGCCTCTTCGGGTCGCGCGGTGATGTACCCGCGTCGCCAACCGCCCCGGACGCGCCCGCCCCGACGCCGCTGCACCCACCTCCGGCCGGCCCGGCCGGTGAGGTGCTCGGCCCGCTGCTGGCGGTCACCGCAGTCCTGCTGGTGCTGATCGCCGTGGCGGTCGTGGTCGCACGCGGCCGCAGGGTCTCGTCCGGGCTGGCCCAGGCCCCGGCCGGCCCGGCTGCGGTGCGGGCGCCCACCGCCGGCGAAGCCCTGGCGCGGGCAGCGGAACTCGGATTGACCCGTATCGCCGACCGGAGCCGGGAGCCGCGGGAGGCGATCATCGCCTGCTATGCAGTCATGGAGCGTCACCTTGCCGACGACCCCGACGTGGCACCGCGGGAGTTCGACACCGCCACCGAAGTGCTGGCACGGGCCGTCGAACACCACGCGCTCCCGGCGGACAACGCGGCCCGGCTGGTGGAGCTGTTCACCGAGGCACGTTTCAGCCGGCACCTCATGACCGAGCGGCACCGCGCCGACGCGGTCGCGATGCTGCGGCTGGTGCTCGATGAATTGCGGGCCCCGACATGAAAACGCTTGCTCTGCAAGGCGCGCTGCTGGTGCTCGCGGTGCAGCTTGCGGTGCTGTTGACCCAGCAACGTCAGGTCCTGCTGCCGGCGGCGGGAATCGCGGTCGCGGTGCCGCTGGTCGGCATCCGACGCCTGCTGACAACGGGTGGCGTCGGATCATCTGCGGCGCCGGCGCTCATCGACGAGCCCGGAGAGTCGTTGCAGCGGTGGCTGTCGGGCACCGAGGCCAGAATCCGCTGGGCGGAATCGTCGAGGGCTGACTGGGATCGGCGGTGGCGGCCTATCCTGGCCGGCCGATTCGAGGTCTCCACCGGTCAGCGGCGGGCGAAGAACCTCGCAGCGTTCAGCGCCACCGGGGCGATGCTGTTCGGCGAGGAGCTGTGGCCCTGGGTGGATCCCGGCAATGTCGCCCCCGCCGGAGACCGTGGACCCGGGCCGGGACGTGCGGTGCTGGAGGAGATCCTGTACCGGCTGGAGCAGCGATGAGTGCGGGCCTGTCGGGCACGGCGGCAGCCACCGCCGAGCGCTGCACCGCGGTGCTCGACGAGATCGAGCAGGCGGTGGTGGGCAAACGGGCCGCGCTCACGCTCATTCTGACCGCGGTGCTCGCCGGTGGCCATGTGCTCATCGAAGACCTTCCGGGCCTGGGCAAGACGTTGATCGCGCGGTCGTTCGCCGCCGCGCTGGGACTGGACTTCACCCGGGTGCAATTCACGCCGGACCTGCTGCCGGCAGATCTGCTCGGCACGACCATCTACGACATGACCTCGGGCCGCTTCGAGTTCCGGCGTGGGCCGATCTTCACCAACCTGGTGCTGGCCGACGAGATCAACCGGACCCCGCCCAAGACGCAGGCCGCGTTGCTGGAGGCGATGGCCGAAGGTCAGGTCAGCATTGACGGCCACACCCATCGGTTGCCCTCGCCGTTCATCGTCCTGGCCACCGACAATCCGATCGAGTACGAAGGCACCTACCCGCTGCCGGAGGCGCAGTTGGATCGGTTCGCGATCAGACTGCACCTGGGCTACCTGTCGGAGCAGGGCGAGGCGGCCATGCTGCGCCGGCGTCTGGACCCGGGCGCCGCGCTGCCGACGGTGCGCAAGGTGGTCGATGCCGACGACGTGATGGCGATGCGGGAGTCGGTGGAGCAGGTCAGCGTGCACGACGACGTGCTGCGCTACGTGGTCTCCCTGGCTACCGGCACGCGGAATCATCCGCAGGTGGCAGTGGGGGCCAGTCCGCGTTCCGAACTCGACCTGGTCCAGTTGGCCCGGGCGCGTGCGCTGCTGCTCGGCCGCGACTATGTGATCCCCGAGGACGTCAAGGCACTGGCCACTTCGGCTGTCGCGCACCGGATCACGTTGCGGCCCGAGATGTGGGTGCGGCGCATTCAGGGCTCGGATGTGGTGGAGGAGCTCCTGCGACGGCTGCCGGTGCCGCGGACCCCGGGTGGGCCCGGACTGGTACCGGAGGCGGCGTCGCCGTGACGGACCACCCGGAATCGGATGAGGTCCGCGAAGTCGAAATCGAATTGCGTTGGCGGGCCTCGCCGTTGGCGCGGGCGCTGGCAACCGGCGCGGCCCTGGCCCTGGTGGTGGCGGTGGGCGGGTCGCGCTGGCAGCTGATCGCCTTCGCCGCGCCGTTGCTCGGCGTGCTGTGCTCACTGGGCTGGCAGCCACCGGCGCCGGTGTTCCGGGTGCACGCGAGCCCGGCGGCACAGCGCTGCTTCGAATCCGAGCCGGTCGAGTTGACGGTGTGGGCTGCGCCATCCGCGGGTGAGGCGGCCGCGGTGTTGCTGCACGTGTCGGCACACCCGGCGGTGAAACTGGACACCGTTGCGACCGCGGGTGCGTCCGGTCACCGAGAGTCCGTGACGGCCAGCGCGGAACGCTGGGGCCGCTATCCGATTCGTGCCACTGTCGCCGGCGTGGGGCGGGGCGGGCTGCTGGCCGGGACGGCCACCGTCGACGCCGCCGAGGTCACGGTGTTCCCAGTGGCGCCCCCGCAGTCCACGCCCATCCCACACAGCGAACTGCTCGACCGGGTCGGCACCCACCTGACCCGGCACCCGGGCCGCGGCGTGGAGTACGCCGATATCCGCCCCTACGTGCCCGGCGACCCGTTGCGTTCGGTGAACTGGCCGGTCAGCGCGCGGCGGGGGAGCCTGCACGTGACCGAGCGGCTGACCGACCGTGCCGCCGACGTGGTAGTGCTGATCGACGCCTACCTGCAGCCGCGCGGTCCCGCAACGACTGCGACCGAACGGTCGGTGCTGGGTGCGGCGCAGGTGGTGCAGACCGCGTTGCGCAACGGTGACCGCGCCGGAATAGTCGCGCTCGGGGGCCGGC
This sequence comes from Mycobacterium sp. IDUB_21, assembly GCF_055419425.1. NCBI lineage: Bacteria > Bacillati > Actinomycetota > Actinomycetes > Mycobacteriales > Mycobacteriaceae > Mycobacterium > Mycobacterium sp. IDUB_21. Next base: position 250,911 of record NZ_JBVAXQ010000005.1, on the reverse strand, counting down.
ACCCGCGCTGGGTGGGTGCGGATATCGGGCAGCGCCAGTTCTATCGCATCGTCGATGCCGTACTGGGCGCCGGCGACGGCTTCGAGACCACCACCGGAACACTCGCACCACGGGCGGCGGTGCCGGCGGGCGCCCTGGTCATCGCGTTCTCCACCCTGCTGGACACCGAGTTCGCGCTCGCACTGACGGACTTACGTAAGCGCGGGCACGTGGTGTTGGCGGTCGATGTCCTGGTCGGCCCCCCGTTCGAGGAGGAACCCGATCCGCTGGTGGCCCGGATCTGGACGCTTCAGCGCACCGGCATGTACCGCGACATGGCCACCGTCGGCGTCGACGTCGCATCCTGGTCGCAGCAGCAGCCACTGGAGCAGTCGATGCGCCTGGTGACAGAGCGCCACCGCCCAACGGCGGTGCGGTGATGGAACATTCGGCCGGGGCCACGAGGAACCTGCCGCCGGTGGTGTCCGGCGCGTGCGGGCTGGCGATGGCGGCGGCCGCCGGTTCCGGCACCTCGGGGATCGCTGCGGCCGGGGCGCTGCTGACCGCCGGCGCGGTGCTGACCGGGCTCTGGTGGCGACCGGCGGCGACGGCCGCAGTGGCACTGGCCGTCGCCGTGCTCGGCTTCGCAGATCCGCCGACGGTGTCGGCGGCGGTGGCCGGGCTGGCAGCGGTGGGGTACCTGGTGTTGCGGCACGCCGGCACGATGACGCCGCAGACGGCGATCGCCGCCCTCGGGTTCACCGTCGCGGGGTTGGCCGCGACGGCGTTCCCGTTGAGCCTGCCGTGGCTGCCGTTACTGGCGCCGTTCGCGGTGCTCGGTGTCTACATCCTTGTCGCGCAACCGTTTCTGGTGGCCGAACGGTAGCCGCTCAGACGCCGGAAGCTTCGTTGAGCGCTTCCAGGGTGCTGGTCGCCTCGAGGTACTCCTGCACCCAACGCTGCATGACGGTCGCGGTCTTCTCCACCTTGGTGAACTGTCCGACGACCTGACCCACCGGGTTGAACGCGACGTCGACGCTTTCGTTGGGGTACTTGTTGGTGGCCCGCACCGCCATGCCGGAGACCATGTACTGCAGCGGCATGCCGAGCGGCTTGGGGTTCTCGGGCTGCTCCCACGCCTCGGTCCAGTCATTGCGCAGCATCCGGGCGGGCTTTCCGGTGAAGGAGCGGCTGCGGACGGTGTCGCGGCTGCCCGCCTTGATGTAGGCCTCGTGCTGGGCCTCGGTGTTCGAGGATTCCTCGACCATCAGCCACTGTGAACCGGTCCAGGCGCCCTGGGTGCCCAGCGCCAATGCCGCGGCGATCTGCTGGCCGCTGCCGATGCCACCCGCCGCCAGCACCGGCACCGGTGCCACCGCCTTGACGACCTCGGGCCACAACACGATCGAACCCACCTCGCCGCAGTGGCCGCCGGCCTCGCCGCCCTGGGCGATGATGATGTCCACCCCGGCCGCCGCATGCTTTTGCGCCTGCCGTGCGGAGCCGCACAGGGCGGCCACCTTGCGGCCCGCCTCGTGGATGTGCTTGATCATCTCCGCGGGGGGAGTCCCCAGCGCGTTGGCGATCATGGTCACCTTGGGGTGCTGCAATGCCACCTCGACCTGCGGAGTGGCGGTCGCCTCGGTCCAGCCGAGCAGTTGCAGGCTGTCCTCGTCGGCGTTCTCGACCGGCACACCGTGGTCGGCGAGCAGCTTCTTACCGAAGTCGAGGTGCTGCTGGGGCACCATCGCTTGCAGTTCCTTGGTGAGGGCGTCTGCGGACAGCGTGGAATCCATGCCCTCGTACTTGTTGGGGATGACGATGTCGACGCCGTACGGGTGATCCCCGATGTTCTCGTCAATCCAGTTCAGCTCGATCTCGAGCTGCTCGGGGGTGAACCCGACCGCGCCCAGCACCCCGAAACCGCCGGCCTTGCTCACCGCGACGACCACGTCGCGGCAGTGCGTGAAAGCGAAGATCGGGAACTCGATGCCGAGTTCGTCGCAGAGGGGAGTGTGCATGACCTACTCCAATTCAAAGACGGCGGATTAAAGTGAAACGTGTTCTAATTTAGTACCAGACTCGGCTTGGCGAGGCCAGTCGGCCACTGGCGGGCCGCTGAAACCAAACGCTACCGCCAATCGTATCCGGAATCAGCGGGTGGCTCGAGTGGGTAGCAAGGCGCGTAGCACCGCCACCCCGAAACCGGCGGCGCGACGCAAGGACCGCCCGGTCGTACGCCCGGTCCCGGTGACGTGCAGTACCGGCCAGCCCCGTTCGGCCGCCAGCGCTGCCAGCCCCGGACGCGGATTGACCGGCCGGGGCCGGCCCACCAGCGTCATCAGCGCGGCGTCCTCGTCACCGTCGGCGTAGAAGAAGCTCTGGGCGAGGTCGACCCCGTTGCCCGCGCATAACCGCTGTACCGCTGCCGCCTTCGCGGGACCCCACACCACAGGTTTGACGATGTCCCCGGTCAGAAGGCCCTGCTCGTCGAGTTCGAACCGGTTGCACAGCACCTGCGGAATCCCCAGGTGGCGGGCGACCGGCTCGGCGTGGATGGTCAGTGCCGAGGAACTCAGAACGACGGTATGGCCCTGCTGCTGGTGCGCCGCCACGACCTCCTGCATGAGGGGGTACACCCGGCTGGTGATGTGGTCGGTGAAGAGTCGTTCGCCGACGTCGTCGAGCTCGGTGATCGACTCGCCGCGCAGGTAGCCCGCCGCCCGTATCAGCAGTCGCTCGAATTGCATCCGGCCCAGCCGATAGCGCACGGCGGCCTCGACGACGCCGAGCACTTCGCCGGCCCGGGCCTGGCGCCGGCGGATCCGGTCGCCGGCATGTGCGGTGGCGGTGAACCCGGACACCAGCGTGCCGTCCAGATCGAAAAAGGCTCCGATCTGGGCTCCCGGTGGGGTCCGGCCGATCTCGGCGACCAGATCGCACGGTGATGCGGTCATCGGCGTCGATGTTACGTCCGTGGCGGTGCACGCGGGCGGCCACGCGCCGCACGACCGGACGTGAAACCGGCAGCTGATAGCGTGTTCGGCCTATGGCGAAAAAGGGGCCGGCGCAATGAGCACTGAGACCAGGGAGACCACCTCGACCGATGCGCGGCAAGCCCTGTCCGAGCAGGCCGAGCAGCTTGGCTGGCAGCGCACGCAGCGGGAGCGCGTCGACATCTACCGCCGGGGAATCTTCCACGTCCACGCGATCTGGCGCGACAGCGGCACCGTCAACGGCGGGGGGCACTACGAGGACTCCGTCCTGTTGGCCTACACCACCGACCTGGCGAAGCTCCAGAGTTGGCTGGCCAGGTAACTCCGGTTCGGTAACCGCGACGGCTCCGGTTCGCAACGGTTGGATAAACGCCCCTCGTGTCACACGGGCAACATTTTTCACACGGCTAACTTCGGTCTCGACCTTGTTGTTATCGGGATTGGGAAGAAGCCATGTCACGTATCCGAAATTGCCTCACCGTCGCGGCCGGCGCCGCCGCGGGATTGTTCCTGGCGACGCTCGCGTCGAGCGCCACCGCCCACGCGGACACGGTGCCGATCAATCCGGGGCTGCCCGGTGTGTTCGAGCAGGTGGTCGCGTCCTCGACGACCATCCCGGCGCAGTTGCTGCAGACCACCACGTCCGCACTGAGTGGAACGCCGCTGATGCCGTCGGCACCGGCACAGGCGCAGTCGCCGATCGCCACCGCCACCTTCAATGTTCCGCCGACCTCGAATGCACCGGCCACCCAGGCCACCGGCCTGCCCGGGTTCCCGGCCGATCTGAGTTCGGTGCTGCCGTTCCCGTTGCCGAACTTCGGTGGCACGACAGCGGCGGCGGCGCCGACGACGATGATTCCCGGCGCGTTCGCGCCGTCGGCCGCGGTGGCTCCGGTCGCTGCGGCATCTCCGATGGAGGTCATGCTGATTCCCGGCTTGCCCTGACGCTGACTGCGTAACCTCGGACCGGTGAACGCACGCGCAGGAATAGTGGTCACCGGTACCGAGGTACTCACCGGACGGATCGCCGATCGCAACGGACCTTGGCTGGCCGACCGACTTCTGGAACTGGGAGTCGAGTTGGCGCACATCACGATCTGCGGCGACCGGCCCCGCGACATCGAGGCCCAACTTCGATTCCTGGCCGGCGAGGGTGTCGACCTGATCATCACCAGCGGCGGTCTGGGGCCGACGGCCGATGACCTGACGGTCGACACCGTCGCCCGGTTCTGCGGCCGGGATGTCGTGCTCGACACCGCGCTGGAAGCCCGGATCGCCGAGATCATCAAACCGATGATGGCGCGCTTCACCGGTCCGGGCGCCCCGGATTTCGCGACGGTCCTGGCGGCCAACCGCAAGCAGGCGATGATCCCGGCCGGCTCGACCGTCCTCGAACCGATGGGTACCGCACCGGGCGTGGTGGTGCCCGGCACCCCGACGGTGGTGGTGCTGCCCGGGCCGCCAAGCGAGTTACAACCGATGTGGCACAAGGCTATCGACACCGCTGAGGTACAGCAGGCGATCGCCGGCCGTACCCGCTATGAACAGCAGACCGTGCGGATGTTCGGACTGCCCGAGTCGGGCCTGGCCGACACGCTGCGCCACGCACAAGAGGCCATCGCCGACTTCCTCCGCCTGGAGATCACCACCTGCCTGCGCCGCGGTGAGCTCGAGATCGTCACCCGCTACGAACCCGATGCCGCCGCGGCATACGCCCAACTGCTCACGCTGCTGCGTGAGCGGCACGCCCGGGCGATCTTCTCCGAAGACGGTTCGCGGATCGACGATCTGGTGGCGGGACTGTTGGCCGGCCGGCGGATCGCAACCGCGGAATCGTGCACCGCGGGAATGCTGGCGGGGAGACTGGCAGACCCACCCGGGGCCTCGGACTACCTCGTCGGCGGGGTGGTGTCCTACTCCAACGACGCGAAGGTGGATCTACTCGGCGTCGACGCGGCACTGATCGCCGAGCACGGCGCGGTCTCCGAGCCGGTGGCAGAGGCGATGGCCGCCGGCGCGCTGCGCCGCTTTGCGGCCGACACCGCGGTGGCGATCACCGGTATCGCCGGGCCCGGCGGCGGAACACCGGACAAGCCGGTGGGCACCGTCTGCTTCTGTGTGGCCCTGGGTGACGGTGCCTTGCTCACCCGGACCACCCGGCTGCCGGGGGGCCGGGCCGACGTCCGGGAACGGTCGACGACGGTGGCGATGCATCTGCTGCGCCGCGCATTGTCAACCGCCTGATTGCGGCCGCAACCGGTGGTATGAACATCACCGAGGAGTTGCGGGCGTTGAACGCAGAGTGGGCGTGGTTTAGCGGATCCGGTTACTGGCTGGGCCGGTTGGTGTTGGAGCGCGGGATCGCCGCGGTTTACGTCATCGCGTTCGTCGCCGCCGCGCGGCAGTTCCGTGCGCTGATCGGCGAACACGGCATGTTGCCGGTGCCGCGGTACCTGCGCCGACGGTCATTTCGTGTGACACCCAGCATCTTTGCGCTCTACTACTCGGATCGATTCTTCGCCGGCATCTGTTGGGTGGGTGCGGGTTTGGCGGCGGCGCTGGTGGTGGGCGCCGGCGAGTTGGTGCCGCTGTGGGCGGTGATGTCGATCTGGCTGCTGCTGTGGGCGATGTACCTGTCGATCGTCAACGTCGGCCAGACGTGGTATTCGTTCGGCTGGGAATCGATTTTGCTGGAGGCCGGGTTCCTGGCGGTGTTCTTGGGCAACGACCGGGTTGCGCCGCCGGTGCTGGTGTTGTGGCTGGCCCGGTGGCTGCTGTTCCGGATCGAGTTCGGGGCGGGGCTGATCAAGCTGCGCGGCGACTCCTGCTGGCGGGACCTGACCTGTCTGTACTACCACCACGAGACCCAGCCGATGCCCGGTCCGCTGAGCTGGTTCTTCCACCACCTGCCCAAGCCGCTGCACCGAATCGAAGCCGCCGGTAACCATGTCGCCCAGCTGGTGGTGCCGTTCGGGTTGTTCGCCCCGCAACCGATCGCCGGGGTCGCGGCGGTGATCATCATCGTCACCCAGCTGTGGCTGGTGGCATCCGGCAACTTCGCTTGGCTGAATTGGGTGACGATTGTCCTGGCCGCCGGCGCGATAGACCAGTCCTGGTTCACCGGAAGGTTTCCGGGATTGCAGCCCGCGGCGATACCGGAATCGCCGGCGTGGTTCGCCGGCCTGGTGCTGGCCTTCGCTGTCACGGTGGTGGTGCTCAGCTACTGGCCGGTGCGCAACATGGCATCACGTAATCAGCGAATGAACACCTCGTTCAACCCGTTTCATCTGGTCAACAGCTACGGGGCGTTCGGGACCGTCGGGCGCTCCCGCCGAGAAGTGGTGATCGAGGGGACCGCGGACGTTGAACTCACCGACCGGACGGTCTGGCGGGAATACGAGTTCAAGGGCAAACCCGGTGCACTCGACCGGCTTCCGAGGCAATGGGCGCCCTACCACCTGCGACTGGACTGGCTGATGTGGTTCGCCGCGCTGTCGCCGGCCTACGCGCAGCCGTGGCGCGAGGCGCTGCTGCAACGTCTGCTGCGCAATGATCGCGATACCTTGCGACTGTTGCGCCGCAACCCCTTTCCCGACGAGCCTCCGCGCTTCGTGCGGGCGCTGCTCTACGACTACCGCTTCGCCACTCCGGCTGAGCGCCGGCGGGACCGGGCGTGGTGGCATCGCAGCCTGGTGGGCACCTACCTGCCGCCGGTCTCGGTTACCGGGGCTTCGGGGCTGCCCATGCGATGAGCATCGTCTGCAGGATCTAGTGGGTGTCGACCCAGAAGACCATGCCGACCGACAGTACTGCGAGGATGCCGAGCAGCACGGTGTCCTTGACGGCCAGGCGCGGTGCAGCAGCCCCCGCGGTGGCGTTGATTCGCAGCTCGCGGGCGATCAAGAACAGCGGGAAGGTGACGCTGATCGCGACGAAGAGACCACCCACGATGTAGGCCCAGATCAGCCGTACCCCGTGCTTTCGCCCCTCGATGACCATCAGGATCGCCGCGGCGAGGAAGAACAGCACGATGTCGGCGGTGATCGAGCGTGACGCCGGAGTGACCGTCGTATCGCGCAGGAAGCTGCTGAACAGATCCGCGGTACCGCTCTGGTAGGCCAGATTCTGGCTCCAGGTGGCGATCAGCGCCACGGCGGCGATCGCGGCGTAGACCCCGCAAAGTACTTTGCGCGACATCGGCATTGGTTGTGCTTGTGCGTCGCTGATTTCCGGCATGGACTCAACGATAACGGCACGGTGCGGCGCCACACACGGTTTCGCGTTTACACCTCGAGCAGCAGGGTCACCGGGCCGTCGTTGACCAACTCCACTTGCATGTGCGCCCCGAATTGCCCGGTAGCCACGTGTGCGCCCAGTCTTCGCAGCGACTCGGCGAACTCGGCCACCAGCGGCTCGGCGACGGCGCCCGGGGCGGCCGCGTTCCAGGATGGCCGTCGCCCCTTGGCGGTGTCGGCGTAGAGGGTGAACTGGCTGACCACCAGAATCGGTGCACCGACATCGGATGCCGATAGTTGGCCATCGAGAATCCGCAACTGCCAAAGCTTTTCGGCCAGCCGCTTGGCCTTGTCGGCATCGTCGGTGTGGGTCACGCCGACCAGAGCGAGCAGGCCCTGCCCCTCGATCGCGCCGACCGTCCGGCCGTCGACATCGACCCGCGCCGAGGAGACCCGTTGAACCAGAACCCGCACGGGCTCGATGGTAGGTACGCTCGCGCTGGAGACTCCGGGAGGGGTGGTCAGGGTGTCGGTGCTGGTTGCGTTCTCGGTCACGCCGCTCGGTGTGGGCGAGGGAGTCGGTGAGATCGTCGCAGAGGCGGTGCGGGTCGTTCGCGAGTCAGGCCTGCCGAACCGCACCGATTCGATGTTCACCGTGATCGAAAGCGACAGCTGGGCCGAGGCAATGGCGGTGGTGCAACGGGCGGTGGAAGCGGTGGCGGCCCGATCACCGCGGGTGAGCACCGTGATCAAGGTCGACTGGCGACCCGGCGCGGTCGATGCCATGACCGCCAAGGTGGAGTCGGTGGAGCAGCACCTGGCGGCGCCACCACCTAGTTGACCGCCACGTCCTAATTGACCGCCACGTCGAGGATGGGTCGGCCCACGCCGGCGCCCGGCCCGTCGAAGTGCCACCACTCCCCGGAGTAGACGGCGAGGCCGCCGGCGCTCATCGCGTCGCGCAGGGCGGCGCGTTCGGCGGCGGCGGTGGTGCCGATCCCGTCGGCGAATGCCGCGGCGCGGGGCGAGAAGTCATCGAAACCGGTGCCCATCTGCACCAGGCGCCGCTGCGGGTCGGCGGTCGTCACGTCGACGGACCGCCCGGTCTCGTGGCTGCGGGCCAGTGAACCCGGGCGGGCCACAAAGTTCGGGTTCGGCACCGCTTCGAACATCCGGACCTGCACGTCGTGCGGCCGGTAGCAGTCCCAGAACACCAGCGTTCGGCCCCGGTTGCGCAGCGCCGCGGCTGCCGTCGCCAAACCCGGGGCCAGCGACTCGTGCACCAGGCACCGGGCGTCAGCCGGGTACAGCGCCACGCCGGTGAAATTGTTGGCCGTGGCGTACCGCAGATCGATGATCGCGTCCGGCACCGCGCTGCGGACGTCGACGAAACCGGCCGCGCGGGCCGGCGCGGGCAGCGGCGGCACGTCCGCGCCCGGAGTCGCCGCAGCGGGCCCGACCGGCACCCAGCCGGCGACCAGCGCGGCAAGAATCAAGGTTCGCAGCGTTGCCATTCGCCCATTGTCTCGTCTCAGGCGGGAACCACGACGGTCAATCGGTGGTCATCGCGTTCCACCTGCATCCCAGCCCGGCGGGCGGTCGCCGCCACGGCGGCGGCGTCATCCGGCTCGGCCCTGGTGGTCGCCAGCACCCGGGCCAGCCGGCCCTTGTGCGCCTTGTTGAAGTGGCTGACGGAGACCCGTCGGCCATCGGGGTGTTCGGCGACCACGTCGACGCGGACGGCGCCGGGGATTCCGGCCAACGCCGCATAGGAACCGGAGCGCAGGTCGACGACCAGTTCGGCGGCGGCGATCTCGGCCAGCACCGGCTCCAGCACGGGCCGCCAGCGTTTGGCCAGGCCGGGTTGTCCGGGCAGTTTCGAGGTCGCCGAGAGGCGGTAGGCCGGCACCGGGTCCATCGCCCGCAGCAACCCGAACAGCGCGGAACCCACCGCCAGTCGGGCAGCGGCACGCGCCGCTGCCGCACCGCGCAGCGAGTCGACGTCGAGCGCCTCGTACAGCACGCCGGTGTAGCGGTTGATGGCCGGCGCCGTCGGTGCGGTCCGCAACGCCGCGTTGCGCTCGATCTCGCCGTCCTGGGTGGCCGAGAGCGCCAGTGCGTGCCGGCTGGCTTCCCGGTCCGCGGCCAGGGCGACCAACTCGTCGACCAGCGTCGCCCGCAGCTCGGTGAGTTGCGGGGATCCCAGCGCGCCCAGCCGCAACGGCTGCCCGCCGCCGCCGGCCCGTTTGGTCTCCGAGGGCGGCAGCAGCACGATCACAGCGCAGACGTTAACCGAGCCGTTCCGCACACCAGCGCGGTGGCAAGCATCGCGGCCCCGAGCGTGTCGGTGAGGAAGTGGTAACCGCAGGCCACCAGCCCGAGCATGCCCAGCAAGCTCAACACCGTCGCCACGGCCAGCGCCCAGAGCCGGGCTTTCTTGCAGGCGTAGGTCACCACCACCATCATTCCCAACACTGCGACCAGCAGAGCGGTGTGCCCGCTGGGATATTCCAGGTAGAGGCCGTGGCGGCGGTCGAAGATGCGTTTGAGTGCCGCGGTGGCCGCAGTCACCACCACCGGGCAGGCCAGCACCGCGACCGCCAGCGGCCACTGCCGCCGGTGCAGGGCGACTGTCACGCACGCCACCAGTACCGCGAGCACCAGCCAGCCGCTGGTGAAGATCAGCAGCCACCGGGGCTGGGACCCGAGGACATCGCGGATGCTACGGCTGAACCAGCTGTCGAGGGGTGTCGAGCCGCGGCCCACGGCCGCGCCCAAGGCCAGTGTTGCCAGCAGACCGACCGGTGGCCACCAGCGCAGAGCGGCGGCGACCCCGCGAACTATCTCAAGCCGACTTCTGGAACAGCGGCAGCAGCATCTGACGGCGCTGGTCATTGCCGTCGGCGAGCGCGTGCAGCGCCTGTTCCACCGAGCGCGCCATCGGGAACTTGGCCTCCTCGTCGAAATCGCCGAGCAGTTCGCTGACCGCCGGGCCCTCGATGAGCATCCACTCCACACCCGCGGCGCGGCAGTCACCGTCGAGGACGCACAGCAGCCAGATACCGGCGGCGGCGAACGAGGTGACCCCGCTCAAGTCGAGCAGCAGCGGTTCTTTCGCGAGTACGAAACGCCGGGCCTGCTCGCTGAGCTGGTCAACGTTGGTGGCATCGATCCGGCCCCGGATCGTGACCACGGTCGCCAGGTGACGGTAGTGCGCCCGAATCTGCGCGTCGCCGCACTTCACGGTGGGGTTGCCCTGCTGTCCGATCCGCGCCGCGCCCCGTTCGGTGATCGTGATAGCCATGCCAGCCCCCGCTTCCGTTGTGGTCACTGTCGGCAATTGATCGACCGTGACATTTCCCGACGTTATGCGGTGAAGTTAAGGCAGCTTGGGCGGCCGATTAACGCTTTGGTGAGATATCGAACGGCTCGGTCACCCCGGTGAACGCGGTGATCCGTCCGTCGCGCCCCCGGGCGTCGCCGTCATAGCGGAGTCGATAGCGCCCGGCGGCGGTGTCCGCCGGCACCGTCCAGGTCACGGCGATGGTCGACCCGCGCCGGCCGGCCCGCCGCCAACGAAACGTCGTCGACCAGTCACCGTCGTCGGCCACGGTGCTCCAGCCACCCCCGGAACCGTCGAATTCACGCTCAACCCGCAGGTAGGTGCCGCCGCGGTGCAGGTCGTTGTTCGGGTAGGCGCCGGCGAACACCGCCGCCACGGTGGACCCCGGATGGTAGCGGGGCCCCGGCGGTTGCAGGACGTCCCCGAACCGGTGGCCGGCGGCCGGCTTATCCGGGTCGGCCCGGCGGCGTGACCGCCGCTTGCGGGGCGGTTCGGCGGGGGCGTTGCCGTCCGGTGCCGGCCGCCGTTCGCGCATCGCGGTGGCCAGCCCGGCCGCCACCTGCTGAAAGGCCGGCAGCTCCCAGCGCCCGAACATCGTGCTGCCGCCCTCGTAGCGTTGCTCTTCGTACTCCTCCGGTGTGGTGACGTAGTGCAGGTAGCCGTTGCTGTAGCCGGCCACCAGCACGTCACGCAGTTCGGCGCCGACGATGGCGGCCACGGTGCGGCGTAACCGCAGCCCGGCGACGATGGTCACTTCGGCGGGGATGCCGAGCAGATACAGCTGCCCGATGCGCAGCAGCTGGACCGGGCCGCCCTCGGCCATCAGCGGCACCATCTTGTTCAGCCGGAAGCCCGGGCCCACCGCCGCCTTGGGCGCGTGTGCGTCACGCAGCCGCGGTGCGAGCCGGTAGACGATCTGGCTGACCAGCGCGTCGACGATGCGGTTGCGGCCCTGCCTGACCAGTGTGTGCAGCGGGCCTGGGCCCTCATCGGTACCGGCCAGCGCGGCCGCGCCGGCCAACGCGGGGCCAGTGCGATGGGTTCGGTCGTTGCCGGTGAATTCGGGCCGGACCTCGAAATCCGACAGGTCGACGTAGGTGGCCAGCGCGTCGAGGCCCCCGGTGACCTCGGTGCCGTGCCCGGTCGTCAGGTCGGCGGCCGCGGCGGCCTGCCGTGCCCCGATGATCCGGGTGTTCTCGAACTCGTCCTCGGTGGGGCCACTGCCGGGACGGTGGTTGAGGTTCGGCGACATGTCCCCGGTGTTGGTCTGCGCGAATGCCGCGATGAAATCCGGCGGTTCGGACGCCAGGTAGTCGACACCGCGATCGAGACGCTCCAACTGGTAGGCGGCATAGCCCTTGTTGTCGCCGCTGATCAAGGTGTTGCGATTGGTCATGGAAGTGCCGTGGGTGGCGAACCAGTTCACCGCCCCGACCAGCCGGCCGCCGCGTTCGATGCGCAACAGCGTGGTCTGCGGGTCGATTGCGTCGGGGAAGTGGGCACGCTCGGCTTCCGGGTTGCGGGCGAACGCCGACGGTGAGCGGTTACTGCTGGCGTCGTGCAAGCGGCCGACGGCAAGGCTCAAGGTGGCGGGGGCGAGATCGGCATGCGCGCGCTCGATGGCCTCGCAGATGCCGTCGACGATCGCGGCGAACGTCTGCGGCCGAAACCCGCCGGTGTTGGAGTTGTAGAGCCAGTGGTCGGCATACCCTCCGGGGCCGCAATGGGTGTGCGTCGCGGTCAGCATCACGTTGTGAAACGAGTACAGCTCCCCGTAGCCGGCAGCCAGCCGCCCGAGTACCTCGCGGTGCACGCTTTCCAACAGCAGCGGCAATTCGCAGACGACCAGGAGCAGTCGGGTCGGGCCCGGGCCGGCGAACACGAAAGCCCGGGCGCGCAGCCGGTTGTGCAGGCCGGAAGTCTGCTGGGAGGCCACCCCGTACCCGAGCATCCCGCATTCGGCCGGCTCGCCGGTGATGTCGGCGATCCCGCGACCTACCCGATACTCCGCTGGCATCGCTCAAGTATCACCGGGCGTGGTCGCTCGCGGTCGGGGCGACCCGGTCGCTACGCTGTCCCCGCGACAGAGGCATCAAGACGGCAGAGCCCACCGGCGAAAGAGTGTTGTGCGCAGCGGAGAGATCAAAGCCCTCACCGGGCTTCGCATCATCGCCGCGGTGTGGGTGGTGCTGTTTCACTTCCGTCCGTTGCTGCAACTGGCGTCGCCGGCCTTCAGCGATGCGCTCGCCCCGGTGCTCGACCGCGGAGCCCAGGGCGTCGACCTGTTCTTCATCCTCAGCGGATTCGTGCTGACCTGGAACTACCTGGAACGGATGGGGGAGGCGTTCTCACTGCGGGCCACGGTGCACTTCCTGTGGCTGCGGCTGGCCCGGGTCTGGCCCATCTACCTGGTCACGCTGCACCTGGCGCTGCTGTGGGTGATCTTCACCCTGCACGTCGGCCACGTGCCGACCGAAGACCTCAGCCGGCTGACCGCGACCAGCTACGTGCGTCAGGTGCTGCTGGTGCAGCTGTGGTTCGAGCCGTTCTTCGACGGGTCGAGCTGGGACGGGCCGGCCTGGTCCATCAGTGCCGAATGGCTGGCCTACCTGCTGTTCGGTGTGTTGGTTCTGGTGGTCTACCGGGTGATGCGGGCGACGTCGGCGCGTGGCCTGGCCGCGCTGGCGATCATCGCCTCGCTGCCGCCGCTGCTGCTGTTGCTGGCGACCGGCCAGTTCTACACCCCGTGGAGCTGGTTGCCACGCATCGTCATGCAGTTCACCGCGGGCGCGCTGGCCTGCGCTTCGGTACGCAAGCTAGCGCCCAGTGATCGGGCCCGCGGCGCCGCGGGATACTGCTCCGCGCTGCTCCTCGCCGCGACCGTCGGCGTCCTGTACTACTTCGATGCACATCCGATCTCCGGGCTCCACGACAGTGGCGGGCTGGTCGACGTGCTGTTCGTGCCGCTGGTGATGGCGCTGGCGGTCGGAACCGGCAGCCTGCCCGTGCTGCTGTCGACTCGGCTGATGGTCTACGGGGGACAGATCTCGTTCTGTCTGTACATGGTCCACGAGCTGGTGCACACGGCGTGGAACTGGGCCGCAATACAATTCGAGATCGTGTTGGACGAGGGGGCGACCGCGGCCAAATGGATGGTGTGCGGGGTGTTGGCAGCGGCGACGTTGTTGTCGGTGCTGCTGTTTCACGGCGTTGAGGAGCCGGGTCGTCGCTGGATGCGAAAGATGATCGGTGCCCGGGCGGAATCGGCGCAAGTGACGCCGGAGGACGACCCGCTGGCCGTCGACCCGGTCGATAACATCCTCGATGAGCGCACCGCACCGGCGGTTCCAGTCAGTGTGTCCTGACGCGCCGACCGTGGCCGGCGTGCGCGCTGCCGATCGGGGAGGTGAGCCATGAGCCGGGTGATGACGTTTGCCGTCGCGCTGGGAACGGTCGTCGTCGCCATCGTGGTGGGCACCGGCTATCTGGCCCGCGATCACGATTCGGCGCGGCACTACGAGACGGTGCCGCTGAGTGCCTCGCCGAACCGAATCGCGGTGATCGGCGACTCCTACACCTCCGGGTTCGAAGACACCGGTCGCGGCGCGGCGAACTGGACCCAGCGGGCGTGGCAGATTCTGGCCGGCCGCGGTACCTATGTCAGGGCCGATGTGGGGGCCGAGGGCGGCGCCGGTTACGCCGTGCGCGGCAACCAGGGTGGTCTTTTCGGGGATCTGACCGCCCGGGTGGTGCAACCCGACGACGCGCTGGTGGTGTTCTTCGGCTCCCGCAACGATCAGGATGTCGAGCCGGGCCAACTGACCCGCTTGGTTGCCGACACCCTGGGCCTGGCCCGCCGGATCACACCGTCGGCCCGAATGCTGGTGATCGGGCCGCCGTGGCCCACGGTCGACGTGCCCGGCAACGTGTGGCGGATCCGGGACATCCTGAGCACCGAGGCACGCGTCGTCGGGGCTGAATTCGTCGACCCACTCGCCGAAGGCTGGTTCGTCGGCCGGCCGGAGCTGATCGGTCCCGACGGCGTGCATCCCACCGATGCCGGACACGCCTACATGGCCGACAAGATCGTGCCGCTGATCGCCGGCCAGTTGCCCAAGCGGACCTGACACAGCCCGGCCGCCCCCGCGGCACTGCACAATCGATGGATGAGTGCGATGCGCGTGTTGATCACCGGCGGAACCGGATTCGTGGGCGGCTGGACGGCGAAAGCGATCAGTGACGCCGGGCACCGCGTGCGATTCCTGGTTCGCAAACCCGCGGGCTTGCACACCAGCGTCGAACGCCTCGGTGTGGACGTATCGGACTACGTCGTCGGTGACATCACCGACGCCGACTCGGTACGGCGCGCACTGGACGGCTGCGATGCCGTCGTGCATGCGGCCGCGCTGGTTGCCACCGACCCGCGCCAGAACGAACAGATGATGGCCACCAATTCCGACGGCGCCCACAACGTGCTCGGCGGCGCGGTCGAGTTGGGCCTGGATCCGATCATCCACGTCTCGAGCTTCACCGCGCTGTTCCGCTCCGGCCTGCGCACGCTGCACGCCGACCTGCCGGTAGCGGGCGGATCCGACGGCTACGGCCGGTCCAAAGCCCGCGAGGAACGCTATGTGCGCGGCCTGCAGGACGCCGGCGCCCCGGTGGACATCACCTACCCCGGCATGGTGCTCGGCCCACCGGTCGGCGACCGGTTCGGCGAGGCAGGGGAGGGCGTGCGGGCCGCTTTGCAGATGCGGGTGATTCCGGGCCGCAGCGCAGCATGGCTGATCGTCGACGTCCGTGACCTGGCGGCATTGCACGTCGCACTGTTGGAGCCGGGCCGCGGCCCGCGCCGGTATATGGCCGGCGGTCACCGGGTACCGCCGCAGCGACTGGCCGGAATGCTCGGTGCGGTCTCGGACTCGCGCATGCTCGCCGTGCCGGTGCCCGATGTCGCGTTGCGCTGGGCCGGGCGCCTGCTGGATCAGGCCGAGCGGGTGCTGCCGATCACCACGCCGATCACCGCGGCGGGCATGCAGTACTACACCCAGATGCCGGCCTCCGACGATTCACCGGCTGAACGCGATCTCGGCGTGGTGTTCCGCGACCCGCGGGAAACACTGGCCGATACGGTAGCGGCGATCCGCGGTTAGCCGCCGTTGCCGGGCGCTACGGTCACCGGCGGCGGCTACACATGTGGCATTCGTCTGCTCAGCTTCTCGAGCGTCAGCATCTCGCGGCCTGGGGCATCGAGGTAGGGGATGCCGATTGCGTAATCGTCCCAGCGGACAGCGATCCGCGCTTCCAGTTCTGCGGGCAGTCGGTCGGTCGGCGGAGCACAAGTGCGTTTCGACGCCCAGCTGCCCGAGGGCTTCCAGTAACCGGACGCCCAGCGCGGCCCCGGTGGCTCCGGTGATGCCCACTACCAATCGCATGTCGACACCTACTCGGGCCATGAATTGTCGAGGATGAGGTCGGCGAAGTCGACCGGCACGAAGTCAGGGTCGAAGTGCTTCAGGACGTCGTCGTTCATGGTGCCGAACGTGGTGTGCGGACGGTGCTTCATACCTTCGTTGAAGGCGGCAAGGATCTGCTTCTTGAAGTTCGGACGCGGATGGGCCGTCGTGACCGCGGTGATGTCCGCGGGGGAGAGGTCGTCGCGTCCGATACCGATCACGTCGGTCTCGACGCCGGCAGTGACCAAGGCAATCTCCGGGTCGAGGAATTCGGGCACTCCCGGGGTGGTGTGCAAGGCGATAGCCAGCCAGACCTTGCCGGCGTCGGCTTCCTCGACGCCGCGTTCGAGCAGGAAGTCTCGCGCTGCGTTGGCGCCGTCGACCTCGAAACGCACTGACGAAGTGCGGTAGCGCTGAGTCAAACCCAGATCGTGGAACATGGCTCCGGCGTAGAGCAGTTCCAGGTCTGGGTCCAGGCCGCGGCGTCGCCCCTGTAGTGCGCCGAACAGGAAAACCCGCCGAGAATGGTTGAACAGTAAGTCGTCTTCGGTGTCGCGGACGAACTCGGTGATCTCGCGAGCGAGCGTGGTGTCGGGAATGGTGATGTCGGCGATCGTCTCGATCGACTGGGCGGCCATGGTCGCGCCTCCTCGGTGTCGGGTATGGCCAGTCTGCGCGTCGTCCGAGGTTGTCCGCGAGGTCAATCGTGCCCGATTTCCCACAGATTGCGACACCCAGCTGCGACGAGATCTAGGGGTGGGTGTTTGCCGAACGACATAATGGCTGGGTGGTTGAAGAAGTCAGGCGCCCACGGTTGGTGGTGATCGTTGTCTTCGACGACGTGACGATGCTCGATGTCGCAGGGGCCGCGGAAGTCTTCGTGGAGGCCAACCGATTCGGTGCCGACTACCGGGTGCGGTTCGCTTCGGTCGATGGTCGCGACGTGACGACCTCGATCGGCGCCCGATTGGGCGTCACCGACAGCATCGCCGCCATCGAATCGGCGGATACCGTCATGGTCGCAGGCAGTGACCACCTGCCCCGGCGCGCGATCGATCCCGGGCTCGTTGAAGCCGTCAGATCAGTGGCGGACCGGACCCGGCGTCTGGCGTCGATCTGCACGGGTTCGTTCGTTCTCGCCCAGGCCGGAATGCTTGATGGACGCCGTGCCACCACGCACTGGCACGAAGCCCGATTGTTTGCCCGGGCGTTCCCGAACGTCACCGTGGAGCCGGACGCGATCTTCATCCGCGATGGTGACGTCTTTACCTCCGCCGGGGTCTCGGCGGGTATCGATCTGGCTTTGGCCCTGGTCGAAATGGATTACGGCACAGAGTTGGTGCGAGAGGTGGCCCGGTGGCTAGTCGTCTATCTCAAGCGGGCGGGCGGTCAATCACAATTCTCGGCGTTGGTCGAGGCGGGGCCGCCACCGCAGTCTGCGCTGCGCTCGGTGACCGACGCGATCGCGGCGGACCCGGCGGCTGACCACAGCGTGAATTCCCTTGCCCTGCGGGCCGCCTTGAGCCGGCGGCATCTGACGAGGCTATTCCAGTCCGAACTCGGGACCACCCCGGCCCGATACGTCGAAATGGTCCGCATCGATGCTGCCCGAGCAGCACTCGACGCCGGACACTCCGTCGCCGTCTCCGCCGGCCGGGCGGGCTTCGGCAGCGCCGAGACGCTCCGGCGGGTGTTCATCGACCGATTCGGTGTGTCACCGAAGGCCTACCGGGACCGCTTCCGTACCACCGCTCGCAGCTGACATGGCGCCACGGCAGCCTAGGCGTCTTTGCTGATCAGCTTGCCCAACGCCGTCCGGTCCGGTGCCAACAGTTCGTTGATGCGTGGCTGGTTCACATCGGCCACGATGATCTCGCCGACCTCCTGATTGACGCTGCTGAAGATGCCGTGCTCCTGCATCTTCTCCGTCTGGTACAGGTTGTCCTGGGTGGGCGTGACGTAATGCACCGCAGCCGCTTTGAACCGGTGGATCAGCCACAGGTGGGTCAGATCCATCAGGCGCTTCTGCCGCAGCTTCTCCGAGAAGGTGTTCTGGTCGCGCACCGTCAGGATGCTGCGGCCATGCCGGTCTTTGATCGGGTCGACGATCACATTGGCGAGCTTCTCGTCGCCGTCGCCGTAGATGCCGAGCTCCAGCACATCGGATCCGGGACGGGTCGGGCGTAGCTGCGCCCGCAGCTTCTCGCCGAGTCGGTAGTGCTCGCTCCACAACGCCAGCCAGTCCTCCAGCAGCTTCTTGGGCACCTCGGTCTGCACCAGGTGCTGATGCTGGGTGGAGCCGGCGCCCATCGCCTTGGTGGTGGCGGTGCGGCCGGACGACGCGGCCAGCGCGGCGTCGCTGCGCGGTCCGCCGACCAGGGTTTGCGGCGTCCGGTAGGGCGACTCGACGAGCCGCATTTTGCGCTGCAGGCGGGCCAGCGCCAGCATGCCGTCCTGCAGCAGGGTGGCCGCGAACTCCTCGGAAGCCACGCCGTCGACCTGGTGTCCGCCGTAGGTGATGAAGTTGAAGACGAAGCCCAGCTTGCCGATCTCGGCGGGGAAGGCCCGCATCTCGTCGTCGGTCATACCGGTGGTGTCCCAGTTGAACGAGGGGGACAGGTTGTAGGCCAGCATCTGGTCGGGGTACACCGCGTGGATGGCCTCGGCGAATTCCCGGGCGTCGGCCAGGTCGGCGGTCTTGGTCTCCATCCACAGAATGTCGGCGAACGGGGCGGCGGCCAGCGACTTGGCGATGGCATACGGGATACCGCCGCGCACCTGGAAGTAGCCCTCGGAGGTTTTCGCCCGATCGCAGTCCCAGCCCGGGTCGGCATTCAACTCCGCGGCCTTGGCCCGCGCGGTGTACAGCGGTGCAGTGGCGGCGAATTCCCGCCACTGCGCTGCGGTCATCTCCTTCGGTTCGCCCTCGCGTTCGGCGAAGTCCAGCATCTCGGCGACGGCGTCACCGAACGTCATCAGCCCGGCATCGTTCTGCCAGGCCTCCACGAACTTCGACTCGATCTCGTCGAAGACGGCGTCCACCGATTGCCGTCCGTCACTGCGCCAGCCCTGCGCGGCCTCGGTGATCAGCGCGGTGATGCCCTGGCGTTCCAGCCAGGCGTCCGCGTCGGCGTACTCGCCGTCGGGCAGGGCGTAGAGCAGATGGCCGTTGATCTCGGTGATGCCTGAGGAGTGAAAACGTCGGGTCATCGCCAGGAAACAGGCCTTGTAAGAAGGGATCTTCAGGTTGGTGGTGCCCAGGATGAACGGCTGGTCGCGTTCATCGGAGCGACTCTCGACCAGGTTGGCCGCCTCGGCGTCGGTGCGCGCCACGATGATGCCGGGGACACCCATCATGTCCAACTGGAACCGGGCGGTGTTCAGGCGCTTGATCTGTTCGTCGGAGGGCACCAGCACCTTGCCGCCCTGGTGCCCGCACTTTTTGGTGCCGGGCCGCTGATCCTCGATGTGATAGCCGGGGACACCGGCTTCCACGAAGCGCCGGATCAGGTTGCGCACGTGCGGATCACCGCCGTGCCCGGTGTCGGCGTCCGCGATGATGAACGGCCGGTAGTCCACGGCCGGGGTGGCGGCGCGCTGCTCGTCGGTCATCCGCAACCGCAGGTAGTACTGGTTCCGGTCAGCGGTGAGCAGCGCCCGCACCAGCCCGGCCGCCTCGTCGGGCACCTGACTCAGCGGGTAGCTGGCCAGGTCGGGGCCGGGGTCTTCGCTGATGGAACCCTTCGCCGACGTCGCCCAGCCGCCCAGGTAGATGCCCTCGATGCCGACCCGCTTCATCACCACCGCCTGGCCCGGCGAGTACGGCCCGAACGTGGTGATGCTCTCCTTGGCGGCGAACAGCTCACGCAGCCGGACGTAGAACGCGGCCGCCGCCTCCCGGGCCACCGGATAGTCCGCCGGGATGGTGCCACGCTGCTCGACGACCTGACGGGCGGAGTAGAGGCGGGTGATGCCTTCGAAACGCGGACTGTCGAAGTACTGCTGTGTCGCCACGATATCGGCGTCGACGTCTGGTTGGACCGGTGCGCTCGCCGCCGCGTTCGTTTCGATGGTCGTCATGGAATTACGCTCCTGTTCGCCCCGGCTCAGTTTGTTACTCCCACGTATTGTGCCGCCGCCCGCTGAGCGATAGCGCAGTTTTGCCATACATCTTCCGTACGCCGGCGACGACCGCACAGAACTTGCGCGAAGCCGGTGGATACGGCCGCTTTCGTGGCTATGGTGATCAGTTATGACGGCCCGGTCGCACCGGTGGGACACCCCCTGGGATCAGCCGCCGCAGCGCAGCGCTTCGCTGGGCCGTCCGGTCGGCCGCTGGGGCGCGCGGCGGATGAGCCGGCGCTTCGCCGGCGTCGGGGTGCAGATCCCGGCCGCCCGGCTGCGCGCGATGACGGCCGGCGCGCCGCTGGCGTCCGCGGAGTCGATCGACTACACCTTCGCGCTCGCCGCGACCGCGATCCAACGAGAACAGCGGATGGCCCGGGCCCAGCGCAACCGACGGCGCCTGGTTCACGCGCTCATCGTGGCCGGGCTGATGCTCGCCGCGCTGAACCTGCTGATCTGCATGGGCTACGTCTTCGTCAGCCTGGCGCTACACGAAGCGTCCATGTGAACGGATAGCGGCGCCCGGAGATTCGGCCGGCGCGCGGAGTGCGGACCTTGCTGGTAAATGCGGTACGGTAACGACCGTCGCAGTGACGGAACCCGGGTTCCGCGTCGGTGGGAGAGTCCATCGTCTCGCCTGAATCGGGCCGTCCTGCTTCCGGGCCAGATGAACGAGGGAGAGGCGCGCGCCGGGTGTATCGAGTGTTGAGGCGGTTCTGGATTCCGCTGCTGCTGGTGGTCGTCATGGCGCTGGGCGGGTATGCGATTGTCCGGATTCGCCAATCCCTGGGGCACCAAGGCCCGAACTTGGCGGAGGGCTCCGCGATTACCGAGAACTTCAACCCGAAGCACATCACCTACGAGGTCACCGGGACGGGCGGGACCGCGAACCTCAACTACCTTGACGAGAACGGCCAACCCAACCTGATCGAAAATGCCTCGCTGCCTTGGTCGTTCACGATCGTGACGACGCTACCGTCGATGTCGGCCAACATCATCGCTCAAGGCGATCGCAATGTCAGTGACCTGCGGTGCCGAGTGACGGTCGACGACAAGGTGCGCGATGACCGGGCCAGCACCGACACCGTCAAACCGTTCATCTACTGCCTGGTGAAAAGCGTATGAGCGACACCGACACGACGCCGCATCGCCCGTTCTTAGGCCGGATGGTCCGGATCTTCTCGGTGCCGATCATCCTCATCTGGGTGCTGCTCGCAGTCGTCCTGGGCACGGTGATCCCATCGCTGGGCAATGTCGCAGCGACCCGGTCGGTTCCGATCAGCCCCACGGGTGCACCGTCGTACGAGGCGATGCTGAACATCGGCAAGGTATTCCAGCAGTACGATTCGGACTCCACGGCGATGGTCGTGCTGGAGTCCGACGACCATCTCGGCGATGCCGCGCACAAGTTCTACGACGAGATCGTCGCCAAGCTCGAGGCCGACCACGAGCACGTGCAGAACGTTCAGGACTTCTGGAGTGACCCGCTTACCGCGGCGGGCTCACAGAGTGTGGACGGCAAGTCCGCCTACGTGCAGATCTTCCTGGACGGCTCGCAGGGCACCACCGAAAGCCACGAGTCGGTGGCCGCCGTACGTGACATCGTCGCCTCGGTTGACCCGCCACCGGGTATCAAAGCCCACGTTGCGGGCAACACGGTCCTCAACGCCGACACCAGCGTGGCCGGGCATCAAAGCATGTCGAGGCTGGAGTTGGTGTCTGTCGCCATCATCATCGTGATGCTGCTGACCATCTACCGCTCGGTGGTGACGATGCTGGTGTCGATGTTCGTCATCGGGCTGGGACTGTTTGCCGCGATGGGTGTTACGGCCGCAGCCGGCAACGTGAACATCATCGGTCTGACCCCGTATGCGGTGAGCATGGTGACGATGTTGTCCATTGCGGCGATAACGGATTACCTGATCTTTCTACTCGGCCGATATCACGAGGAGAGATCGAAGGGCCTTGATCGCGAAGAGGCGTTCTATGTTTCCTACAGCGGCGTCTCGCACGTCATCCTGGGGTCCGGGTTGACCATTGTGGGCGCCTTGATGTGCCTCGGCATGACGACGCTGCCCTACTTCCAGACCATGGGCCCGCCCTGCGCGATCGCGATTCTGGTGGTCATCGTCGCGTCACTGACGTTGGCGCCGGCGGTGGTCACCGTGGCATCGAAGTTCGGACTGCTCGACCCCAGACAGAATCTCTCGACGCGCAACTGGCGCAAGGTCGGAACCAGCACGGTTCGCTGGCCCATTCCGATCATCTTGCTGACCGGCGCGGTCGCCGTCGTGGGGTTTGTCAGCCTGTTGACCTATGTGCCGCAGTACAACGACCAGAAATTCACTCCCGCCGATATGCCCGCCAACCTGGCAATGGCCGTCGCGGACCGGCATTTCTCCCAGGCCCGGATGAACCCCGAACTGCTGATGTTGCAGACCGACCATGACCTGCGCACACCTTCGGACATGCTGGTGATCGAAAAGGTCGCCAAGAACATCTTTCGCATGCGGGGCATCGACCGGGTGCAGACCATCACCCGTCCACTGGGCTCACCGATCGAGCACAGCTCCATCCCGTTCCTGCTCGGCGCGCAGAACGCCGGCACCCTGCAGGCCGCGAAGTTCAACAACGACAACGCCGCGCAGCTGCTCGAACAGGCCGACGAGATGGCCAAGACCGCCGCCAGCCTGGAACGCATGTACACGATCATGAAGGAGACCAGCGAAACCACGCACAGCATGGCGGGCAAGACGCACCAGATGTCGACAACAACCGCTGAATTGCGCGACCACATCGCCGATTTCGATGATTTCTTCCGGGTGTTCCGCAACTATTTCTACTGGGAGCCGCACTGCTACGACATCCCTATCTGCTGGTCGCTGCGGTCGATCTTCGACACCATGGACGGCATCGACCAACTCGCCGAACAGATCCAGAGTCTCACCATCGACATCGACCGTTTGGACGAGTTGATGCCGCAGATGCTGCCGGTGCTGCGGGAGAACATCGACTCGATGAACAAGATGCACGACATGATGATCGCGACCCACAGCACCATGGCCGGCACCCAGGCCCAACAACAGGAACTGGCCAAGGGCGCCACCGAGATAGGGCTGTACTTCGACCAGGCCAAGAGCGATGACTTCTTCTATCTGCCGCCGGATGTGTTCGACAATCCCGACTTCAAGCGCGGCATCAAGATGTTCATGTCACCGGATCACAAGTCGGTCCGGATGATCATCACCCACCAGGGTGACCCGGCCTCGGTGGAGGGAATCGCCCATGTCCGCGACCTCAAGGATGTCGTCGCGGACGCGCTCAAGGGCACCCCGCTGGCCAGCGCGAAGGTCTCGATCGCCGGTACTGCATCGTTGTACGCCGACATGCAGGACGGCGTGGTAATCGACCTGATGATTGTGCTCATCGCGTCGCTGATCCTGATCTTCTCGATCATGCTGATCATCACCCGCAGCGTGGTGGCCGCCGTCGTGATCGTCGGCACTGTGGCTGCGTCGCTGGGCATTGCGTGTGGAATATCGGTGCTGCTCTGGCAGGACATCCTGGGCCTGGGCGTGCAATGGATCGTGATCCCGTTGTCGATGGTGATCCTGCTGGCAGTGGGGTCGGACTACAACCTGCTGCTGGTGTCACGACTCAAAGAAGAGATACACGCCGGGCTCAACACGGGCATCATCCGAGGCGTGGGGGCTACCGGACGCGTCGTCACCGCGGCCGGCCTGGTGTTCGCCTTCACCATGATGGCGATGATCGTCAGCGACCTGCGCGTGGTCGGCCAGCTCGGTACGACCATCGGTATCGGCCTGATCATCGACACGTTGATGGTGCGGGCGTTCATGACGCCATCGATTGCTGCGGCGTTGGGTCGTTGGTTCTGGTGGCCGCTCAACACCTTTAAGATCACCGGGCATGACGGCAGCGGACCCGAGCCGAGGCCGGCGCGCGGCGGAGAAGACACCGCGCCCATTCCGACAACAACTGCGTGAGTGGCGCCAACCGATCAGGAGAGCTGGTGATGGAGTTGTCGGTCGCCGGTTCCGGCCATAGCGCAGTCGCGAGATCGAAACTGCGCCAACGCACCGACGGTCGGCTCGATCGCTCGCGTGATTCCGCGATTCTCGATGCCGCGCTGGCCGCGTTGACGGAGAACGGGTACAACGGCACGAATATGAACGACGTCGCCACCCGAGCCGGAGTCGGCAAGGCAGCGATATACCGCCGCTGGTCGTCGAAGGCCGCGTTGATCACCGATGCGCTGGTGTACTGGCGGCCAGACCTGATCGGCGATGATGCCCCGGACACCGGCAGCCTTACCGGCGATTTCGACGCGCTGGTCGAACGTGTGGCGCGCAACGACAGCGAGCGGATCCCCAACGATCTGATACTGCGGGTGGCGATGGAGGCGATGCACGATCAGCATCTCACCGCAGCCCTCGACGACCTGATGATCCTCAAGGGCAGGCGCACGGTGACGGCCATCCTGCACCAGGCGGTGGCGCGCGGCGAGCTCGCACCCGATCGGGACTGGTCGCTGATCGCCGACGCCTTGACGGGAATGGGCCTGATGCGGGCCATCAACGGTCAAAGCGTCGACGCGAAGTTCATCCGGAGCGTCATCGACACGCTCATCCTGCCTGCTGTCTGCGCGGCGAACACCCGGCCTGGCGGGAGCGCGGAGTAGCGAAGCCGCCGGCGCATCAGCCGATCTGGGCCAACCTGGGTGCCAACTCGTCGCCGAGTCGGCGCACGAAGCCGATTGGGTCGGGGTTGCCCGGCAGCGGTCCGGTGTGGACGAGGTCGAAACCCAAGCCGGCGCAGTAGTCCACGGTCCGCAGATAGCCGTCGAGATCGGTGAACGGGTCGTCGAACAGTCCGACGGTCTTGCGGATCTCAGCCGGGTCGCGCCCGATTTCATCGCAATGACGTCGCAGCACATCGACTTTGCGGCTCAGGTCGTCGGGTCGCAGCACGGTGCCGTTGCGGTTCCACACGTCGGCATAGCGGGCGGCCAGTCGCAGTGTCTTCTTCTCGCCGCCACCGCCGATCAGCACCGGTGGCTGCGCGGTCGGCCGCGGCTCGCAGATGGTCTCGGCCAGCTGGTAGTGCTTGCCGAGGTATGGCCCGTCGTTCGCACTCCACATCTGCTTGCAGATCTGCAGCGTCTCTTCCACCATCTCGAAGCGGTCGCTCAGTGGCGGAAGCGGCACGCCGAGACCGGCGTGTTCGCGCTCGTACCAGCCGGTCCCGAGACCGAAGATGAATCGGCCGCCCGACAAAGCATCCAATGTGGCAGCGGTTTTGGCCAGCACGCCGGGGTGGCGGTAGGTGACTCCGGTCACCAGCACACCGAGTGGGATGCTGCGGGTCCGACCGGCGACATAACCCAGTGCGGTGTAGCACTCCAGGAAGGGATCCTGGGCGCGGCCGAGTTGTTCCATCTGAAAGAAGTGGTCCTGCATGGTGAACATCGCTGCGCCGGCATCTTCGGCTGCGGCGGCGGCTCCGGCCAGCACCGGTCCGAGCCAGGCCGGGTCACCGGGCTGAAAATCGACGAAATGTATGCCTAACTCCATCGTGGTGGGCGTCCTTTGCGGTCAAGGCAGAAGAAGACGGGAAGCGACAGGCCGCGACTGCTCAACCCATCATCTAGCTGCAACCACGCCGCACCACGGATACTTCCGGGCCGCGGTTTCGCGGACACTTAGACTGCGGGGCATGACGGGCCTGGTGCAGATCGAGGAGTGCCTGGACGCCGACGGGGGCATCATCTTGCCGCCGGATACCACCTTGATCTCGCTGATCGACCGCAACATCGCCAACGTCGGCGATGCGGTGGCCTTTCGCTACCTCGACTACGCCGGTCCGTTCGAGGGCCGGGCGGTCGAACTGACCTGGACACAACTCGGCGGGCGACTGCGGGCCATCGGCGCCCGACTGCAAGAGGTCACCGCCCCGGGCGACCGGGTGGCGATCTTGGCGCCCCAGGGACTCGACTACGTCACCGGGTTTTATGCGGCGATCAAGTGCGGCACCATAGCGGTGCCGTTGTTCGCCCCGGAACTGCCTGGGCACGCCGAGCGACTCGACACCGCGCTGCGTGACTCCAGCCCGACCGCCGTCTTGACCACCGCGGCGGTACGCGAGATCGTCGAAGACTTTCTGCGGGAGCTGCCGCAGCCTTTGCAGCCGCGTGTAGTCGTCATCGACGAGATCCCGGACTCGGTCGCCGAAGCATTCGTGCCCGTCGAAATCGACGTTGACGCCGTGTCGCACCTGCAGTACACCTCGGGTGCCACCCGGCCGCCGATCGGTGTGCAGGTGACCCACCGTTCGGTGGGAATCAACTTACTGCAGATGATCCTGTCCATCGACATGCTGGACCGAAACACGCACGGGCTCAGCTGGTTACCGCTCTACCATGACATGGGCCTGTCGATGATCGGGTTTCCCGCCGTCTATGGGGGACACTCCACGCTGATGTCGCCGACCGCGTTCATCCGCCGGCCGAACCGCTGGATCGACGCCCTGTCGGACGCATCGCGGCGCGGCCGGGTGGTCACCGCCGCACCGAACTTCGCCTACGAACTGACCGCCCAGCGCGGCCTGCCCGCGCCGGGCGCCGACATCGACTTGTCGAATGTCGTGATGATCATCGGATCCGAGCCGGTCAGCATGCCGGCCATCACGGCGTTCAACGAGGCGTTCGCCCCGTATGGGTTGCCGCGCACCGCGATCAAGCCGTCCTACGGAATCGCCGAGGCCACCCTGTTCGTGGCGACGATCGATCCCGACGCCGAGGCGAGTGTGCTGCACCTGGGCCGCGATCAACTCGGTGCGGGCTGGGCGGTGCCGGTGGCCCCCGACGCCCCGGATGCGGTGGCCGCGGTGTCCTGCGGTCGGGTGGCCCGCAGCCTGTGGGCGGTGATCGTCGACGGCGAAACCGGCGAGGAATTGCCCGACGGCCACATCGGCGAGATCTGGCTGCATGGCGACAACGTGACCGCCGGCTATTGGGGCCGGACTGATGAGACCCGGAGGGTCTTCGGCGCTCGCCTGCGACGCCGGCTGGCCCAGGGCAGTCACGCCGAGTGTGCACCGATCGACGGGAACTGGCTGCGCACCGGCGATCTGGGCTTCTATCGCGACGGCGAACTTTATGTGACCGGCCGGACGGCGGATTTGATGAACATCGGCGGTCGCAGCCACTATCCGCACGATGTCGAGGCCACGGTGGCGCAGGCCTCACCGATGGTGCGCAGTGGCTACGCGGTGGCGTTCACCGTCGCGGCCGAACCGGTCAGCCGACTGGTGATCGTCGCCGAGCGCGCCACCGGCACCGGCCGCAAGGATCCCGCACCGGCGATCGCGGCGATCCGCGCGGAGTTGACCCGGGTGCACGGGTTGGCCGCCTCCGACATCCGATTCGTACCGGCCGGGGCGATCCCGCGCACCACCAGCGGCAAACTCGGCCGTACGGCCTGCCGCGAGCAGTACCTTTCGGGCGCGCTGGATCAGCGCTGACCTCCCCGAGGCGGCGCCGCCGCCCCGCACAGCGGGCGCACAGCCGGGACATGCCGGGCACCAAAATTAGCTAGCTAGCCTTCCTAAATGGATTTCGGAGCCTTGCCGCCGGAGATCAATTCGGCGCGGATGTATGCCGGGGCGGGGCCTGGTTCGCTGCTGGCCTCTGCCACAGCCTGGCAGGACCTGGCCGGCGAGCTGAACTCGGCAGCCGCGTCCTACAGCTCGGTGATCGCGGGCCTGACCAGTGGAACCTGGGTCGGACCGTCGTCGGTGGCCATGGCGGCCGCAGCCGGCCCGTACATCACCTGGCTCAGCACCACCGGTGCGCAGGCGCAGCACGCGGCCACCCAATTGTCCGCGGCTGTCGGGGCTTACGAAACCGCGTTCGCGGCAACGGTTCCACCCTCGCTGATCGCGGCCAATCGCAGCCTTCAGGCGACGCTGATCGCGACTAATCTCCTGGGGCAGAACACCGCGGCGATCGCGGCCACCGAGGCGGAGTACCTGCAGATGTGGGCTCAAGACGCCGCGGCGATGTATGGCTATGCCGGGGCGTCAGCGGCGGCCACCCAGGTCACGCCGTTCAACTCTCCGCCGCAGACCACCGACCCGTCCGGTCAGACCAGCCAGGCCGTTTCGGTCGCTCACTCCGCCGCCGCCACCACGGGCGCCGACACCGAGACATTGATGACGCAAGGGCCGCAGCTGATCTCGACAACCCCGGCGGCCCTGCAGAGCCTGGCGGCACCGGCCACCGAGACGTCCTCGGGTGCCTCCGCGTCATCGCTGTCCAGCCTCAGCTCGCTGAGCATGCCGTTGCGCATGGCGATGATGCCGATGAGCATGCTGATGCGGATGCTCATGGGGGGTGCCAACGGAGCCAAGGGGGCCGCGGCGCCGGTCGCAGCGGCCGGCGCGCTGACGTCGGGGACCGGCGTGGTGACGCTGACCGGCTTCACCGGCGGGCAGGCGGCAACGGCAGGCCTGGGCCGAGCCGCCTCGATCGGAGCGCTGTCGGTGCCGCCGGCATGGACCGGTATGGGTGCGGCCGCCGGCCCAGCCGCCGCGGCACTGCCGGTCACCGGTCCGGTGGCGGGCCCGGCAGCCGGGATGGGACACGGGTCGGGGCTGCCGCCGATGGTGCCGATCGGGAATCTGGCTGCACGCAACGGCTTCGGCGCTACCGCCACCCAATACGACTTTCGTCCTACCGTGATCCCGCGGTCACCGGCAGCGGGGTAGTAGCCGGGCGGGGGTGTGGGGTGAGCCGCACCCGTTGCGGCCACCAGAACCACCGGCCGAGCAGCGCGGCTATCGCGGGGGTCAGGAACGAGCGCACGATCAGCGTGTCGAACAGCAGACCGAGCCCGATCGTGGAGCCGGCCTGTCCAATCGAGTACAGGTCGCTGGCGGCCATCGACATCATGGTGAACGCGAACACCAGGCCCGCCGCGGTGACCACCGACCCGGTCCCTCCGATCGACCGGATGATCCCGGTCTTGATCCCGGCACCGATCTCCTCCTGGAATCGCGAGACCAGCAGCAGGTTGTAGTCGGATCCCACCGCCAGCAAGATGATCACGCCGAAGACCGGCGCGATCCAGTTCAGTTCCAGCCCGAGGAGGTGCTGCCAGACCAGCACCGTCAGCCCGAACGCCGCGCCCAGCGACAACAGCACGGTCCCGACGATCACCGCCGAGGCCACCAGTGCCCTGGTGATCAACAGCATCACGATGAAGATCAGCGTCACCGCCGCCACCCCGACGATCAGAATGTCGTAGCGCGACCCGGTCTGGATGTCGTGGTACACCGCCGCCGTTCCGGTGAGATAGAACGTGGCGCCGGTCAGCGGCGTGCCCTTCACCGCGTCGTGTGCGGCGGTCAGCATCGGTTCGACGAAGGAAATCCCTTTGGGCGTAGCCGGATCCGCGTCGTAGGTGACGATGAAACGCGCCGCGGTGCCGTCCGGGGACAAGAACAACTTCAGGCCTTTTTGGAAATCCGGATTGTCGAACGCCTCCGGCGGCAGGTAGAAGTAGTCGTCGGCCTTGGAGGCATCGAACGCCCGGCCCATCTCGGCGGCGGTGTCGGTCATCCGCGCCATCTGGTTGATCAGTCCCGAGAAACTCGCATGCATCGAGAGCAGGCTGCCCCGCATGGACTGCGCGACTGCGATCATCGGGTCGAACTGCCCGACGAGCTGCGGCATCACCGCGTTCATCTCGGCCATGTCGGCCAGTAGTGGCTGCATGTTCTCGCTGAACTTGTCCATCCCGTCGTAGGCGTCGAAGACCGACCGGACGGCATGGCAGACCGGGATGCTCGCGCAGTGCTGCTCCCAGTAGAAGTAGTTGCGGACCGGCCGGGCGACATCGTCGAAATCGGCGATGTGGTCCCGGATCTCGTCGACGGTCTGCTGGATTGTCACCATGTCGGCGGTCATCTTGGCGGTGGTGGCGTCCATGTGGCCGACCAGGTCCCGCAGCCGCACCATGGAGTCGATGGTGGCGCCGAGGTCGTCGCTCATCCTGATCATGTCCGACATCCGATCGGTCATGAACTGCAGATTCTCGGTGATCGGGACGGCCTGCATGCTGAGCTGGAAGGGAATCGAGGTGTGGTCGATGGGGCTGCCCAACGGCCGGGTGATGCTCTGCACCCGTTCCACGCCGTGGGAGCGGAACATGTTCTTGGCGATCCGGTCCAAGATGATCATGTCGGCGGGATTGCGCAGGTCGTGGTCGGCTTCGACCATCAGCACGTCGGGGTTCATCCGCGCGGCGCTGAAATGGCGTTCGGCGGCGTCGTAGCCGACGTTCGCCGGCAGGCCGGCCGGGATGTAGTGGCGGTCGTTGTAGCTGATCTTCATGGTGGGCAGCACGAGCATGCCGGCCAGCGTGACCAGCAGCGCCGCAACGAACACCGGTCCCGGCCAGCGGACGTTGGTGGTGCCGATGCGCCGCCAGCCGCGTCCTTCCACTCGTTTGGGATCGAGGGCGGGGGCGGCGACCGCGACAACGGCCGGAGCGACGGTGAGCGCGCCGGCGATCACCACCAGCAGGCCCAGGGCCGAGGGGATGCCAAGTGCCTTGAAATAGGACAGCCGGGCGAAATGCAGGCACAGGGAGGCCCCGGCGATGGTCAGTCCCGAGCCCAAGATCACATGCCAGGTGCCGCGGAACATGGAGTACCAAGCGGTTTCGCGGTCTTCGCCGGCGTTGCGGGCTTCGTGGTAGCGACCGATCAGGAAGATGGCGTAGTCGGTCCCGGCGGCGATCGCCAGCGAGGACAGCATCGCGACCACGAACGTCGAGAATCCCAGCAGCCCCGCATCGCCGAGTAGCGCGACGAGGCCTCGTGCGGTGCCCATCTCGAAGCCGACCATCACCAGGGCCAGCGCCACGGTGGCCGCCGAGCGGTAGACGATCGCCAGCATGACGATGATGACCAGACCGGTGACGGCCATCATTTTGAGCATGCTCTTGTCGGCGGCTTCGGTCATGTCGGTGGTGAGCGCGGCCTGTCCGGTGACGTAGGCCCGCACACCGGCCGGCGGTGGCACCGCGGCGACGATGGTGCGCACCGCGTCGACCGATTCGTTGCCCAGGGTGCTGCCCTGGTCGCCGGAGGTGTTGATCTGCGCGTAGGCGGCGCGCCCGTCGCTGCTCTGCACACCGGCCGCGGTGATCGGGTCGCCCCACAGGTCGGCGATGTGCTGGACGTGGTCGTGATCGGCGGAGAGTTTCGCGACCAGGCCGTCGTAGTAGCGGTGCGCATCCGGGCCGAGTTCGGTGTCGCCCTCGAGGACCAGCATCACCATGGAGTCGGAGTCGAATTCGTCGAACGTCTTGCCGATGTGTTTGGCGGCGATCATCGACGGGGCGTCCTGCGGAGACATCGTGACCGCATGGTCGCGGGCGACCGATTCGATCGGCGGGACCAGCACATTGAGGCCCACGGTCAGTAGCAGCCAGCCGATGATCAGCGGCCACGCCAGCCGGCGGACCAACCGCATGTACACCGGGCGGGGGTTGCCGTGGCCGCTCATGCCGCTTTCACCAGACAGAAGACCTGGGCATGATGCCCGGTCGCGACCTGCTCATCTTTGATCTCACCGTTGACCGTGATCCGGCAGCCGATCCGGTCGCCGTCGCCCTGAGCCACCACGTTGCCGATCACGGCCGGGCTCGTGGTGGTGATCATGTAGCTCCACGGCAATCCGGTGAACGAGGCCCCCTCGGGCTGGGTCTGCTCGTTGAGGTAGCTCACACCGCCGGTGGCGCCCTCGGGTCCGAAAACCTGGTACACGACCTGCTTTTCGTTGATCGATTCGATCACCTGGGAACCGCTGCCGTCCCAGCCGAAGATCTCATCGGAGCCGAATGCGCCGCGCAGGTTGACCACGGCCACGGTTCCGGCAACCGCCGCCGACGCCACGGTCAGAGGCACCCAGGCCCGTTTCAACGTCGCACGCATTGTGGCTTCCCTCTGTCGGAGTCTTTCGACCAATATATACCCCGGGGGGTATAAAAATATTCCGACAGAACTTCCGGGGTGTGCCCGAGGGCTGGTTGACCTAGTTGACGGAGTGTTGCTGCTGGGCCGCGACGGCTTCGCCCAGCCAGCGCCGCAGAAACCGGCGCAGGCCGTCGGCGGGGCGATCGGGATCGTTGGGTGCCACGACGAACGACAGCATGACCCGCAAGGTGAACTCGACGAGTTCGCGCAGGCTCGCCTCGTCGTAGCCGTGCAATTCCCAGTCGACGTCGAAACGCTCGATCATCCGCATCCCGAAAGCCCGGGCCTCCTCGGAGGCCATCTCCTGGGCGTGCGGCGACGAGGAGGACAGCATCGCGCCCAGATGGGGGGAGTGAGCCACCGCGTCCAGGGTGTAGAGGGTGCCTTCGGTGAGTGCGTCGGCCGGATCATGAATGCCCCGCACGTGTTCGGTAAGCCGGTTGAGGAAGCCGTCGACCGAGGCGATGGCCACGGCGCGCATCAGGGCGTCGGCGGTGGGGAAGTAGCGATACACCGTCTGTCGGATGACGCCCAGTGAGCTGGCGACGTCGGCGAGCGACACCGCCGATCCCGTCTCGGCGACCAGGTCGACGGCCGCGGCGATGATCCGCCGGCCGGCCTCTTCGTCGCTGTGGGGCGGGTTGCCGCCCCAGCCACGTCGGCGTGCCATCAGTGCTCTTCTTGACAACCGTGACGCATCGAACAATCATACGCGAAGACGTTCCTTTGTATGTTGATAGTCGAGGTGGCCATGACCGACCTGATCGTGCGCAAGTTGCGGTTCGCATTCGCCGAACATCCCGTTCCCTTCCTGTGGAACGAGGCCAACCCGGCGTTCTCGTCGATGGCCAATGCGGTGTCGCTTCTGGCCATCGGGTTCGAGAAGATGATCGGCAGCATGATCGCCGAGGCCATGCCGCTGATCACCGACCCGGTGGTCGCCGAGGAGGCCGACGCCTTCGTCCGCCAGGAGGGCCAGCATTCGATGGCCCACCGCGGCCATGCGCGGGCGCTGCTCAAGGCCTACCCGGCGCTGAAGGAGACCGTCGACGAGTGCAATGCGATGTTCGACGCCATGACCGCCGAGAAGTCATTGGACTATCGGCTGGCCTACACCGCCGACCTGGAAGCGACGTTCACCCCGGTCTTCAAACTGATGCTCGACCACGACGACACGCTGTTCGCCCCGGGGGACGACCGGGTCGCGTCACTGTTCCTGTGGCACTTCGTCGAAGAGGTCGAGCACCGCAGCTCCGCGTTGATCATCTACGACCACGTCATCAACGATCCGTGGTACCGGATGCGGATGGCGCCGTCGATCTTCAAACACGTGATGAGCGTGATCAAGGTGGCGTGCCTGGGATTCAACAAGCACATCCCGCTGGAGGACCGCAAAGTCGATGCGCTGTCCATGTTCACCACCTACCGGGGCAAGCAGTCGTGGCGACGACGCCTTCCGTTCGGCTGGCCGGCCGATCAAGGGCCGGTAGTGGACGCCTTCAAACATCTGCCCAAAGGTGAGCTGCTCACCGCCGTGAACGGGATCGTGCGCAGTCAGCTGCCCAATCACAAACCGGCGCACGAGAAGATCCCCACCTTGGCGCAGGAGTGGTTCGCCCGATACGACCAGGGCTACGACGTGACCAAGTGGTACACCGCCGAGGAGAAGAGCGCCTGATGTCGTGTGCACCGACTTTCGAGCGTCTCGCCGAGTCGCTGGGCTTCTCGTGTTCGGAGGCCGGCGGGCTGGTGGAGTTCCGCAACCCGCTGCACCTGGAGAACGCGACACTGCCGGTGCTGGAGATCACCGTGATCATCGGGGCGGTGCTGGCACTGGTCTACGCGATCAACCGGTTCCGGCGCCACGGGGATGCCACCAACCTCGCGCTGTGGTTCGGGGCGATCGCCTACCTGCTGATCATCGAGCCGCCGCTGTACTTCCCGGCCGCGTTCGGGATCGCCGAGCATGTCGACACCATGTTCGCGCACAACGTGTTCAGCGTCGCTTTCCTGTGGGGCCGGCTGCCGCTGTACATCATCGCGATCTACCCGATGATGGCGACCGTTGCCTTCGAGATCGTCCGGATCCTGGGGGTGTTCCGCCGCTACGGCGTCGTCGTCGGCGCCGTGTGCGTGGGCTTCGTCCACCACGCCTTCTACGAGATCTTCGATCACCTCGGTCCGCAGCTGCGCTGGTGGGAGTGGTCGGTGGACAACCCGCTGAACCAGCCGATGTTCACCTCGGTGCCGATGGGCAGCGTGGTGGTGTTCGCGGCGTTGTGGCCGGCGTCGCTGGCGTTCTGCGTGCAACTGCTGGTGGGGCGCCACGTCGACGCGGGAAGGCGATTCAGCGGGCCGCAGGTGGTGTGGCGGACCATCGTCATCGGAGTGTTGGCATCGCTGGGGACGGGCATCCTGCCGCTGCCGGCAACACTTCTCGGTGCCGCCACCAACGGCAGGCTGATGGGGATCGCCTATGTCGCAGAGCTTCTGGTCATCGTGGCGGTCGCCGTGCCGGTGCTGGTCATGCAGTGGCGGCGGCTGCGGTTGAACCTGATCATCGGCGACCGCCACGACAATCCGCTGATGGTCCGCTATGCGGCGGGTTATCTGTCGGTCATGGCGGTGCTGTGGCTGACGGCGCTGCCGGCCCACCTCGATGCGGTGGGAGGGCTGACCGCCAACGGCGACCCGGTGGGAAGTCTGTGGTACACGGTCGCCTGCTTCACGGTGGCCTACCTATGTGTCGCGGCCGCGGCGACGGTCCCGCCGATCCTGCCGGAGGCACCCGAGCCGGCGGCGCAGGTACCCGCCGCGTTCTGAGGTCAGCGGCCTTGCCAGCGCGGCGGTCGCTTCTGGCGCCAGGACTGCAGTCCCTCGACGACGTCGTCGGTCGCCCCGGTCACTTTGCGCATGGTCTCGCCGAATCGGACGGCGTCGATCCAGCTCATGTCGGCGCTGCGCCACGCCACCTCTTTGGTGGCACGCTGGGCCAGGGGAGCGGCCTTGGTGAGCGTGCGCGCCCAGGACCGCGCCGTCTCCTGCAGGTCGGCCGGTTCGACCACCTTCCACACCAGCCCGATGTCCTTGGCCCGCTGCGCGGTCATCGGTTCGCCGGTCAACAGCAGCTCCATCGCGTTGGCCCAGCCGACCCGTTGCGGTAGCCGGATGGCGCCGACGATGGTCGGCACTCCGAGCAGGACCTCGGGGAAGCGGAACACCGCCTCGGTGCTGGCGATCACGAAGTCGCAGAACAACAATCCGGTCAGCCCGTAGCCGACGCACGGGCCGTGCACCGCGGCGATGGTCGGCTTGAAAAGCTCCATGCCGGACTCGAAGGAGTTGATGGTGGGCTTCTCCCAGAAGGTGCCGGCGAACGTGCCCACTGCGCCTTCGGAATCGGCGAGGTCGGCTCCGGCGCAGAAGACCTCCCCGTTGGCGGTCAGGATCCCCACCCAGGCGTCCTCCTCGGCACGGAACCGCTCCCAGGCCGCGTTGAGATCGGTGCGCATCGCCCCGTTGATGGCGTTGCGGGCTTCGGGCCGGTTCAGGGTGATCGTGGCGACGTGGTCGTTGCACTCATAGGTGACTGTGTTCATGGCGCCACTCCTCCTCATCGCTGGCGTCCCCCTCGCCGCTCCGCGGCTGGGGGTGCCCCCACTGCATCGTCGTGGCGCAGACTCATGGCTGCACCGTACCGTCGGAAGGATGCGGTGGGTCGTCGACGCGATGAACGTGATCGGTTCTCGCCCGGACGGCTGGTGGAAGGACCGCCACGCCGCGATGCTCCGGTTGACCCGACAGGTCGAACAGTGGGCGGCAGCGGAAGACCGGCGCGTCACCGTGGTGTTCGAAAGGCCGCCGTCCCCGCCGATCAGCTCGAAGATGATCGAGATCGCCGCGGCTGCGCGAGCCGGCGCGAACTCCGCCGACGACGAGATCATCCGGATAGTGCGCGCCGACCAGCAGCCGCAAGACGTCACCGTCGTGACGTCCGATATCGCCCTGCTCGGCCGGGTCCTTGACGCTGGAGCCAACACATACCCCGCCAGGCGATTTCGGGACCTGATCGACGAGACGCCGCGATAGCGCTCAGTCGGGAAGCTGACCGGCCGCGCTGGCTCCGGCGCGGCGACCGGCGAACACGCAGTCGGCGATCGACAACCCGCTGACATACGACCGCGACGCGATGCCGATGGCGGTGCGACCGGCGCTGTAGAGCCCGGGAATCGGTGTGCCGTCGGCGTCGACGACCGCTCCGGTGTCCTCGGCGACGCGCACCCCGCCCAGGGTCAGCATCGGGGTCGGCAGCAAGACGTTGGGCCGCACCGAGATGTCCAAGAGGGTGAACGGCGCCCGGTCGATACGACGGCGGAAGTCGGCCGGCTTGCCGACCGGATCCTCGGTTCCGGAGTCGATCGCGTCGTTGTGCGCGGCGACGGTGGCCTGCAGGCCGTCGGGGTCGATGCCGGCGGACCGGGCGACCTCCGCCAACGTCTTTCCGCGCGCCGCGCCGGTCAACATCAGTGCGGCGGCCTGGGCGCGCTGAAACCACAGGGTCTGGGTGAGCAGCTGGCGCCGGGCCTCCGACATCAGAGTGGCATCGGCCAGAATCCAGCCGTTGCTGCCGTGATCCTTCACCAACGCCTGACCCAGGGCCGCACCGTAGCGGGTCTCGTCGATCACCCTGCCGCCCTTCTCATCGACGACGATCGAGGAGATGAACGCGCTCGGTGGGGTGATGAACCGCCACGCCGAGACGTTGTCCATCCGGTCGGTCACCGCGCCGGCGCTCTGGGCCAGCGCAATACCGCTGCCATCGTCTCCGCTGGTGCCCAGCGGCAGCCCGCCGTTGAATTCCGGTGCGTAGCGCTTGCGCCACTCGGTGTTGGCGATGAAGCCGCCGGCGCAGATGATCACCCCGCGTCGCGCGATGATCTCGATGGGCCGGGCGTAACGGCGCTCCAACTTGTTCAGCCGACGATCCATCGCGGCGCGCAGTGGCGGGTAGTAGACGCCGGGCTTCGACGAGACCGCGGCCAGCCGCGCGTAACGCCGCTGGATGCGCCGCGGCGCCTGGCCCATTGTCAGGGCCCGCACCCCGATCACCCGCCCCGATGAGTCCTGCAGCAACTCGGTGACGCCTGTGTGCGGCCGGAAGTCCACGCCGAGCTTGCCTGCTGATTCAGCCAGCGGCGCATAGATCTTCTTCCCCGAGGTGCCCCGGCCGTAGGCCCGGTGGCCGCGTTGCACCGGTGGAGTGTGGGCGCGGAACGCCCCGGCGTTCTCGCTACCCGAGTGATACAGGTAGTAGCGGTTGTTCGGAAACGAGGTCTTGTACGGGCACAGACCCGCGTTGAACGGCACTCCGTGGCGTTGCAACCACTCGATCATCTCCGGGCTGGTGTCGACGAACCGCCGCAGCGTTTCCGGGCTGACCGCATCACCGACCTCCAGACGCAGATAGTCCAGCATCTGCTCGGGGGTGTCCTCGACGCCGGCGTCCTTTTGGACCGACGTCCCGCCTCCGGCGTAGATGATGCCTCCGGAGATCGCGGTGGCGCCGCCGCCATTGGCGCGATCCACGGCAATGACCTCGGCGCCCAGTTCGCTCGCCGTGATCGCGGCGGAGGTACCGGCTGCGCCGAATCCGACGACGATGATGTCGGTGGTCACACTGGTGGCAGTCACGCGCTGTCTCCTCGATGAAATGGGCTGATCGGCCCCCAATGTAACAGCACGTAGTTGGCTCCAGACGATGGTGACCAGCACGTATGACTTTCCGTCCGAGTAGGAGCGGAACGTGTTCTAGTCAGCCGGGAACGCTCCGGCCGGCCCGCTTGCGACGTTTCGACCGGCGCAGGGGCGAAGATGATCGGTATGGCTGTTCGGTTACTGCGCGTTGTCCTCGCCCCGGTGCTGGCCCTCGTCTTGGCGATGGCGGCGGGGGCTCCAGTCGGCGCGGCGCCGGGTGCCGATGCAGGCGCGCTGGCCACCGATCTGGTCTCCGCCGATCAGGCGCTGCGCAACCCGTCGTCGCCGGAGCAGGTGCTGGCGGCCGCGGCCCGACGCCAGCAGGTCGCCTACCGCACCCTGGGCGCGCACCCCGAGTGGGACGCGATCGCCCGCCCGCAGATCCCGCCGGCGCTGCTCGAGGTCTACGACCGCAACATCGACGCCCGCCGGCAACTCATGGCGCTCACCGACCCGAAAGACACCATGCCGCCCTGGCGGGTGGTGCCACCGGTACCGGCGAACGAGTTGGTGGCCAGCTACCGCGCCGCCGAGGCCGCATCCGGGGTGCCGTGGAACTACCTGGCGGCGATCAACTTCGTCGAGACCGGCTTCGGCCGCATCAACGGTGTCAGCGATGACGCCGCGCAGGGCCCGATGCAGTTCCTGCCCTCGACCTTTGCCGCCTACGGCAACGGGGGAGACATCCACTCACCGCGGGACAGCATCATGGCGGCCGGTCGACTGTTGGCCGCCAACGGTTTTGCCACCAATCGGGACAAGGCGATCTGGGGGTACAACCATTCCGACCACTACGTGCGGGCGGTCAACGACTACGCCGCGGTCATCGGAGGCGACCCGGCAGGGTTCGCCGGCTACTACCGCTGGGACACCTACTACCGCACCACCGCCGGGGATCTGCTGCTGCCGATCGGATATACCTCGAGCACACGGATCCCGGTCAGCGAATACCTGGCCACACATCCGCAGTGAGATGCCCCGGCTCGGCCGCGTCTGTGACGCGGCTCAGCGTGTCGCGTTGAGGATCTTGATCGCGAAGACGAGCGTGTCGCCGGGCTGGATGCCGGCGGCCGGCTGCCCTTCGGGATAGCCGTCGGCCGGGATCATCGCAACCGCTACCGTCGACCCGACCTTCTGGCCCGCAATGGCTTTCTGGAAGCCCGGCACGACCCGGTCGAGTCCGAACTCGACCGGTTCGCCTCGTTCGTAGCTGCTGTCGAACACCGACCCGTCACGTCCGTTAACGCCCATGTAGCAGACCGATACCGTCGCATTGTCGGCGACGACCCGCCCTTCGCCGGCGTGCAACGTGTGGACCTCGGTCTGGGCCACCTTGAACGGCGCTTGCACGGCGACGCGCGGCGCGGCGCTGTCGGTGGAGCCCGTCACCGCGACGCTGCCGGTGGCCCCGGTCAGGGTCCAGTCGGCGGCGGCGTCCTCAGCCGGGGCCGACGAGGGGCAGGCGGTTACCGTCTCGGCGGTGGGCGGCATGAACAGGTCGGTGACCGAGGACGTCTGCGTCGAGGATGTGTCGGTGTCGGAGCCACCACACCCGGCGAGCGTCATCGCCAACGACACGGCACCGGCGGCGAGCCCCACGACAAGCACACGGGAGGAATTCATCTGGGTCACGCTACCGTGTGGTCGTCGGCCTCAACCGGCGGTGGGTTTGCGATAGCTGACCAGGCTGACGTCGAGCATCTCGTCGGCGAAGTAGTGCTGGCAGCCCCGTAGGTACTTCATGTAGCGCGCGTAGACCTCTTCGGACTGGATCGCGATGGCCTTGTCCTTGTGGGCTTCGAGGGCGTCGCCCCAGATCTGCAGGGTCTTGATGTAGTGCGGCCGCAACGAGATGGCTTCCGGGACGACGAATCCGGCGTTCTCGCCGTGCTGAACCATCATGTCGGTGGTGGGCAGTCGGCCGCCGGGGAAGATCTCTGTGACCATGAACTTGATGAAACGCGCGGTTTCGAAGGTGATCTTCTTGCCGCGGGCGTTCAGGTCGTAGGGGTGGTAGCTGACGCTGCTCTGGATCGCCATCCGGCCGTCGTCGGGCAGGATGTCGAAGCATCTGGCGAAAAACTCGTTGTAGCGCTCATGCCCGAAGTGCTCGAACGCCTCGATGGACACGATGCGATCGACCGGGAGACTGAATTCCTCCCAGCCGTGCAGCAATACCTGGCGGTCGCGATCGGAGTCCACGGCGTCGACTACTTGCTGCGTATAGGCGCGCTGGTTTCTCGACAAGGTCAGGCCGATGACGTTGACGTCGTATTTCTCGACGGCACGTTTCATGGTGGCGCCCCAGCCGCAGCCGATGTCGAGCAGTGTCATCCCGGGCAGCAGGTTCAGCTTGTCGAGATTGAGGTCGATCTTGGCGATCTGCGCGTCCTCCAACGACAGGCCAGGTTCTTCGAAGTAGGCGCAGCTGTAGGTGCGGGTCGGGTCCTGGAACAGGCTGAAGAAGTCGTCGGACAAATCGTAGTGGGCCTGAATGTCTTCGAAGTGCGGCCGCATTCGCCCGGTGTCGCTCGGTGCCTCGGTCATGGTCAGTCCTATTTCTGCAGGGTGAACTGGTTGACGTCGATGTAGCCGTCGCGGAATGCGTTGGCGCAGCCGGTCAGGTAATGCATGTAGCGGGCATAGACCTCCTGGGACTGGATCGCGAGGGCCTCCTCGCGGTGAGCTTCCAACGCGCCTGACCAACAGTCGAGGGTTCGGGCGTAGTGCGGCTGCAGGGATTGGCGGCGGGTCAGCGTGAACCCCGCGCTCGCAGAGTGCTGTTGCACCATTTCGATGGTGGGTAGCCGCCCGCCCGGGAAGATCTCGGTGACAATGAATTTGATGAAGCGGGCTATTGAGAAGGTCAACGGCAGTCCGAGCTCCGTCATTTGCGGAAGCGTCAATCCGGAGATGGTGTGCAGCAGCATCACCCCTTCGGGCGGCAGGACCTCGTAGGCCATGGCGAAGAAGTCGTCGTAGCGCTCGTGGCCGAAATGCTCGAACGCGCCGATGGAGACGATCCGGTCGACAGGTTCGTCGAAGCCTTCCCAGCCCTCCAGCAGTACCTGCCGGCGGCGGGAAGTGTCCATCGCGTCCAGGGCCGCCTGGGCATGGACGGCCTGGTTCTTGCTCAGGGTCAGACCGATGACATGGACGTCGTATTTCTCGATGGCGCGGCGCATGGTGGCGCCCCAGCCGCACCCGATGTCGAGCAGCGTCATCCCCGGCCGCAAGCCCAGCTTGCCCAGTGACAGATCGATTTTGGCGAGCTGGGCCTGTTCGAGTGTCATGTCGTCGCGTTCGAAGTAGGCGCAGCTGTAGGTCTGGCTCGGATCCAAGAACAGCCGGAAGAACTCATCGGACAAGTCGTAGTGGGCTTGCACGTCATCGAAATGCGGTTCGAGATCTTTGGGCATAAGTCAGCTTCTTTCTCGTAGGTACCCAAGGCCAGCGCCACGTTGTGGCCGCCGAACCCGAACGAATTGCTGATCGCACAGCGGTAGCCGCCGGGCCGTGGCTGGCCGGCTACTACGTCCAATACGATTTCCGGGTCGATATGGTTCAAGTTCAGCGTGGGTGGGATCACCCCGTCGCGTGGTTGCAGCACCGTCAGGACCGCTTCGACCGCGCCCCAGCGCCGACGGAATGGTCCAGCGCAGTTTTCCCCGGTGAATTCCCGCTCAAACGCTGCGTCGAGGTTTTTCTTTGCGGCGAGACGGCGGATCGACGCCGTCTTGGCCGGTCAGCCGGGCACCGGTGCGTTGAGCACAGAAGATTGTGGGGTCTTCAACGCGGAGATCTCCGCAGCCATCGAGGCGAACCCTGCCGCGCGCGGCATCGCCACGGTCGCCCCTGACGACCTAGCCGGACGTCTTCACCACGAGCTTGCCGACGTTCTTCCCGTCGAACAGCATGTTGATCGCCGTCGGCAGCTGCTCGAAGCCCTCAACGACGGTCTCGAGCGGCGTGAGCTTGCCCGCGACGATCAGGTCGGAGATCTCGCTGTTCGCCTCCGGCGCACGCAGGAAGTGATCGAGCACAATGAAGCCCTGCAGGGTTGCGCGCTGGATGAGCAGGTTCCCGAATGCGCGCGGCCCGGGCGGTGGGTCGCTCAAGTTGTAGCCGGAGATCATCCCGCACAGCGGGATTCGCGCGCCGACATTAACGCGCGCAAAGATCGCATCCATGATGTCGCCGCCGACGTTCTCGAAGTCGACATCGATGCCGTCGGGGGTCGCGGCGGCAAGCTGGGCGGCCCAGTCGTCGGCGCGGTAGTCCACGGCCGCGTCGAAGCCGAGCTGATCGGTCAGCAGTGCACACTTCTCCGGCCCGCCGGCAATTCCGACGACACGCGCGCCGTGGGCCTTGGCAAGCTGACCGGCGACCGAACCGACCGCGCCGGCCGCAGCTGAGACGACGACGGTCTCACCCGGCTGCGGCTTGCCGATGTCGCGGATCCCGATCCACGCGGTGAGCCCGGTCATTCCGAGCGCGCCCAGGTACACGCTCAGCGAGACACCCTCGGCGACGTCGACCGGGAACAACGGCATCGCGTCCGAGACGACCGCGTAATCCTGCCACCCGGTCAAGCCCTGCACGATCTGACCAACCGGATAGTTCGGGTTGTTCGACGCAACGACTTCCCCGAGTCCGGCGGCCCGCATGACCTCGCCGATGCCGACCGGCGGCAGGTAGGACGGAGTGTCGTTGATCCAGATCCGGTTGGTCGGGTCCAGTGAGATCCAGTCGACGCGCACCAACGCCTCGCCGTCCCCGATAGCCGGGACCGCCTGCTCGCTGAGTTCGAAGGTTTCCGGGCCGATGCGGCCGGTGGGGCGTTCGCGCAGGAGGAAGCGACGGTTTCGATCGGCCATGAGCGCACGCTACCGGATGTGGTGGGCCATGGCAATGGCCATTAAATCAATTGGCGGACAATGGTATTGAATGCCCTGAAGTGTCCGGGTCCAGAAACTGCCCTGCGGCGGCCCAATCTCACACGTGGCCCCCGAACGTGCGCAGCGCCTGCACGTGGGCATCGGGGCCCCTGATGGCGACATCGGCTCGCGCCCGTCGC
Source organism: Mycobacterium sp. IDUB_21 (assembly GCF_055419425.1). Lineage (NCBI taxonomy): Bacteria > Bacillati > Actinomycetota > Actinomycetes > Mycobacteriales > Mycobacteriaceae > Mycobacterium > Mycobacterium sp. IDUB_21. Next base: position 207,883 of record NZ_JBVAXQ010000005.1, on the reverse strand, counting down.
CCAGCCAACCACCGCACCGCGTTCGCCGGTGTCCCCTGGACGATCACCTCGGGACCCGATTCGGGCCCGACCGAAGACTGAAGTCCGCCATCCTCGGTCCTGACGGTCACCCGGACGCCGGCGGGCAGTTTCTTGAGTTGATAGCGCAGCAGCAGGGGAATGACCTCGTTCAGGGTTGCCGGCACCGGATGGGTGACATCGGTGGCGCCGGTGAGATCGTCGTGGTGAGTCCAGTACTCGAACAACGTCAGCGGTGCCACCCGCGACCGGAGCAGCGACCGCGGCACCGGGCGACGCAACCGGTCGATCAGTGCCGCGAATCCGTGGCGGCGCTCAAGGCGAATCGCGGTGGCGACCAACGTCGGCGGGCCGGGCCAAGGAAACACCACGCACCACCAGGGACCGCGCGATGAAGGTCGTCAGACCACCGAGGCGTTCCTCGGCTACCAGATGCGACGCCAGGTCCAGCGCAGTCCACTCACCGCATCCGGCGGAAGCAGAAGCGCCTGCCGCGAGCAGCGGTTCCGCAAGCGCTGCCCGTTCAGCCTCGATGTCGGCGGTGAGCGGGTTGCGCACGACGTGAGATCAGCTTGAGGCGCTGAGGATCTTGATCGCGAAGACGAGGGTGTCGCCCGCGCGGATTCCCGCGCTGGGCTGACCATCGGGATACCCGTCCGCGGACGTCATTGCTACGCCGACCGTGGAGCCCACGTGCTGTCCCGCGATCGCCTTCTGGAATCCGGGCACGACTCCGTTGAGCGGGAAGTCAACCGGGGCGCCCCGCTTGTAGCTGCTGTCGAACACCGAGCCGTCACGCCCGTTGACGCCCATGTAGCAGACGGACACCGTGGCCGTGCCCGGGACCACCGGTCCATCGCCGGCCTGCAACGTATGCACCTGGGTCTCGGTCACGCTGAACGGTGTCGACACGTTGACCCGAGGTGCTGCCGCCTCGGTGGATCCTGTGACTGCGACGCTGCCGGTCGCCCCGTCCAGCGTCCACTCCGGCGCGCCGGCGTTCGCCGGTGCCGCGGTGGGGCACGAGGGGGCCGCCGTCGCCGTACCGGCTCCTGCCAGGGGGAGAACGACTGCGGCCGCACAGGCGGCAAGCGAAACCAAGGAATGCAAACGAGTGGAATTCACGCTCGTCACGCTACAGGTGATCGGAACAGTGGACGCCGATGCCGGCGATTTTCCCAGCCAACATCGACGCCGTGCGGATGCCCGATGCACCCAGGTCGATGACGACGCGACTGTCACTGCGCACGGCCGAGGAGACCATCTACCCGGCCGCTGCCGCGGTGGTCGCCATCGCCGGCTAGCTCGCCTGGCTCGAGGCCGCATGTCAGCTTGATGTTGCGCGTACGATTTCCCCGTGCAAGTTGACGTCATGACCATTCCGCAGCACTTAGGGCAGGTCGGCGAATTGGCCCGGCGCACCCAGGCTGCGGGTTTCTCCGGCCTGCTGTTCACCGAAGCCGCTCGCACGGCATATCTCAACGCGGCCATCGCATCTCAGTCCGCTCCCGGTCTCGAGTTGTCGACCGGAGTCGCGGTGGCCTTTCCGCGCAGTCCCTTCGTCACGGCGGCAACAGCCTGGGAACTGCAGGAGGCCACCGGCGGAAGATTCCGGCTCGGTCTCGGCACGCAGGTCCGTACCCATGTGGTGCGCCGCTACGGTGCGGCGTTCGAACATCCCGGTCCGCGTCTGCGCGACTACGTTCTCGCCGTGAAAGCGTGTTTCGCCGCATTCCGGACGGGGACGTTGGATCACCACGGACCGTTCTACGACCTCGACTTCATCACCCCACAGTGGAGCCCTGGACCGATCGACGCACCCGATCCCAAAGTCGATATCGCAGCGGTGAATCCATGGATGCTGCGCATGGCAGGCGAAGTGGCTGACGGCGTGCATGTCCATCCGCTCGGCGAGCCCGGCTATCTCGCGCGTCATGTTGTGCCGAAGGTGGCCGAAGGTGCCGCGAAGGCGGGCCGCTCACCGTCTGACATCGCCATCATCGTTCCCGCGATGACCATCGTCGGCGACAGCGACGAAGAGCGGCACAAGGAACGAGAGCTCGTGCGGGCCAGCATGAGCTTCTACGGGAGCACGCCGAACTACGCCTTCATTTGGGATGAGGCCGGCTTCGAGGGCACGACCGCGCGTATCCGCGAGAAACAGAAGGCCGGCGACTTCGCGGGCATGGCGGCGCAGATCACCGACGAGCACCTAGCCGTCTTTGCGACCGAATCGACGTGGGATGAGTTGGCAGACAATCTGATCAGCACATACGGGGGAGTGGCGACTCGCCTGGTCTTGTACAACGCCCTCGGCGACCCTGAACGCTTCGAGCGGTATGGCGAGATCGCGCGACGAATTTCGAGCGGGTAGAGCTACGGCCGGGATCTGTCATCGCGTGGGCGCGGAGCGTCGCCGCCGGCACGCGCTCCAGGCGCGGCGCAGACCGTAAACCGCGGCGCCGCAACCGATTACCGCGGCGCCTGCCACCGTGGAGGCCAGCGGGAGGGCGAACGCCAAAGCCATGCACCCCAACACTCCCAGAACCGGGATCGGGGGAGCCGGGCGCCCTTCCTCGGGGCGCAGCGTCAACGCTGATGCGTTCGCGATTGTGTAGTAGATCAGCACGGCAAAGGACGAGAAGCCGATCGCACTGCGCAGATCAGCGGTGGCCGCCAACACCGCTACTGTTACGCCCACCAACAGTTCGGCCCGGTGTGGTACCTGAAATCTCGGGTGCACCGCGGCCAATACGTGCGGCAGGTGGCGGTCACGTGCCATGGCCAACGTGGTGCGAGACACCCCCAACAACAGCGCCACCAGCGAACCCAGCGCCGCGACCGCCGCGCCCACACGTACCACCGGCACCAGCCAATTCGCCCCCGCGGCCTGCGCCGCCTCCGCCAAAGGGGCCACCGAATCCGCCAGGCGCAGCGGCCCCAATGCCGCCATCACGGCCACCGCCACGACGGCGTAGACCGCCAACGTGATACCCAAGGCGAGCGGGATCGCACGGGGGATGACGCGAGCGGGGTCGCGGACTTCCTCACCGAGGGTGGCGATGCGGGCGTATCCAGCGAAAGCGAAAAACAGCAGCCCCGCCGACTGCAGCACACCACCCACCGGGGCGTCCGTCAGATCGATGCGAGAGACGGCCGACCCGTCGGCGCACAACGATGTGCCGACCACCGCGCCCAGCACCACCATCACGAAGACGACGATCACGCGCGTGAGCCGCGCTGACTTCTGCACCCCGGTGTAGTTCACCGCCGTCACCGCAAGCACCGCCGCCACCGCGATCGCATGGGCGTGCGCCGGCCACACATACGCCCCGACCGCCAGCGCCATCGCCGCGCACGAGGCGGTTTTGCCCACCACGAAGGCCCATCCCGCCAGGTAGCCCCAGAAATCACCGAGGCGTTTTCGCCCGTAGAGGTAGCTGCCGCCCGAGGCCGGGTAGCGGGCCGCCAACCGCGCCGAAGACGTCGCGTTGCAGTAGGCCACCAATGCCGCCACCGCCAACCCGATCAACAGCCCGCCACCCGCCACCCGGGCAGCAGGGCCCAGCGTGACGAAGATCCCGGCGCCGATCATCGATCCCAGCCCGATCACGACCGCATCGCCGGTGCCGAGTCGGCGTGCCAACGTCTGATCGCTGCTTGTCATGTCTCTGCCGGTGGCTGCTCGACGCCTGGGTGATACTTCGGAATCGGCCGCTCGTCCGGTCCCGACCGGGCCGTCCGCCACGGCTGCTCGTTGCGGTGTTGCCGGTCCCGCTCGCGGGCCTGATCCTGGACCCAGAAATCCTCGAAGCGTTCTCCCGGATGCACGTTCGGCATCCTGTCCATCAGGGTGCTGAGCCAGCGCGGCGGACGATCCGGCTCCCATTGGGGAACCACGGCGCTGAGCGAGGCGAGCGTCTTGAGCACAACGAATACCCCGAACAGCGTGCTGGGAGCATCCGTTGCGGCGATCCCGGCTAAGCCGAGCAGCAACGTCAGATGGACGACCATGATCCGGCCCAGCCCGATATTGGCGGTGCGCTCGACGTCTCGGAAGGACCAGCGGCGCAGATCGACCAGATCGAGGATGAAATCCAGTGCCAGAAACAGCAATACGCACAGACATCCCCATCCGACGCTGTGCCAATCGAGCTTGAGGAGGGCAAACGCGGGCGCATCGTTGTGAGCAAGGAGAGCGAGAATGGCGCCGAGGAAGATCCCGTGCGCGGCGCAGAAGGCGAGGCTGACGGTGGCAAAGCCGGCTAAGAACGAAGAAGTGCCCAAGCCGCTGGCTTGAGCCGCCCGATAGCGGAAGTGGCCATACGTGGGGGTCCAGCGCCGGTGCACAGCGATGCGAGCCACCACGAACAGGCACATCGCGACGGTCTCGAACCAGTACACCACCAGGGTCGTCGCCCCGGACCAATCGCGAGCGAACCAGCCGAAGGCCGGGACTGCGATCACCCCGAGCGCAGTGAACAGCTGCACTCGGGAGATCGCGGTGCCGCGTCGCGAAGCCGGCGCGGTCACGATCCGGTCCGCGACCGCGCCTCGTTGAGCACAGCTTCGATTTCGTCCCATGTCCGGCGAATGATCTCGGCCACCGGCAACAGTTCGACAATCCGGGACGACACTTGACCCGTGTTGGCGACACTGGCGTCCATGTCGCCGCCGAAGTACAGCTCAGTGATCTTTCCCAGCAGCTGGGCGGCGGGATCGTGTGCCGCAACGCGGGCCGCCAGCCCGGTCCGCAATACCCGCATGGTCGGGTTGCCTGGAATATCGAGAAGTACTGTCCCGGAGTCGTTTGCGGCCACGATCGCATCCTTGAAATTCGTGTGCACTGCGGACTCATGGCTGGCCAGCATCCGGGTACCCATCTGCACTCCCTCGGCGCCCAACACCAGCGACGCCGCGGCCGACCGCGCATCGCACATGCCACCCGCGGCAATGATCGGCAGGTCCACATTCTCGGCCACCAGGGGGAGCAGCACCATCGTCGAGGCGCCGAGCAGTGACTTGAAACCGCCGCCCTCGACGCCCTCGACCACCAGCGCGTCGACACCGGCGTCGGCCGCTTTCTGCGCGCCCTTGAGTGATCCGACAACATGCACCACCGTCATGCCGGCGTCGTGCAACCGCGTAGTGAACAGCGCCGGGTCACCGGCTGAGGTGAAGACATGGCGCACACCGGCTTCGGCGAATGCCTCCACGATCGACGGGTCCTTCTTCCAGCCCTGGATCATGAGGTTGGCCGCCACCGGCTTGTCGGTGAGATCGCGCACCCGCTGCAGGTCGGTACGCCCCTCGGGAGTGAGGGTCTCGATCACGCCGAGCCCGCCTGCCTCCGACACCGCGGCGGCGAGTTCGGCGCGGGCGATGTAGGTCATCGGCGCCTGGACGACGGGGTACTCGACGCCGAGCAGGGACTGGATGCGGTTGGCCACGGCTCATTCAAGCACTCGCAGCGCGAACCGCGGGCCTGTCTCAGGGCATACCGGCGGCTGTTACGAGGCTTCGGCCTGGGTGCTGGGCGTGCTGCCGTCGAGCAGTACTCGTGCGACGAGCTCGGGATCATCGGCCATCGGCACGTGGCCACACCCGGGCAGCCGGATGTGGCGGGCCTGCGGGAGCCGCCGCTCGGCGATACGCGCTTGGTAGGGCAGCAGGATCCGGTCACGCGCGGCCCATGCGACGGTCACCGGGATCTCCACCGGAATCTCACGGCTGAACACTTCGGCAGCCGGGAAGATCTCCTTCATCGCGGGAATTGCCCGCCGCATACCGGTGAGGTCGGAGACGAACTCGTCGGCAGGGATCCGCTCCGGGTGGGCCGAGACCACCGCGCCCATCATCCGGCGGGCCCGCGCGGAACGTGCGAGCTTCGGCACCACGGGCGCCACCATTCGGGCGCTGGTGGTCAGACACCAGAAGACGAGACGGACATAGGCGAAATCGATGGAATTGTGCCAATACGCCGCGGGCGACAGCACGGTCGCGCTCGCGACCAGCTCATCCGCGGCGGCCTCCAGCGCGATCCGGCCGCCGAGAGAATTCCCGGCGATGTGCGGGCGCTCCAGACCCAGCTGGTCCAAGAGCTCCACCAGCTCGGTACGCAAGGTTGCTTGCACGTCGCCGTCACGGACCACCAGGTCGTGGGACTCGCCGTGCCCGGGCAGGTCGAACAGCAGCACGGTGCGATGGTCGGTCAGGTGCTCGAGCACCGGGTACCACGCCTGCCGGCGATGGGTGATGCCGTGGACGAGTACCAACGGTTCACCAGTGCCGTGGATCTCGTACTTCAGCATGTCGGTGCTCCCTCGTGGTCGGCGATGTGGTTTCGACGTGAGGCAACCGTAGCGTCTCCGATACCCGCGGGGCCGGGGGATCAGCGGGTCGCGCCGTGCAGATTCTTGGCCGTCGGGGACGTCGGCACCGCGGACTGATCCGGGTGCGTGCCGAGCAGGCGATCGGCGGTGCCGGTGGTGGTGATGGTGAACCAGTAGTTTTCGTTCTTGAAGTGGTGCCGCCGGTGATTGCGCCAAATCGCGCGATATGCAGTGGTTTTCGGCTTGTAGTCGGTGTGGATGAGGTAATGCGTCCACTCGTAGACCAATCCGACGCCGGCCAAGAAGACCACTGACGTCAGCCCGAGGCCGAGTCGGCCGAAGGTCAGCAACGGTACAGCGACAGCAGCCGGGATCAGCCAGCGCAATGTTTGTCGCGGTATGAAGATGAGCTCGATCTTCCGCGGGTCATGGTGATGCTCACGGTGTTTGCGCGCCAGCAACGGATCCAGGGTGAAGCGGCCGGCGGAGCGGGGCCGCCAATGCAGGATGACGACGTGGACGACCCACTCGAACACCGGAAAAGCGACGATCATGAGCGCTGGGAGAACGAGGTCGGTAAGCTGCCAGTCGCCGACGGCGACCCGGGCGGTCAGCGCCCCGATGAACGTCAGTGCCAGCCACCAGGGGGAGGGGTGACGCCAAAACTCCCGGCCCGCGTCGGGCAGCGAGAAGCCGCTGCGCAGCTGTGTCGTCATTGCTGTTCGTCCAAGCCGGCCAGCGCGCTGAGCAGGGCGTGGGTAGCCGGCTCGAGTAGTTCGATCGCAGCGCTCCTGGCCTTCATCGGGTCGCCGGCGGCGATCGCCTGCGCCACCTGCTGGTAGGGCTCCGGGCGACTGACCTCGGCGGCCATCACGGTGGCGAGGGCTTCCAGGGCCGGTTCGTAGGCGGCCCGCAGTGTGTTGAACATCAGCCGGAAGACGATGGAGTCGGCGGCATCGACGACGTGGTCCCAGAACGCCAGGGCCGCACGCTGACGCTGCACCGGGTCCTCTTCGGCGGCCAACGCGGCCACGGCACCGTCGAGTATCGCGGCCGCGTGCCGGCCGCTGCGTCCTGCAGCCAGTTCGGCGACCTTGGGGCCGTTGTGCAGCCGGGCCTCCAAGATGCTGCGCACGACCCTCAGGTCCAACTCATCGCCGCGGAGCAGCAAGCGGGGCAGTAGGTCCAGTCCCGCGTGACGGCGATAGTCCCGCACAGTGGTGGCATCGCCGTGCCGAATCTCGATCAGTCCGGCGGCGTTGAGGCGGCCGAGTGCCTCTCGCACCGCCGGCCGCGACACACCGAGAACCTCGGCAAGCCGGCGCTCATTGGGCAGCACTTCGCCGGGCGCCATTTCACCGCTGAGCACCTCGGACATGATCTGCTCGAAGACGTGCTCGGGGACCGAGCGTCGAGGCACCTGCCGCAGAGCCATACGGTCAACTTGCCAGATCGCTGGCCAGAGGTCAAGTGGTCAGACCAGTGTGCGATGGGCGTGCGGGCGGGGACGCCGTCGTTCCGGCGACCGAACGCCGGAGCACCGGGCGAAAATGTCATGACGATTTCGGTTGGGACAACGTCTGGCAGCGTCGCCGCGCGGCGACGGCCGAAATCGCCCGGGTGGTTTTAGTGTCGGCTGCTATGGCCGCACTGGACAGTTTCGTGAAGCGCGCCCCCACCGCGCTTCACCTCGCCGTGTCGGCATTGATGGTTGTCATCCTCGGACTGGCCACCACCGTCGTGGCTCATGCGGCCGCGGCCGGCGCGACGCTCTCGGTGACCTCGACGTGGCAGACCGGCTTCATCGCGCGCTTCGTCATCACCAATCGAAGTGCCGTTCCGCTGACCGATTGGCGGCTTGAATTCGACTTGCCGGTGGGGGAGTCCATCTCGCACAGCTGGAACAGCACCTTTGCGCGGTCGGGTACGCATTATGTCCTTGGACCCTCCAATTGGAATCGCATCATCGCGCCGGGTGGTTCAGCCAACGGCGGTTTCCGGGGCGTGCTGAACGGGCCGTACTCGCCACCGGTGAACTGCATGCTCAACCGGCAATACCTGTGCGCCTGATGGCGATTGCGCACTGACTGGACCGCTCTGAATCCTTTAGTTGACCGTTGGAGGCGCTTGCGGTTGATACGGCTGGTACCACCACCAGTCGGCTCGTTCACCGGTCGGTCCGGGGTAGGGCGCAACCGTGGGCGGCGGGCTGGTGGGTGGTCGGGCCAGTGATCCGGGATGCAGTTCCTTGCCATCGTCATCGGTCACGACGAGGTGACCGGCTGGGCCGGTGATGGTGATGATGCCGCGATGATGCAGCCGGTGATGATAGGGACACAGCAGCACCAGGTTGCTCAGCTCGGTCGCGCCGCCGTCTTCCCAGTGCTGGATGTGATGGGCGTGCAGTCCGCGGGTGGCTGCGCAGCCGGGAACCGCGCAGCTGGGGTGGCGGTGCTCGAGTGCGCGGCGGAGCCGACGTCCGATCGTGCGGGTCGATCGACCACAACCGATGACCTCACCTTGGCGCTCGAACCACACCTCACACGTGGCGTCGCAGGTCAGGTACTGCCGCTCGGCCTCTGACAGCAGGGGGCCCAGATGCAGGGCGCCGATCTGCTGCTCGACATCCACGTGCACGACCACGGTGGTGCGCTGGCCGTGCGGCCGACGCTGCACCTCGGCATCCCATGCGCTCTCTATCAGCCGCATGAACGCATCGGGGCGTGTCGGCAACGGGGGCTGTTGATCACGTGTGCCGCCGCTTTCGTCGCGGTCGTGTTTCCACTCGGTGATGAGGGCGTCGTGATGCGATTGCAGCGCGGCTTCGAACGTCGCCGATTCGGCGTGCGGGAGCGCGATGCGCCAGAAATCAAACTCGGCATTGCTGGTCTTGGTGATCGTGGGCTGTGGTTGGGGCCGCGGATCGGGTTCGGGACGTGGCTCCAGCTTGATCGCGGTGCGCAGCTGGCTGACGGTGGCAACACCGGCCAACTGCGCATAGTGCTCGTCGGATCCATCGGCTGCTCGCTGCGCGATAACTCCAACCTGATCCAGCGACAAGCGGCCCTCCCGCATCCCGTCGGCGCAGTGGGGAAACGACTCGAGCCGGTGTGCCACGGTCGCGATCGCGTGGGCGTTGCTCGGTGACGAACCGGTCTTCCAGGCCACCAGCGCAGCGACAGACCGGGCACCCGTAGCACCCCACAGTTGGTCGCGTTCGATCTCGGCAACGATCTCGACGACGCGGCCATCGATCGCGTTGCGCTGACCGGATAACTCGGAAAGTTCCTCGAAGAGCACATCGAGACGTGCGCCCGGACCCGCTGGGGTGCCGGCTGTGGTCGCGATCGAGGACATGACATCAGCATTGCACTGGGGTCTGACATTGATGATGGAAGAGCGTTACCGCGCAGGTCGTGACTCTGGGTAACCGTCAGGTCGACTCGTGATTGATGTTCAGGTGCTGCAGGACTCGTTCATTGAGGGTGGCGAGCATGTCGAGCTCAGCCGGGGTGAACAGGTCGACGAAGTTCCGGCGGACGTCCTCCACATGCCCGGGTGCGGCCCTCTCGATCGCGGCGCGGCCAGCCGGCAGCAGGCAGACCATGGTGCTTCGGGCGTCGTCGGGGTTGGGCTCGCGGCTGATCAGCCCGTCCTTCTGCATGCGCCGCACCTGATGGGAGAGACGACTCTTCTCCCAGCCCAGTGCGTGGCTCAGGTGGCGGGCGGACATGCGGTCTCCGTCGAGAGTCGAGAGCACCGCCAGGACCGAGTAGTCGGCCCCGGACAGGCCCGATTCCTGCAGTCGTCGACTCAGGTGGACTTCGATCTGTTGATGCGCGTCTATGAACGCTCGCCAGGCACGGTCTTCACGGGGGTTCAGCCAGTTCGGTTCCACCGACCTCATGTTACGCCAATTGGTTGACTCATCACCCAAATCAATCTAAGGTTGAGGCGTCAACCTTTTTGATTCACCAACCGAGACGGGATACCTCATGAGCAGCATCAGCATCATCGGCCTGGGGAACATGGCCAGCACGATGGCCGGCCGGGCGCTCGCCGGCGGCAACACCGTCGAGATCATCGGGCGCGACCTGGTCAAAGCCATGGAACTGGCCGCCGCGCTCGACGGCGCCACTGTCGGGACGGCCGGTATCGCCCCGGCCGGGGACATCGTGATCCTCGCCGTGCCGTACACCAGCGCAGCGGCGGTACTCAGCGAGTACGGGGAGACTTTGCGCGGCAAGATCGTCGTCGATATCACCAACCCGGTCAGCCCCGACTTGACGGGTTTTGTCACCCCCGAGGGCAGTTCCGGCGCCCAGGAGATCGCCAAGGCCGCCCCCGCCGGCGCGCATGTCGTCAAGGCGTTCAACACCTTGTTCGCCAATGTTCTGGCCGACGGTCGCCCGGTCGACGTGTTCATCGCCGGGGACGACGCGGCGGCCAAGGCAGACGTGTCGGAGTTCATCGAGAGCCTGGGACTGCGTCCGCTGGACGCCGGGCCGCTGCCGATGGCGCGGGCACTTGAGAACGCCGGCCTGCTGGAGATAAGCCTTATCAACCACTCCATCAAGCACACCGACTTCTTCCTCGGCGTCAACGTTCTCAGCTGAGCTCGCCTACCCTGAAAAGGACAGTCACATGCGCGTTTTCGTCACTGGCGGGACCGGCCATTCCGGTTCGTACATCATCCCCGAGCTCATCGCCGCCGGGCACGAGGTCACCGGCCTGGCCCGGTCGGACTCGGCAGCGGCGGCGGTGTCCGCGCTCGGCGCGAAGGTGCGTCGCGGCAGCCTCGAGGATCTCGACGGGCTCAAGGAGGCGGCCGCGGACTCCGACGGCGTCATCCACGTCGCCCACCGGCAAGACCTGCTTCCGACCGGCGGGATCGACGCCGTGACCGCCGCGGAGGTCCCGATTATTCTCGCGTACGGCGAGGCACTCGCCGGAACCGGAAAGCCGTTGGTCGCGGCGGGCAGTATGGCCTCGTCATCATTTGGCACCCTGGGCCGACCGGCCACCGAGGAGGACCCGGCGCTGCCCAGCGGCGATGAGTACCGGGGCACCCTGCGGTTCCGTAACGCCGTGGAGCTGGCCGTAATCGGCCTCGCCGAGCGGGGAGTGCGGTCTTCGATCGTGCGGTTTCCCACCATCGCGCACAGCGGGACCGATCGTGCCGGCTTCCTCCCGGGGTTGATCGCCCTGGCGAAGGAGAAGGGCTTCGCCGGGTACCCCGGCGACGGTGCGAACCTGTGGGGCGCCGTGCACATCCGGGATGTCGGTTCCTTGTTCCGCTTGGCGCTGGAGAAGGGGGCGGCCGGCAGATATTGGCACGCGATTGAAGACGGGGGTGTCCCGTTCCGCGAGATCGCCGAGGCCATTGGCAGCCGTCTGGGCCTGTCCGTGGTGAGCATTCCCACGGACGAACTGATGCTGCGGGGATACTTCGGCATGTTTACGAATCTGGTCACGATGGGCTTTCCGGCCTCCAACCTCATCACGCGCCGAACCCTCGGTTGGGAACCCACTCAGCCCAGACTCCTCGCCGATCTGGGCAACGGCAATTACTTCTCCGATCGGCTGACGGTCTAGCTGCGAACCGGCCGAATCTCTCCCACTACGAGGAGTACTCATGACCACGTTCGCCCCGCACCGCGAAACCTTGGAGTCCTTCGTCGACTGCATTAACGGTGGCGCAGACAAAGCCACCCTGACCCGGTTGCTCGCCGAGGACGTGGTTCTCTACGGCCCGTTCGGCGATGAGCCGATCACCGGCCGCGAGATCGCTGCGGAGACCATAAAGGCCGTCAACGGACTCTCTTCCGACGACACTTATTTGGAGGTTCTCAGCGGCGAGACTCACCACGCCGCACATTTCCGGCTGCAAGTCGGAGACGCCGCGGTCAACGGCATCTTCTTCGTCCTGCTCAACCCGGGCGGCAAGATCGTAGAGGTGAGCATCTTCTACCGCACACTGCCGGCCGGGGTTGCGCTGCAGCGCAACCTCGCCGATGTAATCGGCATGCAGCCCTGGGAGTTACGCACGAAGGGGGAGTGACTACCAAAGCCCGTCAACTCGTCGGGCGGCTACCCCATGTGGTGATCACCTGGCCGGCGAAGTCGAGCAGCTGCTCAAGGCTGGGGAACAGTGCGATGGCATCTACGACCGCCTCGTCGACACCGTCCGCCGCGAAGCGTTCGAACTTGTCGACCACCGCGTCAACGGACGTTCCGGGTTCGAGGCTGATTCGCATGGCCGTCTTCAGCGCGTCAGGATCGCGGCCGGCTTCTTGCGCCGCACGGCGCGCAATCGGCCACAGCCGGTCGGGATCCTGCAGACCCTCGACCCCGAGCCAGCCGGTGCCGATGCGGCCGACCCGACGCATCGCGGCCTCGCTGGCACCGCCGATCCAGATGGGCGGACCACCCGCCTGGACCGGGCGCAGGTCGACATGGACCGCCGGCAGCGAGAAGAACTCGCTGTCCCAGGACACCGGAGTGGTCGTCCACCATGCCTGCAGGAACGCCAGCACGTCGTCGAGCATCCGCCCGCGGCGGCGCCAGTCGGCACCGCGGGCGATGTCATGTTCGTCCTTCATCCAGCCGACTCCCACGCCAACGTCGAGGCGGCCGTCGCTGAGCACGTCGAGCGTAGTCAGCTGGCGGGCCAAATGTGTTGGCTCGTAGTAGAACGTGCTGAGCGTGCTGGCGTTGAGTCGCACCCGGCTGGTCGCCGTGGCGGCGACCGTCCACAGCAGCACCGGATCGAGATAGCGGGTCATCTGCGGCGGCGGCTTTTTACCCGGATAGGTGGACTGCATGTTCACCGGCGTGACCAGTCGATCGCCGACCCACAACGTGTCATAACCAAGGTCCTCGAGCCCTCGGCAGAATGCGCTCAGGCCAACAGCGCTGGTAATAGCTGGCCCGACAATGGGAATGACGAAACCAAGCTTCATGGCGTGAATCCTCTCCAGGCGCAAAATTATCGGTCTGCGTTGACATCTGACATAGCCATACCTCTCGGTGAGCCGACCCGGGTCTCAGCCGAGGTTCACGCCAAGAGAGAAGTTCAAGTTGAAAGCCCTGACGACGTGGGCGCTTTCGGGTCTTAGGTCTCGGGGTCAGATCACCGTGGTGCCGCCGTCGACCACCAGTTCCATGCCATTGACGTAGCTCGAGTCGTCGGAGGCGAGGAACAACGCGGCCGACGCGATCTCCTCGGGTTGGCCCATCTCGCGCCGCGGGATCACCGACTCGAACTGCGCCTTCATCTCCTCGTCCATCACCTTCGCCAGCATCGGCGAGGAGACCTGACCGGGGATCAGCACGTTCACCCGGATCTTGCGGTCGCGCAACTCCGACACCCACACCCGTGCGTAGGCAGACAGCGCAGCCTTGCTCGCTGCGTACACACTCCAGTCGGGGTAGCCCCGCAGCGATGCGTTCGACCCGGTCATGAAGATCGAGCCGCCATCGTTGAACAGCGGGAGCGCCTTCTGGACGGTGAACAGCGTGCCGCGTGCATTCAGCCCGAAAGTGGCATCGAAGTGCTCCTCGGTGATCTCGCCGAGCATGGCCTGCTCGCCGATCCCGGCACTTGCCCACAACACGTCGATCGAGCCCTTTTCCTGCTTGACCGTGTCGAACAAACGGTCCAGATCGTCGAGGTCGGCCGAATCGCCCTGCACGCCCGTCACGTTCCGGCCGATCAGCTCGACGGCCTCATCCAGCGCGTCTTTCTGTCGGCCCGAGATGAAGACGTGAGCTCCTTCCTCAACGAACAACTTGGCACCGGCCAGCGCCATACCACTCGTCCCGCCAGTGATCACCGCGACCTTGCCATCGAGCTTTCCCATGATCCGCTCCATTCATTTCGTTGAGACTATGTATACCGTTCTGTGTACGTACGGTATCGGAAGATGACGGCGATGACAAGCTATGCACACCGATCAGTACCCAATTGGGTTATGCTGGGCGTATGACGGAGCTCGAGAAGGGGCCGCAGGGTCTGCGCCGCGGCAGGGGTGCACGAGAGCGCATCCTGAGCGCTTCACGACAGCTGTTCCGCGATCAGGGCATCAACAGCACCGGCATGGACCAACTCTGCGCGGTGGCCCAGGTGTCCAAGCGCACGTTTTACCAGCACTTCAGTGGCAAGGACGAGCTGATCGCCGAGCACCTACGCCGATTCGATCCCGACGTGCTGCCCGAGGTGTTCGACCGCACCGACCTCACACCCCGCGAACGGCTCCTTGCCGCCTTCGATATACACGGGCCGCTGTGCCCGTTCATCGCGGCGGCCGTCGAGATCAACGACCCGGACCACCCAGCCCGCCTACACGCCCGCGACTACAAGAAGGCCTTTGCCGCGCGACTCAGCGCGACCGCACGCGAGGCCGGTGCCACCGACCCCGACCTGCTCGGCGAACAACTGGCGCTGCTGCTCGACGGTGCCTCGGCGCGCAACCGCGTCCTCAACGCCGAGGGCTTCGCCACCGCTGCCGCCATCGCCGCCGTCCTCATCGACAACGCCATCCCCGCGGCAGCGACCCGGCCGCCGCGTGGTGCCGCCGCAACACTGACTGACTGAACAAGGAGGCGACAATGCGCGTTGGGCGCTCGGTCGCTCGGTTCAATCGCCGGTTCACCAATCGGGCGGCGCTGCGTGTCGTAGGGCGCATGCCTGCCCTGGGAATACTGGAACATACCGGGCGCCGAACCGGAAACCGTTACCGCACACCGTTGCTCGTTTTCGATACTGTCGATGCAGGTCTGGGTGCCTGACGTGCGCACGGAGACTTTTGCCGCCGAGGCGCATCGTCAGGCTTCGTTGGTTGCACGAGCGGACGCAAGCGCCGATGACCAGGACTTCATTGACGCTATCTCGACGCCGTGGGAAGAGGAGTGAACAGAGGGGAGATCTGGACCGTAGCGGCGGGCGTCTACGCGACCGAACCGCGTCCAGCAGTCATTGTTCAAGACGATCTCTTTGATGCCACGAGTTCAGTGACTATTGCTCCGATGTCCAGCACGCTGTTGGATGCGCCGTTGATGCGCATCCGGATAGCTGGCGGCGACGGCCGGTTATCCGGACTTGATCACGACAGTGATGTGATGATCGACAAGCTCACAACAGTCAGCTGTCAACGGCAACCGAAAACTGACCAGCTGTCGGCAATTGAATATTGACCAGCTTGGGTTCATTGGTCGTCGGCCGTGACGGTGGGGACGCGGCCGAGGTCTCGGTCTTTGATGCGGTAGCTATCTCCTTTGAGCGCGATGACTTCGGCGTGGTGGACGAGGCGGTCGATCATGGCGGCCGCGACGACGTCATCGCCGAAGACTTCGCCCCAGCGTCCGAAGGGCTTGTTGGAGGTGACGATCAGGCTGGCGCGTTCGTAGCGGGAAGACACCAGCTGGAAGAACAGGTTGGCGGCTTCGGGTTCGAACGGGATGTAGCCCACTTCGTCGATGACCAGCAGTGGGTAGCGAGCGAGGCGGACAAGTTCGGTTTGCAGGGTGCCGCTGTGGTGAGCGGCGGCCAGGCGGTCGACCCATTGGCTGGCGGTGGCGAACAGGACCCGATGTCCGGCCTGACACGCCCGGATCGCAATGCCGATCGCCAGGTGGGTTTTGCCAGTTCCGGGTGGACCCAGGAACACCACGTTGTCTTTAGCGGTCACGAAATCCAGGGTTCCCAGGTGGGCGATAAGGTCACGCTTGAGGCCGCGAGCGTGGTCGAAGTCGAACTCCTCTAACGATTTGCGGGACGGAAACCGGGCGGCCCGGATGCGTCCCTCGCCGCCGTGGGACTCACGGGCAGACACTTCCCGCTGCAGACACGCTGCCAGGAATTCCTCGTAGCTCCACGTCTCGCTGCGGGCACGCTCGGCGAGCCGGTCGATCGCCTCACGCAGGGTCGGCGCTTTCAAGACCCGGGTCAGATAGGCCAGCTCCGCGGTCACGTCGCGACTGCCAATGGTCGTTTTGGTGGCCATCACGCCACCGGCCCATCAAGACCGAGGACGGCGTCGTAATCGGTGAGCCGGCGTTGTTCTACCTCAACGTGGGCTGGCACGGTAAGGACCTCGAAGCGGTTGCGGCGCAGCAGCTTGGCCGCATCGACGTGATCGGGATCGGAAATCGTCTGGTGTTTGGCCCAGACCCGAACATGGTCGGCGACCAGGGCGCCGTCGCACCAGACCCGGACCCGGGACAGATCGGCGGTGACCTCGATGCGCCGCCCGACCGCAGCTGGGTGCACCGAGTAGTCATTGCCGTCGAGTCGGACGTAGTGATCGCGCGGCAGCCGGCTCGAATGGCGCCACCCGAGGGCCGGAGGCACCGGCGGTAGGCTCAGCATCGCCGCCTTGTCGGCCTCGATCCGATCAGCCGGGCGACACCCCAGCGCCCGGTGCTGGCGGTGATTGGCCCGCACTAACCAATCCTGCAGTTGTGTGTTGAAGTCCGCCGGTGAGCTGAACACCCGGCCCGGTAGGAACGCGCGTTCGAGGTAGTCGTGGAACCGCTCGACGAGACCCTTGGCTTCGGGGTCGCGGGGTTTGCAGATCAGCACCTTGGTCGCCAGCGTGCCGCGAAACGCCTGGCATGCCGCGGTCAGTTCAGGTCGTCGTGCCCGCCACCGCCCGATCGCGCCTTCGCCGTCCCACACCAACACCCGCGGCACCGCTCCCAGCGTCCAAAGATGCTGCCACCAACCGGCATAGAGATCTTCAGCGGTCCGCGTAGGGATTAGGGCCCCTGACGCCCACCGTGAATATCCCGACACCATCGTCAACACCGGCAGCGCGGTGGCCGTGCGGACCTGGCCGTACCCGACCGGCACCGTCACATCGGGAAACCAGAAGTCGCATTGCGCGATCTCGCCCGCAACATAGGTCGTGCGTGATGCCGGGTCCGGCGGCAGATAGACCGGCCGCAACTCCCGCACCCGCTCACTTAATGTTCGGATCGAATACGACCAGCCGATCCGCTCGGCGATTACCGTCGCCGGCATCCGCGGAAAGGCCGCCAACAGCTCACGAATCCTGGGCTCGGCCTCGTCAGCCACCGACCCCGCCGGCGCCCGCTGATATTTCGGCGCACCGTCTGAGGCCAACGCCGTCTTCACCGTGTTCCGCGATATACCCATCACCCGTGCGATCTCCGCGATCGGCAACTGCTCCGACCGGCGCAGTCGCCGGATCTCTGCCCAGTCCTCCACGTTCAACACTCGCTTCCTCCCTTGGCCTATAGCCAAGGGTCTCTAGGAAGCTGGTCAATTTTCAGTTGCCGCGCAGTGGTCAGTATTCAGTTGCCGCCGACATCAGCAGGCCGAACTTCCACGCCCGAGTCGGTCGGCTGACAGCTGAGCAACTCGTCGAGGTCGAGCGAGCGATGATGGCATTCCTCGGTCTTGCGCGATAGGCGAGAGCCGTTGCCCGGCAGTGCAATACCGCGTATTTTACTGATAACCCGCCATATTCGATTCCGTCCTATTCCTCTCCGGACATAGACCGGAGGTGTGTCGTCGTCGAGTGCGTTCGCCGAAGAGACCTAGCGGCTGTCTTACAAAACGTCGTACACTGTCGCTATGGCCGACACGATCACCTTCCGTCCGGACGAAGACACCTCGAAGGCGTTGGAGGTCTTGACCAAGGATGGCACGGCCGTGTCTGCAGCTGTTCGATCTGCTCTCATCGATGCGGCACGACGGAAAGCCAACGCAGCGATTCGCGCCGAGGCGGAATCGCTTGCTGAAGACGAGTCCGATCGCGCCGAGGCCATGCGGGTACTGCGCGACATGGAGACGCTGCGTGCGTGGTGAGGTCTTTAAGTTGCCTGCCCGGCGGGGGAGCCGCGGTCATGAGCAGTCCGGCTCCCGATACGCCGTAGTCGTCCAGTCGGATCATCTGCCCCTGTCGACCTGGCTGGTTGCGCCAACGTCCACATCGGCTCGTGCCGCCAGCTTTCGCCCCGAGATTGAAATCGGGGGCGTGAACACCCGCGTGCTTGCCGAGCAGGCCTCAGCGGTCGACCCGGGACGGCTCGGCAAGAGCGTCGGGTTCCTCAGCTTCGATGAGATGCGCCGCGTTGATGCGGCGCTGCGCATCGTCTTGGATCTGTGAGCTTCCGGACCATCGTTCCTATTATCAATACGATTGGCGGGCTCAGACGTTCACGCCAATAGCTCGGGCGTGAAGGTGACGTCGACTCCGCCTACGGTCATCGTCACCTGACCTTCGATCACCATCACCTGTGCCGAGACCCGTCGATCGACAGTCCGGGCCAGTTGCTGCACCGATGCGTGCGGTATCTGCACCACCGACAGATTCTGCAGCCCCGCCACTTTGGGGCCGACGGTGCGCCACCAGGTGGGCACGCCGGCGGCGAACGGGAAGAGCAGCACCTGGTCGGCCTGGCTGGCCGCCTTGCCCAAGGCGCGTTCGTCGGGCTGGCCGACGTTGATCCACTCCAGGATCCGGCCCGTGTAGTCGGCGAACGCCAAGTCCGGTACGCCAGGGGTGGACAGGCCCGCCCCGAACGTCAACTCACCATCGATGTCGCTGAGTCGATGCGCGCGAAGCCCAAAAGCCAGCAACCGCACTATCATCCGCTCATCGGTCTCACTGGGATGACGGGCCACGGTCAGCGTGTGATCGGCGTAGTAACCGTGATCGATATCGGAGACGCCAAGTTCGACTTTGAATACTGTTGCAGAAAGGGCCACGTCCATAGTGTCCACTCAGGTGGTGCCTCCCGGGCAGTCGGGCCACGTTGAGTGCTCAGGCCGCCGAGCCGGCTGTCAGTTCGAGTCGCCACCGATAGGCCACCGACTGAGTACTGTCCGACGATGGTGGTCTATGCGAGAGCGATTGGGGCGCAGCGTAATCTGCTGCAAGATTACCGGAAACCCGCCATATTCGATTCCGCCGTATTCCTCTCCACATGGAGCAGCGCATCGAGCTGTCCTGCACAGAACATGCCTCGCCCGGCGCTGAGTCGCCCGTGGATGCGGACACACCGGCGAAGTACTCCCGACCGCGGTGTTTCCTGTCGACGCTGGGACTGATGAGCCTGTCTGGGAGGCCTGGGCTGGTGACCAGCGGACCCACCCCGCTTTCGTGGCTTCGAGGCGGCGGTTGAGACTTTTGGTTGCTTTTCGGTGGCTTTCTTGTACCCTTGACGGTGTAGACCCTGCAAAAAAGAGGTTCGAGACACCAGAATAAGTTGGGACGTGATCACGATGGCTGTAGCGAACGGAACGGCCATCCACGCCCGTGCGGTGCGCCTTGACCCGCCAGAATTGGTGCGTGAACTTCTGGACCACTTGGGGCCGACCGTGGTGGCCGTGTTGGCCGGAGTGCGTGATCGCAAGCAGCCCTACAAGTGGGCCATTGACGGCGGCGCTACGCCTCGCGATGAGTCGCTGTCTCGACTGCAAGTGGCGTATCGAGCCTGGTGGACGATCGCCGACGTCGATGGCGAGAAGATCGCCCGGTCGTGGTTCATCGGGGCTAACCCGCGCTTCGGTGAGAAGCCCCCGTACATGGCGATCCGCGAGGACCAGTTCACCGACGTCCTGGCGGCCGCCGAAGAGTTCGTCGACCACTAGAAGTTCCCGGAAATCACCTGTCTCCCTTCTCGGATACGATCAGGTCTCCAATCTGAGGTAACCGTGCAGGGGGTTTACCGGTCGTGGAGCGCGACGTGCTGATTTGCAGCACAACACAATTGGCATTGCTTCCAGCCAACGCACAGACGGTTTACCGCCTGGCGGATCCACAGTACGGGCCACTGAGGCCCAGGTTGCGGCCCACCGATGCATCCGACGATCGCTCCACCTGGCACCGGTAGGACCTGGCAGGGGAGCGCACCATCTACGCAGCCTCCAGCTTGGAAGGCATGTACGCCGAGATACTGCAGCCGTTGAAGAAGCCTGAGCCGATCCCGGCCCGCGAGTTGTTCGACGACGTCGGCGAAGGCGAAACCGTACAAGATCTCATCGCGCACGACTTTGCCGAGGACGGCAAGGAACCCCCGCACGAAATCGACCTGGACTGGCTGCTCAAGCGCCGCCTCTACACAATGCTGCTACCCACTGCTGCTACCCACTGCTAGCTGGTTCATCGATGCTGAGCACTCCAACACCATCGCCTACCTGAACCGCAACCGACCGGCGGTACTGCTCGAGGAGGGACTGCAGCAGGTGACCGTGGCCGAGCTGCGCGGCGAAGATCGCTTCGTGACTAGCCATCTGGCCGAAACGAAACGATGGCATGGCCGCGCCTACAGGATCAGAGCAGCCCGATCGGGCTGCTCTACGGCTCCAAACTCGGCAGTGACTGGGAGTGTTGGACCGTGTGGCTGCGCGACGGCGTGCAGGCTGCGATCAGCATCGATGCTGGCCAACCCGTCCTGCACCCAGGCAAAAACCCGGTACTGCTCAAGGTCCTCAAGAAATACGGACTTGCAGTACCAGACATGTGAGGCGAATCGACCCACGTTGATCTGCAAACTCTGGGCCATCGTGCCTGTTCTCAATGCAGCTGGGGCACAATGCAATAAGGCGAGGTTTACTGGTAACCCTGCATATTCGATTCCTGCATATTCGCGGCGCGGGTTGGGCAGCTACGCAACTCGCACCCTTGTCTCACCGGTGATACACTTGCTCCCATGGACACGGTGACGGTGCGCGACCTTCGGAACAACGGGGGAGAAGTCCTGCGCCGCGTTGAGCACGGCGAACGCATCGTCGTCACTCGCGACGGTGCGCCGGTGGCTGAGCTCCGCCCCCTGCCCCGATCCAGCGCCGGCCCAGCCGAACTCATTCGTCGCCGCAAGAATTTTCCGCAGGTGAGCCCAGATGCGCTCCGGCGCGACATCGACAATCTGATCGACCCGTCGCTGTGACAGAATCTTCGAGCCAGGGGATGCTGGACACCTCGACGGTGATCCTCCTCGGCCAGATCTCCGACCCATCCGAGCTTCCCGACGAATCGGTTATTAGCGCGATAACGCTCGCCGAGCTTTCCGTAGGTCCGCACGTAGCGCGCGACGATATCGAGCGCAGTGCCCGTCAGCAGCACCTGCAGCAGGCCGAGGCGGACTTTGATGTTCTTCCGTTCGATGGTGATTGTGCGCGGGCATTTGGCGCCGTCGCGGCGGCACTGCGCGCATCGGGGCGTAAGCCCGCGGCGCGCGCGTATGACGCACTCATCGCGGCGAGCGCGATCGCGCATGCGTTGCCGCTCTACACATGTAATCCAGCCGACTTCGCGCGAATCCCGCGACTTGAGCTCCGGTCGGTCACCCATCCTCATCACCGGTAGGGAGGACGCTACTCGGCTGTCCGGTACCGAAAAGCGTTGGGCAACAATATAATATGCAATGGCTTACTGGTAACCCTGCATATTCGACTACTGCATATTCGACGTCGCAAGGAAAGCAAGTGAGGTGAGCCCCCTGTAGTGGTCCAGTTGATCTATACCCGTGTTGTTGGTCCACTGTTATGAGAGTTGGGGGGCAGAGTGATCATCAGGAGGTCACATGCCCCCGTCGGTACTCCACATCGGTGCGTCGGCAAATCATTGCGCGGCTGAGGTCGGGTGAGCCGGTGGCGGCCGTTTCGGTCGACACCGGGATTTGTCAGGCGACCCTGTTCCGGTGGAAACACCAAGCCCTAGTCGACGCCGGCGTCATCGACGGCATCCCGAGCGTGGAGGCCGACGAGCTCGCCGCGGCGCGTAAACGCATCGCGGCACTGGAGGCCGAGCTGGCCTTGACCAGAGATGCCTGTGAGTTGTTCAACGAGCAGGCGGTGGTGCCCCCAAAACGCCGCCGCGCGATCACTGAACAGTTGATCGCGCGAGGGCATTCAGCTCGATCTGCATGTCGGGTAACTGGATTGACGCGGTCCTTGCTGCAGTATCACCGGCGCCGCCCAGTTCCAGATCGTGAGGTTCGCCGGCTGATTGTTGCCGATACGATCACCGAGATCCACCTGCGTTCTCGCGGGACCTACGGGCGCAAGAGAGTCCGCGCTGCGCTGCTGGCCGACTACGAGATGAACGTCAATCACAAGCTGGTCAACTCCATCATGTCCGAACGCGGTCTGTATGGGCTGCCGCGCCCAGGGCGGCGAAAACCGAATCTCATTGGGGTTGACACCCCCGTTGACCTGGTGAATCGGCGCTTCACCGCCGAGATGCCCAACCAACTGTGGTGTACCGACATCACCGAACATCCCGCTCGCGACGGGAAGGTTTACTGTTGCGCGATCCTGGACTGCTTCTCGCGCTTGATCGTGGCCCGTACGTTCTCGACGTCCGCTGACACCGCACTGGTCAACAACGCGGTCAACATGGCCGTCTCTAACAGGAATCGTTGGGGGCCAACAATTCTGCATGCAGATCACGGCACGCAGTTCACCTCCTGGAGCTTCGGGGAGAACATGCGGCGATGGGGCCTGCTCGGCTCTTTCGGGACCGTGGGCGACTGCTTCGATAACGCCGCTATGGAGTCATTCTGGGCACGGTTACAGGTCGAGTTGCTCAACACCCGCAAATGGGCCACCACCATCGAATTAGCAGCCGCCATGGCCGATTACATCGACAACTTCTACACCTCGAACGCCGCCATAGCTACCTCGGTAACATCAGCCCCACAGAGTTCGAAACGCTCTGGACATCAATCAGCTCGACCCCTCAACTCGCATGATCGTGGCTCGAAACAGCGGGGATAGATCAACTGGACCACCAAACGGGTCCCCCTCATGTGCACTGAAACCCGGCCGGCGTCGTGCACACCCCGTCATATCCGCGGACCCTCATAGCGCCCCGAATTCAATCACTGTTTCAATCAACGATTGATTCCGCGGTCGATCAGTGCTTTGATGAGCCCATGGCCAACGTTGACGCGGGCACCAGAGAACGGTTGTTGACAGTGGCGGAGCGGCTGCTGCTGGAGTCGGGATACGACGAGGTTTCGGTTCGGGCGGTCTGCACGGCAGCGAACGTGAACCCGGCTGCGGTGCATTACCACTTCGGCTCGAAGGTGGGACTGGTGTCGGCGCTGCTGGAGGACCGCCTCGGACCGCTGTGGAAGGTGACCTTGGCCGACCGCGACGACGCCGAACAGTTGACGGTCCCCGATGCGGTCCGGGTCGTCGTCGACCCGCTGGTGGTGCTGGCCGCCGACCCGGCCGGGCGCCTCTACCTGAACCTGCTGTCGCGACTGCTGCTGTCTCGGCGGGAGCTGAACTGGACACAACGATGGTTTTCCCTCACACCGTGGGCAGAGTTGTTGCAGCGCAACGTGCCCGGCCTGTCCCCTGCCGAGGCGAAACACCGCTGGATGCTCGCCTTCGAACTCATCTTCGTGCAGTTCGGTGATCCACTCGCCGGGGATAGGAGATTGACCGGCCGACAAGTGGACACGCTGTGCACGGTGGTCTCGGCAGGGCTGTCGGCACCGGCGGTGAACCGATGAGCGGCCCAGCCACCGACGTGTTCGCGCCCGCGACGCTCGGGCCGATCACGCTGCGCAACCGGGTGATCAAGGCGGCGACGTTCGAGGCGCGCAGTCCTGCAGGAGCAGTCACCGACGACTTGATCGCCTACCACCGCGCGCCGGCTGCCGGAGGGGTGGGCATGACCACCGTCGCGTACTGTGCGGTCGCCCCCGAGGGACGCACCGCACGCGATCAGATCGTGATGCGACCGGACATCGTCCCAGACCTGACCCGGCTCACCGACGCCATCCACGCCGAGGGCGCGAAAGTGTGCGCGCAGTTGGGTCACGCGGGACCCGTCGCCAACGCGGCCTCCAACGGCGTTGCCGCAATATCACCGAGCCGCATGTTCAGCCCGCTGGCCATGCGGGCCACCCGAAGGCCCGACTCCGCGGCACTGTCACGGGTGGTCGCCGACCATGCCCGAGCGGCGGCAGTGGCCGTCGAGGCCGGCTTCGACGGGGTCGAACTGCATTTCGCGCACAACTATCTGGTGAGTGCGTTCCTCAGTCCACTGCTCAACCGGCGCAGGGACGACTACGGCGGAAGTCTGGTCAACCGTGCCCGGCTGGCTCGGCGGATCGCGATCGCCGTGCGAGAAGCGGTGGGAGACCGAGTCGCGGTGATCGCCAAGCTCAGCATGGACGACGGTGTCGCCGGCGGGTTGCGGCTCGAGGAGAGTCTGCAGGTCGGGCGGTGGCTGCAGGACGACGGTGCCCTCGACGCGCTTGAGCTGACCGTGGGCAGTTCACTGCTCAACCCGATGTTCTACTTCCGCGGCGATGCGCCACGCAGCGAGTTCGCGCGGACCTTCCAGCCGCCGCTGAGCTGGGCGTTGAGGACCGCCGGGCGGCCCTTCCTACGGCGCTACCCGTACCAGGACGCCTATCTGCTCGACCACGCCCGCCAGTTCCGTCGCGAGCTGTCGATGCCGTTGATCCTGCTCGGCGGCATCACCACCAAAGCCACCATGGACATGGCGATGCGTGAAGGTTTCGAATTCGTGGCCATGGCACGTGCACTGCTGCGGGACCCATCGCTGCTCAACCGAATTCGGCAGGACCGGGATGCCGCTTCGCTGTGCACGCACTGCAACAAGTGCATGGTGACGATCTTCGAGCGGACCCACTGCGTGCTCACCACTGAACCGGTGACGCTTCCCGACCGGGAGTTCATCGGCGGGAGCAGCTGAGGGCCCCAACCTCAATCGCCAGCGTATGCGGAAACGTCCTGCCGAACCGTGGACGTTGACCTGACCCACCCGAGCGGCCCGAGGCTGGACTCCCTGGTTGACAGGCTCATAATTGTTGTCGCCTTGCGACTTCGGGTGAGGACTGGATGCGAAATCCTCTGCCGGTCGTACTCTGCGGCAACGTGGGTTGCGTCCAGTAGAGTGGGGTCAAGTCCAGGGACGTGGTGTACGACCTCGTCGTGTGATTCTTCGAGGTGATGGTTCAGGCGGTCAGTGCTGCGGGGGTGGCCTCCTGTTCGGTCGGGGTATTGTTGACGGTGCGTGATTTGCTCAGCACGTCGAGGCCGAGGTAACGCCGGGATTCGGCCCATTCGTCGTGTTGCTCGGCCAGCACGGCGCCGACGAGGCGGATGAGGGCGTCGCGGTCGGGGAAGATGCCGACGACGTCGGTGCGGCGGCGGATCTCCTTATTGAGGCGCTCCTGAGGATTGTTGGACCAGATCTGACGCCAGATCTGCTTGGGGAACGCGGTGAACGCGAGCAGGTCCGGGCGGGCCGCTTCGAGGTGCTCGGCCACCTTGGGAAGTTTGTCGGACAGCGCGTCGATGATCCGGTCATACTGGGCGGCAACAGATTCCGCGTCAGGTTGATCGAACACCGAATGCAACAGGGTGCGCACCCACGGCCATGACGCTTTCGGGGTCAGCGCCATCAGATTCGTTGTGTAGTGGGTTCTGCAGCGCTGCCAGGCCGCGCCGGGCAGGGTGGCGCCGATGGCGGCCACCAGCCCGGCGTGGGCGTCGCTGGTAACCAGTTTGACCCCCGATAGGCCCCGTGAGGTTCCCCCCGGGTGGTGGACATCGAGATAGCAGGTTGGATGATCCTGCTGGAAGGATGTCACCATGTCCCGAACCCGTCGGTCGTTTACGACCGAGTACAAGGTCGAGGCCGCTCATCGGGTGATCGATTCCGGGCGCACCATCGCCGAGGTCGCCCGCGAACTGGGTCTCAACGAGGCCCTGCTGGGGCGGTGGGTCGCCGACGAGCGGCGTCGCGTGGAGGCCGCGGCGGCCCGCAACGAGGAGCCGTTGACCCCGTCCGAGCGCACCGAGCTGGCGCGGTTACGAAAGCAGGTCGCCGAGCAGGAAAAGGACATCGTTATCTCCAGCCTTCTGACTGCATGTCGTTGATGTAGGCGACACACCCTTTGAGGCTCATCGTGTTTCGTCGTGGACCGGTTATCTTTAGTGTCTATGACACCCTCACCGGGTTATGTGGTCCAACGGGTGGTGATGCCGTTCGGCGATCCGGAGTCGTGGACTGTGGTGGGTGCCGATGCATGCGCTGTGGAGCCGGTTGAGGCGTTCTTGGCTCATCTGCATGCGGTGGAACGATCTGCCAACACCGTGCGTGCGTATGCCCATGATCTTCGGGACTGGTTCACGTTTTGCGCCCGGTCAGGTCTGGGGTGGTCGAATGTACGCCTGGAGGATGTGGGCCGGTTCGTCGCCTGGCTGAGGTTGGGGCCAGAGTCCAGGGATGCGCCGAATGTGGTGGCGTTTCCGACCATGGCGCCTGCGGGGTGCTCAGGGGCGACGGTGAATCGGAAGCTGTCGGCGGTGTCGGCGTTCTATGAGTTCCATCAGCGCCACGGTGTAGATCTGGGTGATCTGCTGGTGACGTGGCAGCGACGGGGATCCGGTGGTGGTTCGTGGCGGCCTTTGTTGGCGCACTTGGGTTCTCGACCGGAAAAGACGCGACGGATCCGGTTGCGTGCCGACAAGCGGCTGCCGTCGACTCTGGATGAACAGCAGGTCGCAGCGGTGTTGGGGTCGTGCCAGCGGTTGCGGGACCGGTTGTTGTTCACCTTGCTGGCCGAGACCGGATTGCGCATTGGCGAAGCTCTGGGATTGCGCCATGAGGACATCGACGCTGCGTCGTGCGTGGTGTCGGTGGTGGGCCGTAACAACGCTAACGGGGCGCGGGCGAAGTCTGGCTCCCGTCAAGTTCCGGCGCCGGGCCAACTGATCCGACTGTACTGCGATTATCTGCATACCGAGTATGGCGACCTGGATAGCGATTACGTGTTCGTGAATCTGTGGGCTGATCCGGTGGGGGTGCCGATGAGTTACCGCAGCGTTTACGATCTGGTGCTACGTCTTCGTGCTAGATCGGGAATCATGTTCTCACCGCATGTGTTTCGCCACACCTACGCAACTGATCTGCTGCGCCGCGGGGTCGCGGTAGAGGTGGTGAGCAAGTTGCTGGGACACGCCTCGATCAGCACAACCGGTGACACGTACTCCCACCTGAGTGTGGAGGACACCCGCCGGGCACTGCTGGCCGCAGGGGTTCTCAATCACGACGGCGCACTGTGATGAGCACACTGGCGGCACATTCCACGACCGCCGGTATGAGCGGATACGCGCAGAGATTGGCCGCCGCGGTGCGGCCTGAGTTCCGGGTCGAGGTGCTGGTTCCCGCGGTGGGGGATCCGATCCTCGGCACTCCGGCGTGCATCGTTGCCGGTTGTGTGCGATCGAGCCATTACGACCGTTTATGCCAGGCTCACCGGCACCGATGGAAGAAAGACGGCCGGCCCGAACTTACCAAGTGGGCCGCCCAGGCGAACCCGCAAGTGACCGGCCACAGGCCGCTGCACACCTGCGAGGTGACCGGCTGTGGGTTCGGGCAACATCGATATCGGTTGTGCTACCGGCATTCCCGACAATGGGATGCTGGCGGACATCCCGACCGGGCGCAATGGTTACCGCCGGTGGTGACCACAGCCGCGGTGTGCGGGGTGATCGGATGCCGGTTGTGGTCTGAACTCGACGCCGGTTGGTGCCGCGGCCACCACACCCGGTGGCGGATGCGGGGATATCCCTCACCCGAGGCGTTCGTCGCCTACTGCGCCAACTACGGGGAGGACCGCTTCGACTTCCGGGGGCTCTCACCGCAGGTTCGTTTGGAGATCCAATACGCGGTGCAGTGCCGGGTGGATGCCCAGCGTGCCCGCACCGTTCCCCGGGCGGTCAAACCGCTGCTCGATCACCTCGCTACTGCCGTGGATGTGTCGCTGTTGGACCTGCCATTGGACGCCTGGCTCGGTGAGCTGCCCCCGGCAGCCACCAGCACCGCACGGGCCTTCCTGGGGTTCGCCATTGACTGCCTGCTGGACCTGCGTGACGGCGGCGGCTGGGAGGCCGAATACGACCGCGATGTTTGGCTACTGCGGCGATTGTCGATACCCGGGGCCGGTCATGGCGCCCAGCTCGACTTCACCGCAGTGCAGCCGCCGTGGCTGCGAGAACTGGTTAAACGGTGGTGCCGGTGGCGGCTGTCATGCGGGATCGGACTCACGCAGGTCCGCCGAGACGTCGTTGCGCTGATCAGGCTGTCGCGGTTGACCCCAGAGCTTGCCAGCTCGCCGGGGCCCACCGGGTTGAGCCGTGTCAGCCTGGAGGGCTACCTGGCCGCATTGGCAGCTGAACTTGGCCCGCCCCAAGACACGCCGCGGTGATATCGGCGCGGTAAGCGGGTTCCTGCGAGCGGTCCGCCAGCACCGATGGGCGGTGCTGCCCGTCGATGCCGAGCTCTACCCCGAGGATTGTCCCCGCCCCGAACAAGCCACGTTGTCTCGAGCAATCCCCGAATTCGTCATGAGCCAGCTCGAAGACCCGGTCAACCTTGACCGCATCAGCGACTCCCGCATCCGCTTGTTAGTCGAAATCCTCAACGGTGCCGGGCTGCGCATCGGTGACGCCACCCACCTGAGCATCGATTGCCTCGTCCACGATCCGGCCGGCGCGACCTATCTGCGCTATCGCAACCACAAGATGCGCCGCGAAGCGATGGTGCCCATCGATGAACAGCTCGCCGCCATGATCGCTGACCAACAGCGTCGCACGACTGCAGCATTTCCCGAGACGGCGGTGTTGATCCCACGCTCGCATGCCAACCCCCACGGTCGTCATCCGATGGGGCCCAATACCTTTGACATGCACCTCAAGGGATGGCTGGCTGATGTTGGCGTTGTCGACGAGTTGGGCCGCCCGGCCAAAGTGACCCCGCACCAGTTCCGCCACACCTACGCCACCCGGCTGATCAACAACGACGTCTCTCAAGAAGTCGTGCGCAGACTGCTCGATCACACCAGCCACACCATGACCGCCCGCTATGCCCGCCTGGCCGACACGACAATCCGAACCCAGTGGGAACGTGCCCGCAAGATCGACATCCACGGCCAGCCCGTTGGTACCACCAGCGACGGACTGATCGGCGACGCCGAATGGATGAACCACAATCTTGCCCGCGCGAAAATGGCGCTACCCAACGGCTATTGCGGACTACCGCTGCAGAAGTCCTGCCCACACGCCAACGCGTGTCTGAGCTGCCCCGTATTCATTACGACACCAGAATTCCTGCCGCAGCACCACGCTCAGCGCAGCCAGACCCTGCAGTTGATCACCGCCGCCGAAGCCCGCGGCCAACAACGCCTGGCCGAATCCAACCGCACCGTGCTGGCCAATCTCGACACCATCATCACCGCACTCGAAGCCGACCCGGAGGACGCAGAACATGCGCGCTGACAACAGCTCTCACCTTGCCGCCGCAGCCAAGCAGCGCCACGAGCAGACCCGCGCCAAAGCGATCGCCGCCCGACACGACCTCGACCAGACCGGAGCCGCGATCAGCTTCCAAGCCGTAGCCGACCGCGCCGACGTTTCACGCTCCTGGCTCTACACCCAAACCGACCTCAAAGACGAAATCCGCAGGATCCGTGCCCTGCACCAACCCACGCCCGGCCACCGCACGCGCTCACCCCAACCCGCCAGCGACGCATCGCTGCGGCAACGGCTTACCCTCGCTCACCAACGGATCCGCGAACTCGATGAGGATAACCATCGACTCCGCAGTCAAATAGCCCATCTCCACGGCCAAAACCGCGCCAACCGCACCACTGCGTCGAAGACACTGTCCACGACACAAACACCGTAGTCACACCACAATCCCCTGGCACCGGCTGAAGATAACGTTGGCGTTCCTGAAAAAAGCCTCGGCGTACTTTGCGGCCAACGGACTGAAGTAGATCGGTTCGAGTTGATGGCGGCAGAGTGCGCGACCACGGAGATCACCCGAATGGCACGCTTGCTGGGGGTCTCGACTTCTGGCTACTACAAGCGTGTGAAGCGGTCGGATACAACGGAATTGACTAATCGAGAGCAACGGAAAGCCGATCTGACCGTGAAGGTCGTCGCACACCATCGCGACTCCGGTGGGACCTACGGGTCACCCCGGATCACCGCTGATCTGCGGGCTGCCGGTGAGCAGGTTTCGGAAAAGACTGTCGCCAAGATCATGGCCGAGATCGGTCTGGTCGGGATCAGTCCGCGCACGTTCAAGGTGCTGACCGCGTGGTCCAGTCGCTTTAGGTAGGTGCCGTGGTGCTTCTCCTCGTACTGAGGGCTCAGCGACTGGAGCGGCTTTTCAGCGAACTTCTCCGCAGTCACGTGTCCTTTGGTCGAGTCATCAAGTGCTTGGCCTAGATGCGGGTACGTACCTGCCCCATGGCTGCGCAGCGAGTTCCGCATGCCGATGTACCACTTGGTCGCTGTAGCCGAGCATTTCGGCCACGACCGGAGGAGGCACCTGGGTAACGAGTTCGCGCAACGCGATGTTTCGAGCGCCGAGCAGGTCGATGCCGAGGCGCCGCAGACGGTCCATGACGGTGTTGGGGTGCAGGTGTTCGCCGGGTCGGTTTCCCGGAAAGAGCCAAGGATTGTCTGCCCCAGCGGTTCGGAGGTTGGGCCGGCTATTGATGTGCCTCTTGAGCAGGTCAGCGAAGGGCTCGGGGACGGGCGACGGAGTAACACCGAGGACCAGCGAGAGTCCCTCGGGAGCGACGAGCACCTTGCTCATCGGGATGGCTGCGACCTTCACGAGTGGCTGGGCGTAGAGGAGTAGCAGGGTTCCGGCGACGCGGTAGGGGAGCGATTCGCTGTCGCCGGACAGGAGCTCGCGAATCCACTCAAGTCGCTGGTCTTGCGTGAGCGCTCGGACCGTCTTGGCCTGCCGATGCCCGAGGGTGATTGATCGGTTGACCCGCATTTTTTCGCACCAGATGATGAATGTCCGGATGAGGTGCCGCGTTGTCGGACCGGTTGTGACCCACTGGTCCACATCTTGCTGTGTGCAGTTGGCGATGGTCCGTCCGTGTTCGTCGCGAAGCCACTCAAGGAACTTCAGTGCTTCGGTGATGTCCTGCTTCGAGGCGTGAACGGGCCCACGGGTTGGCTTTCCGGCGAGCGCAATATCGTTGATTCGTTTGAGGTGGTGCCAGGTGGCGAACTGTCTGATCGGTCTGGCGATCTCGGGGTCTGATACTGGGTGGAGCTTGTCGTCGATCCACCGCTCGAAGTAGGCAAGGTACTTGTCACGGGCCTGCAACACCTCATGGTGCTGAAGGATGGCCCGAAGGTGCTCGACGTGCCGGCCCCTGGGCTCGTACTGGTCCAGTCCGTCGTGGGTGAGGGGAGTGGTGCCGCCTCCGAGGGAGCGAAGGAGTGCCTGAACCTTGTCCGATCGTTTCCAAGTGATTATGCTCTCGGCGCGATCGGCTGCGCACAGGGCGTCGATGAGATGTGTGAAGCTCGCGGGGGAGTCCGGGTGGAGGAACGCTCGCTCAAGGTCTTCGCGGAGGCTGCAACGTGCGCATACGTTGCCGCGGTAGGGTCGCCGCTCGTCGTTGCACGACGTGCAGTGGAAGTTCTGGCGGATACGTGCGCAGTCTCGACACACCGCTTGATCGCCGATGTCCAGTCGGCCGGGCAAAAGGCGGTGGAATCCGCAGCTGGGACAGTCGCCGTAGAGGCTGGTTGCTTCGTAGTAGCAGGAGTTGCAGATGCGGCCGTCTGGCCATGTTGCTGCCGTGCGCCGCATCTCGCGGTGACAGCGAGCGCACTCCATTGATCCGTCCGTGACCTTGGGTCCCCCGCGAACGGTGTTCCGGCGCTGCGGTTCAATCGTCATCGCTGAGGATCCGAGCACGCTTGGGGCGGATGGTCTTGTTCAGTTCTACGACGTTCTCTCGGCCGGCGCTGGCGGCCTTCCTTCGGGCGTCCGCGGCAGTAACGGTGACGAGATCGTCTGGGCCGCAGTCGAAGATGTCGCAGAGTGCGGCGATTAGCTTCAGAGAAACTCGTTCGGGTCTTTGGTGGACGAGTCGGTAGACCTGTGGCCGTGACAGCGTGATGCCGCGTTCATTCAGCCGTGGGATGAGGTCGGTGCTGTTGTGCATCTGGTTACCCGCCATAAGCTCGGCGAGCCGCCATTGGTAATCGACATCGCGTTTCATCCGGCGCCGCCGTTCTGCTTCGGCTGAAGCGCTGCGGCGATAGTGGCGTCGAGCGCATTTCGCAGCGTCCGGGTGCGGTAGTCGCTGCTGACACAGCTATAGATCGCTGTGGTCGACGCATGCTCATGGCCCATTTGGTGTTGGACGAACATCGCGTCCCAGCCGGCTTCGAGCAAGTGCGTTGCATAGGACCGTCGGAACGAGTGGAGGTCGAGGCCGGGCGAGAGGTCGAGATCGTCACAGTAGCGGCGGAACCGCCTGATGAGGGTGGTTTCCGAGACGAGATTTCCACGTTCGCTGGGGAACAGGTCGATCCCGTCGTCCATATGGGGCTGACCATTCTCCAGCCAGTCGACCAGTACTTCGGGTGTCCAGTCGAAGACTGTCAGGACGCTGCGCCGCTTCGGCGGGGAGCCCTTCTTCGCTTTGCCGTATCGCACATGAACCAGGCCGAACTTTCCGAACTCCTTAGCGTGGGGGTTCCTTGCGAAGTCGACCGTCTGCAAGTGGGCCAGTTCGTTGAACCGCAACCCATACGAGTAGGCGATCTTGAACATCACGGCGTCGCGGTATGCGGGCAGCCAACCCTTTCTGCCCGAAGCTACGACGGCAGATACCTGCTCGTCGGCATGATCGAAGAAGTCTTGAAGTTCGCGCTTGGTGAATGCGCGTTTCTCGGGTTGGGCCTCGTTCTCCTGGACGTGGCGAGCGGTGTTCCAGTCGAAGAAGACTTGGGATGGGTGGGTTCCGAACAGTGCTTCGCAGACGCGGTCCCAGCCGTAGTCCGGATTGCTGATATAGGAGCAGAACTGTCGTAGGCCGACCTGATACGAACGGATCGACGACTGGGCGAGTTTGTGGATACTTCGAAGATCGCCGAAGAACTCGTCGACCATGGCGACGGTCCAGGTCCATGGGAATTCGTTCGAGTGCTCGATGAAGCGCTGCACCTGCTTGATGCGGGCGTCGATAGTCTCGAACTGCAGATTGCGGCTGAGTTGCTGGTTGCGCCAGCCCTGGAGCATTTCGGCGACTGTCTGTTCTTCGGGGTGCAGGGGCCTGACCGCGTCAACGAGATATGCACGTCCGACGTCGTCGACTGCCACCTGAAACTCCTGCCAACTGGTATCAACAGATGAATCAATGATTCATCTGTTGCATCATCAAGTCAAGGCCCCAGGTCAGCGTGTCGCTGGAACGCCCCCGGGTGTGGCCGGCAGTGCGGCCGACACACGTCCGCGCTACAGGGACTGCGGGCGGAACGTCTTGCAACGCAACCGAAGGCGACGGGAGGAGCGGTGACCGGCATGAGGTCAGGCAGTGATTCATCTGATGCAATATGCAGTGGTTAACTTGACATAATGTAGGTTATCGGCGTTAGGGTTATCCGCTGGGTGTGGCCGGACGGGGCCGGCGTCGTCGTTGTCTTCACCTCAAAGCTGCCGGCCACCTTGCGTGACTGTGTGATGTGCAAGCCGTATGGGCACCGCGGCGGCCTGCCGCGCGATCAAGGATCCGGCGTCTATCCTTGGCCGCCTGGATGCGCCCGCGGCCATTCGCGCCCGCTCGACTCGGGCGGAGCTGTCCGTTGTCGTTCTATCTGAGGCAGGTGCGGGCGTCTGACCTGCGGTGCCTCAGATCAAATGGCGATCCTGTTGCGGGTGGTTTGTCATCTGATCTGAGGTAAATAGGCCGGATCCTGGCCGCCTACGGGGAGGCGTGTTCGTCGGCGGCTCGCTGGCGTGGGGTATGGCCCTCGAGGGGTTCCGACCCGGCCGCTGGGACGTGCTTGGCGCCCCTGGTTTTCCTGGCCGGCGTTGCCGTGAACATGTACGCTCCTCGCGGCCACTAGCTTTCGGCCGCAATCGCCCGTCGCAGCGCGGTCAGTATGACGTCACGGCTGGGCAGATCCAACCGACAGACGTCACCCGTCGGCGGCCGATCGGGACGCATCACATCGGTGCCGTCAATCAGTATCGACGGTGACGGAAAGGGTCCGACCCGCTCAACGATCGCCGTGTTGATCCCGACCACGGCCAAACAGTCGACCAGCATTTCATGGGCCGTTGCCGCGTTCGGACAGCCCGGGCTGCTCAGAATCTCAATCCGCATCCCACGGTCTCCCAACACCCATCATTAGCATCTCAGGTGGGTCAATTTTCGCGACCCGGTGACAGTTGCAGCCGGAGTTCGACGCGCCCGGTAGCTCGGCGATTTCGGGTACGCCGTGGCAGGCGCACTCCCTTGCGGCGAGTTCAAGCCGCGGCTCGCCGCTGCTGCGGTCGCAAAGTGTGCCGAGACGCGTCTATGCCGGCCATTTCTTGCGCCTGCTCGGCTGCGGTCTGCCCTAGCCGGACCAAATCCGCTCGCTCCTGGACCGAAAGCGGCTGTTCGCCAGCGACATCTGGCCGCTGGCCGTCACCGCTGCGGGCCTGGGACATCAGCCACCGCTCATCGCGCACCCATGTATGCAGCAGGCTCGTGTCCACGTTTAGCTGGCGGGCTACCTCAGCGACTCGCCGCTGCCCGTCGATCACCATGTGCGCGGCCGTGACTCGATACTGCGGGGTGAATGAGCGCCGATGTTGTGGCATACCTACTGGCTTCACGAATCCCACGTCGCGCTATCTGGGATGTCCACCATGTGGGCGGTCTGGGGCGATCCTTGTCGGGTGTGGCGGCCGAAGCGGCGTAGCCGCAGCGAGTTGGTGACCACGCTGACCGAGGAGAGCCCCATCGCCGCTCCCGCGATGATCGGGTTGAGCAGACCGAGTGCGGCTAGGGGGATCGCGGCGGTGTTGTAGCCGAAGGCCCAGCCAAGGTTCTGGTGGATCGTGCGCAGCGTCTGCCGCGAGAGCGCGATCGCCTCCACAACACCGTCGAGCCGGCCGGACATCAGCGTGATGTCGGAGGCCTCGATGGCCACGTCGGTGCCGGTGCCGATCGCAATGCCCAGATCGGCCTGCACCAGCGCGGGGGCGTCGTTGACGCCGTCGCCCACCATCGCGACCACCCGCCCCTGGTCTTGTAGCCGCTCGATCTCGGTGACCTTGTCCTGCGGCAGCACCTCAGCCAGGACGTGATCGATGCCGACCTGTGTGGCGATCGCGGCGGCGGTGCGCGCGTTGTCGCCGGTGATCATGGCGACCTGCAAGCCCATGGCGTGCAGTTGAGCGACCACGTCGGCGGCGTCGTCCTTGACCGTGTCAGCGACGGCGAGCACGCCCACAACGTGGTCGTCGCGGCCGACGAACACCGCGGTGCGGCCCTGCTCTTCGAGTTCGGCGGCCGCCGCCGCAAGGTGCTCAGGCAGCAGCAGCTCGTGGTCGTCGACAAGTGTGCGACGTCCGACCAGCACGGTGCGGCCGTCGATCTGGGCCTGCACCCCGTGGCCGGCGAGGCTGGCGAACGCCGTGGCGGCCGGAATCTGCAACCCCAGCTCGCGCGCGGCCGCGACGATCGCCGCGCCGATGGGGTGCTCGGAGCCCGACTCGACCGCGGCGGCGATCTGCAGCACCAGATTGGGCTGGCGCCGCTTGCCGGCAATCACATCGGTGACCCGCATCTGGGCGCGGGTCAGCGTGCCGGTTTTGTCGAACACCACGGTGTCGATCTTCTTCGACGCTTCCATCACCTCGCCGCCTTTGACCAGGATCCCCAGCTCCGCGCCGCGGCCGGTGCCGACCGTGATCGCCGTGGGAGTGGCCAGGCCCAGCGCACACGGGCACGCGATGATCAGCACCGCCACCGCGGCGGTCATACCGGCGACCGGGTTGGCGGCGATCAGCGTCCACCCGGCAAACGTCACCGCGGCAACCCCGACGACGGCCGGGACGAACACCGCCGAGACCCGGTCAGCCAGTCGCTGTACCGGCGCCTTGCCGCCCTGTGCCTGCTCGACCAGGCGCACAATCTGCGCCAGCGCGGTATCGGCGCCGACGGCGGTGGCGCGCACGGTCAGCAGCCCGTCGATGTTGACCGTCGCACCGGCAACACGGTCGCCCACCGATTTTTCGACCGGGACGGACTCGCCGGTCAGCATTGACTCATCGACGACGGCGCGCCCGTCGGTGATCTCGCCGTCGACCGGGATCTTCTCCCCAGGCCGTACCCGTACCAGGTCTCCGACTTGTACCTGATCAACCGGCACGAGAATTTCTTGCCCGCCGACGAGCAGGCAGGCTTCCTTGGCGCCCATCTCCAAAAGCTTGCCGATCGCCTCCGACGCCTTGCTCGTGGATCTGGCCTCGAAATAGCGACCCAGCACCACGAACGCAATGATCAGCGCCGCCGTCTCGAAGAACAGTGCGCCACCGGCGAACAACTCATACGTGGAGTAGCCGAATGCGGTCAATGTGCCCAGTGTGATCAGCGTGTCCATGTTGGCGCTTCCCGCCCGCGCCTGCTGCACCGCGCCGCGCAGGAACGGCCACCCGGCGACGAATTGCACCGGTACCGTCGCCGCGAACGCCAACCACCCCGCCCACGGATAGGCGCCGAACACCATCGTCGACACCGACGCCAGCAGCGCCAACGGCATGGCCAGCCACAACCGCCGCAACCAGTTCCGCTGCTCACGCCTGTTCAGTTCACCCGAGGACGCCGTGCCGCACGCACCGCCCTGTCCCTGCCCGCAGCCGCCACTACCCTCGGTGTCGCGCGGCGCGTCGCTATCGGGCCGGGCGCCCAGTAATCGGCGGAGTCCACCGATGGCCTTGCGCACCACCCCGGGGGTGCGCGCATCGCCGGAATGCGGGGCACGGGTGGGCACCAACTCTGCAGGGATGTGCTCGGCTACGCCGATCGCCGACAGCACCGCCGCGGTGTCGCAGCGCTGCGGCGAATACTGGATCACCACCGATGCCGTGCGCGGATAGGCCGTCACCGCCTGCACACCGGGCACCGTGGCCAGAGTCTCCTCGATCGCGACGGCCCGGACCGCATCGACATGAAATCCGGTGATGCGCAGCCGCATCCGCCCGGACGCGTCCGATACGACCGTCGCCGTGGCGTCGGCGGCCGGCAGGACCTCAGTCGTCATGGCCGTCGCCCGGGCTCGTCACGATCGCCGGTTCGGTGTCCTCTCCGGCGCGCTCTCGTGCCTCGGCAACCACGTCGGCGACCGTCAATCGGATCTGTTCCGTGTTCGTTTCGGCCGTGCGCTGCGCTTCGCGGGCGGCCCGGATGCCCCACGCGGTCACAGCAACGGTTGCCGTGCGCAACGGAACCTTCGCCACGGCCGTGCGCACTGCCTCATACGCCGCAACCCCCACCACCCCGGTTACCACCGTGGGCGCCGCCTTCATCAAGAACCCATGCCACGCCATACCAAGCACTCCCTTCCCGTCGTTGCACCGCCAAACGGTGACCAGTCGGCCACGGTCGCTGCGGAGCGACACGAACCCATCCTTGACCTTCCAGTACAGTGGAAGGTCAAGGATGGGTTCCATGCAGATCGGCGAACTAGCGAAACTCAGCAATACCAGCGCGAAAACCATTCGCTTCTACGAGAACGCGGGGCTGCTCCCGCCACCGGCACGCACGGCGTCGGGGTACCGCGACTACGGGCCCGAGGTCGTGGATCGGCTGCGGTTCATCCATCGGGGCCAAGCCGCCGGGCTGACCTTGCAGAAGGTGCGCCAAATCCTGGCGATCCACGACCGCGGTGAGGTGCCGTGCGGGCACGTGCAACAGGTCCTGCACACCCGTCTGGACCAAGTCCGCGCGCAGATCGCCGAACTGGTCGCCCTCGAAGGCCACCTGCAGACCCTTCTCGACCACGCGGCGCACGCCGCGCCCACCGAACATGACCAGTCCACGGTGTGCTGGATTCTGGAAAGCGACCTGGATGCCGACGCCACCGTCGGTCCCGGCCACTAGACCATGAACAGCACCGAAATGCGTGAGTGGTCATGGACTGATGCGTGGTTGCCGGCCGCCCTGCTGGGTGTGGCGGGGGTGGGCTGGTGGTGGTCAGTGGTCAGCATGACCGGCGACGCCATGTCTATGGACACCGAGCCAGGAATGCCCATGGAGACCGCGCCAATGATGTCGTTCGCCGGTTTCCTCATCGCGTGGGTGGCCATGATGGCCGCGATGATGCTTCCTGCGGTCCTGCCCGTCGTTCGCGCCTACGCCCGCGCCGCCACCGGCAGCGCCGCTCCAGCGATCGTCTTCGTCGCCGGATACCTGGCCCTGTGGAGCGCCACCGGGATCCCCGCCTTCTGGGCGTGGAGCCACCTCAACGGGCCACTGGCACACGGATCACCGTGGGTCGGCCGCCTGGCCGGCGCCATAGCGCTGGCCGCCGGGATCTATCAGCTCACGCCGCTGAAAGCAGCGTGCCTGCGGCACTGCTACTGGCCATTGTCGGTTTCCCCGCCGTGCGGCAAGTACCACGACAGCCCGGCCCGGGCGCTTCGTGCCGGTGGGCGCTACGGCGTCTTTTGTCTGGGCAGCTGCTGGATGCTGTTCGTAGTCATGATCGCCTTCGGCACCATGCAATTGGCGTGGATGCTGGCGCTCTCGGTGGTGATCTGGCTGGAGCGAGTCGCCTCCTTCGGCGATTGGCTCACGCGCGTCACGGGGGCGGTGCTCGTAATCCTTGGCGTTGTGCTGCTGGTGCACCCCGCGTTGGTCATCAACCTTGTCTAGCGAGGAGTTAAGTCATGACGACGACGACACAACCACGCACCCGCCCCTGCGCTTTAGCGGCGACATTTTGATCTGGCTGTCCGCTGTCGTTTGATCTGAGGCGCTGCTGGCCGTTTGACCTGCGGCGCCTCAGATCCGTGCGCTTGAGCACAGTATTGCGGGGTTGATCGAGGATGCCGGTGCTGCCTGCGTGAGCGGGTCCAGTGCCGAGTGCCCAGTTCTCGAAGAACTGACTGAACCGGCAGTGCGGCATTCGATTTGAACGCCAACGCATTGCCGTGTTCACGTCGGTTCCCGTGGGTTGGCTCTCTGAGTATGGTGTGCGGGGCAGGTGTCTGTCACGGGTACGCGCACGGGTCGACGATCGGGTTGTGGGGCTGCCGCGTCCGGAAGCCGGGGACGCCCCGATGCCCCGGCACGGTCTCCTAAGATCAGCAATCATGGTGGCGCGTTCAATCCTGTTATTCGTCCTGGCTGCGGTCGCCGAAATCGGCGGTGCCTGGCTTGTCTGGCAAGGCGTCCGCGAGCAACGTGGTTGGCTCTGGGCGGGACTCGGCGTCATCGCGCTAGGAATGTACGGGTTCGTCGCCACCCTGCAGCCCGATGCCCATTTCGGCCGGATCTTGGCCGCCTACGGCGGCGTATTCGTCGCCGGCTCGCTGGCGTGGGGCATGGCCCTCGACGGGTTCCGACCCGACCGTTGGGATGTGATCGGCGCCCTGGCCTGCCTGGTAGGCGTTGCCGTGATCATGTACGCCCCTCGCGGCCACTAGCTCAGCATCACGTGGCGGCCGGGCAGGCCCAAACCGACCCATCGGGGGCGGATCGGGACGCATCACCTCGGCCCCG
This sequence comes from Mycobacterium sp. IDUB_21, assembly GCF_055419425.1. NCBI lineage: Bacteria > Bacillati > Actinomycetota > Actinomycetes > Mycobacteriales > Mycobacteriaceae > Mycobacterium > Mycobacterium sp. IDUB_21. The sequence continues at coordinate 167,963 of NZ_JBVAXQ010000005.1, read as the reverse complement.
CCGATCAGTATCGACGGTGACGGAGACGGGCCGGCACGCTCAGCGATCGCCGTATCGATCCCGGGTACGGCCAGACAGTCGACCAGCATTTCATGGGCCGTTGCCGCGTTGGATAACCCGGGGGGATCTCAGTGGCGCAACAGGTTTCGGTGACTGTGGGTTTGGGTTATGTAGTGGTGCCAGGTAGCAGTTCGGCGATCAGGGTCTGGACGCGGTTGGCGATGTCGTCGCGGATGGAGCGGACGACCTCAAGGGCTTGGCCGGCGGGGTCGGGCAGTTTCCAGTCCCGGTAGGTGACTCCCGGGAAGTATGGGCAGGTGTCTCCGCAGCCCATGGTGATCACGACGTCGCTGGCTTGCACCGTGTCGGCGGTGAGCACCGCGGGGCTGTTGGCTGTGATGTCGATGCCCAGTTCGGCCATCGCGGCAACGGCCGCCGGGTTGACTTGGTCGGCGGGTTCGGTGCCCGCGGAACGGACCTCGATGCGGCCACCGGACTGGTGGATCAGCAGTGCGGCCGCCATCTGGGAGCGACCGGCGTTGTGCACGCAGACGAACAGGACGCTGGGTTTGTCGGCCATCAGCGGGCACTGCGTGATTGGGACTCGGGTCCGAAGAGGCGGGTACGCAGCGCCAGGGACACGTAGACGAGTCCGACCAGCACCGGTACTTCGATGAGCGGGCCCACGACCCCGGCCAGGGCCTGCCCGGAGGTGGCGCCGTAGGTGGCGATCGCGACGGCAATCGCGAGTTCGAAGTTATTGCCGGCAGCGGTGAACGCCAACGTGGTGGTGCGCTCGTACCCGACGTTGAGGAGGGCGCCGAGCAGGTAGCCGCCGGCCCACATGATCGCGAAGTAGGCCAGCAGCGGCACCGCGATGCGGGCGACATCGAAAGGCCGGGAGGTGATCTGATCACCTTGAAGGGCAAACAGGATGACGATGGTGAACAGCAGTCCATAGAGTGCCCAGGGGCCGATGCGGGGCAGGAATTGCGACTCGTACCAGGTGCGGCCTTTGGCGCGTTCGCCTAGGCGGCGGGACAGGTACCCGGCCAACAGTGGGACGCCGAGGAAGATCAACACCGATTTGGCGATCTGCCACGGGGAGACCTCGATCCCGGTCTGGGACAGGCCCAGCCAGCCCGGCAGCACCGACAGGTAAAACCAGCCCAGCGCGGCGAACATGAGAACCTGAAAGATCGAGTTCAACGCGACCAGCACTGCGGCGGCCTCGCGGTCCCCGCAGGCCAGGTCGTTCCAGATGATGACCATGGCGATGCAGCGGGCCAGCCCGACGATGATCAACCCGGTGCGGTATTCGGGCAGATCGGGAAGTAGCAGCCACGCCAGGGCAAACATCACCGCCGGCCCGATCAGCCAGTTCAACACCAGCGAGGACGCCAGCAGTTTGCGGTCGGCGGTGACCTCGCCGAGCTGGTCGTAGCGGACTTTGGCCAGCACCGGATACATCATCACCAACAGCCCAAGGGCGATGGGCAGCGAGACTCCGTCGACCTCAATGGCACTTAGGCCCGCGCCCAGGCCGGGCACCAGCCGCCCCAGCAGCAGGCCGGCGGCCATCGCTACCCCGATCCATACCGGCAAGAGCCGGTCCAGGGTGGACAGCTTGGCGGCCACTGCGGGTGCAGCAGTCGATATGGCGGTGTCACTCATGAGGTTTCTCTCCCGTGGCGCGAGCGGCGTACCGCTTCACTGGCAGCTGTCAACGTGAGGTGGGTCGGGGCGCGGTGGCGCGGTCGTTCGCTGCGGCTGTCTCAATCAGACGATGCGGCGGGTTTGGTGGCGTGGATGATCGCGCCGTGCATCCCTTCGGCCACCTGGTGGGTGAACGTGACCGTGGCATCGGTGAACCCGGCCGCGGCCAGTCCGTCGAGGTACTCCTGGCGGGACAGCGCTCCGGCGATGCAGCCGACGTAGGAGCCGCGTTCGGCGCGCTCGGCCGAACTGAGGTGGTCTTCGGCGACGACGTCGGAGATCCCGATCCGCCCGCCGGGGACCAGCACCCGGAACATCTCGGCGATCACGGCCGGTTTGTCGGCGGACAGGTTGATCACGCAGTTGGAGATCACCACATCGACGGCGGCATCGGGCAGCGGGATGTCTTCGATGGTGCCCTTGCGGAACTCGACGTTGGTGACACCGGCCTTGGCTCGGAATTCTTCGGCGTTCCGCCTCGCCAAGGCCAGCATCTCGTCGGTCATGTCGACGCCGTAAGCAAACCCGTCCGGGCCGACCCGGCGCGCCGACAACAAAACGTCGATCCCGCCGCCAGAACCCAGGTCAAGCACCCGCTCTCCGGGGTGCAAGTCAGCGACCGCGGTCGGGTTACCGCAACCCAGGCTGGCCGCAACCGCTTCAGCGGGAATCTCGGAGTGCTCGTCGTCGCCGTAGAGACCGGCGCCGAAGATGGTCCCGATATCGGCTGAGTCGCTGGACCCGCAGCAGCTCGCGGCGGTCAGCACATCGCTGTTGGTAGCGCCCCCGCTGATCGCGGTGGCGGCGGCGCCGTAGCTGGCCCGGACCTGATCACGCAGCTCATTGTGTTCGGCGGTCATCGCACCTACTCTTTCCATCGACAGACATCTATGTGAGCAGTGTGCGGGAAACATCGATGACTGTCAATGCGTGTGTCATACTGGGGCCATGCCCGCCGCGATCGCCTCCCCGACCGAACGCGATGACTCGTTGCTGGTCGCTGACGTTGCGGCGTGCTGCAGCCCGATCACCGACGGCGTACTCGACGCGGCCGCCGCCGAGCGGCTGGCCGGCGTGCTCAAGGCGCTGGCCGAACCGACCCGGCTACGGCTTGTGTCAATGATCGCGGGCCATGAGGGCGCCGAGGCGTGTGTATGCGACCTGACCGCTACTGTGGGGCTATCCCAGCCGACGGTGTCGCATCACCTCAAGATCCTGGTCGAGGCCGGCCTGCTCGACCGAACCCAGCGCGGCAAGTGGGCGTACTACCGGCTGGTGCCCGCGGCCCTGGATGCGCTCGGCGGGGTGTTTGTTGTCCGTTGTCGTTGTGGCTGAGGCAGCGCTTGAGGGCCTGACCTGCGATGCCTCGGATTCAGTGACGGCCGCCGCTACCTTGAGTTGTCCTGCCGCCGGGTGTCTCGTGCTGGCCCCGCAAGAGGCGTTATGCGTCCGGCGCGTACGCCGTTGGCGATGACGACGACTTCGGCAAGCTCGTGCACCAGTACGACCGTGGCCAGGCCGAGGGTTCCGAACATCGCCAGCGGCATGAGCACGGTGATGATGCCCAGGGAGAGTCCGACGTTTTGCACCATGATCTGCCGGGAGCGTCGAGCATGTGCTAGTGCGTGGGGCAGGTGCCGCAGGTCTTGGCCCATCAGGGCGACGTCGGCGGTTTCGATCGCGACATCGGTTCCCATGGCGCCCATCGCGATTCCCAGGTCGGCGGCGGCCAGGGCCGGAGCATCGTTGACGCCGTCGCCGACCATCGCGGTGGGCCGGTGAGCGCCCAGTTCTGCGATCAGGTGAGCCTTGTCCTCGGGGCGCAGTTCGGCATAGACGTGCTCGATGCCGGCTTGGGCGGCGAGCGCCGCCGCGGTGGCGTGATTGTCGCCGGTGAGCATCGTCACCTGGTAGCCGCCGGCACGTAGCGCGGTGATGACCTCGGGAGCTTCTGGGCGTAGTTCGTCGCGCACGGCGATGGCACCGAGCAGCCGGTCATCGCGTTCTACGAGCACCGCTGTGGCCCCGGCTTGTTGCATGTGCGCTACGTGATCGGCGAGGTCGGCGGGGTCGATCCAGCCGGGCCGGCCCAGCCGGATGGCTTGCCCGTCGAGGTGGCCGGTCAGCCCAGCTCCGGCAACGGCGTGCACGTCACTCGCGGCGGCCACCGGCGCTTGGGTAGCGGCCAGGACGGCCGCGGCCAGCGGGTGTTCACTGCGGGTTTCCAGCGCGGCCGCGACCGCCAGCACCTCTTCGCGGGTGGCGTCGTTGGTGGTGGCGATGTCGATGACGGTGGGCCGGTTGGCGGTCAAAGTTCCGGTTTTGTCCAGCGCGATCCCACTGATGGTGCCCAGGGCTTCCAGCGCGGCACCGCCCTTGATCAGTACCCCGATCTTCGAGGCGGCACCGACTGCCGCCACGACGGTCACCGGCACGGCGATGGCGAGCGCGCACGGGGACGCGGCGACGAGCACCACCAGAGCGCGTTCGATCCACACCAGCGGGTTACCGAAGATGCTGCCCGTCCCGGCGATCAGCGCCCCGGCGATCATGATGCCCGGCACCAACGGCTGCGCGATCCGATCGGCCAGGCGCTGGCTGGCGCCCTTGCGGGCCTGTTCGGCTTCCACGATCTGCACGATTCGCGCCAACGAGTTGTCCTCAACGGTCGCGGTGACCTCCACCTGCAGCACTCCGGACCCGTTGATCGACCCGGCGAACACCTCATCACCGGGTCCGGCCTCTACCGGCACCGATTCGCCGGTAATCGCCGAGACGTCCAGGGCGGTGCGCCCGGCAACAATGATGCCGTCGGTGGCCAGGCGTTCCCCGGGTTTGACAATCATCTGATCACCGACGCGCAGTTCGGCTGCGGCCACCACGGTTTCGACACCTGCGCGCAAGACCGTGGCCTGATCCGGCACCAGCGCCAGCAGAGCACGCAGGCCGCGGCGGGTACGGGCCACCGCGTATTCCTCCAAACCCTCGCTGATGGAGAACAAAAACGCCAGCATCGCGGCCTCGCCGACCTGACCGAGTCCAACAGCGCCGAGCGCGGCGATCGTCATCAACGTGCCGACACCGACACGGCCCTCGGTCAGTCGCCTAACGGTTGAGGGCACGAACGTCGAAGCGCCCACCGCGAGCGCCACGACTTTCAATCCCAACGCCACCGGCCCGAATGGAGTCAGCCACGCCGTCACCAGTGAGGCTGTCAGCACCACCCCGGAGAACGCGGCCCGCCGCAGCTTGACAACGCCCCACAGCCGCTCCGACTCAGGGTGGCTGTCGTCGTGGTCGCAGCAGCCATCGCTTCGTTGCACTGGTCGTTGTGAAACCCTGTCAGCTTGCTCGCCGGATAGCGTCCGCTCGCTCCAGTCGAGGATTCTCTGCACCACACCGGGGTTGCCTCCCTCGACCGAGTGCGGCGCCCGGGCGGGCACCGACTCGGCAGGGATGTGCTCGGCGGCGGCGATCGCCGACAAAATGGCAGCGGTGTCGCAGCGCTCGGGTGAATACCAGACCACCACGGAAGCCGTGCGCGGATACGCGCGGACCGCATCCACACCAGCCACCGTGGCGACCGAGTCCTCGATCGCGACAGCCCGCACCGCGTCGAACCGAAACCAGTTAGCACGCACCCGTATTCGTCGCGCACCCGCAGACACGACAACCAGCGCGGCCCCGTGATCGGAGGAAACCTCAGCAGTAGGCACAATCGACCTTTCCCCGTGAAAACGGCTAACCCATCACTTGGCAGCAGTCGTCATCGTCAGCCTTGGCGGCGGGCGGCCGAGGGGCATCGTCGCCGATGCGTCCGCGGGCTTCGGCGACCACGTCGGCGACTTTCAGCCGGGCCGACTCCGCTGCTACCTCTGCGCTCCGAGTTCCGCGCAGTCCCCACTCCGTCACGGTCACCGCTGCCCGGTGAACCGGCGCCGTGCCCACCGCCTTGCGCAGCACCTCGTAGGCGCTCACCCCGACCAGCCCGGTGAACACTGTCCCGGCTGCTTTGGCCACGAACCCATGTATAGCCACTGCTTATCCCTTCTGTTCTGCCAACTCACTACGATTGAGCGACCGCGATCTTCAAGGTCACCGGATCGCTGCCACTGATGGTCATCGACCAACGGTGGCCTCGGCTGCGCCCGATGCGGCGTCCTCGCCGACACAGGGCTGGTCGGTATCCACCGCCAAAACAACCTGGACCAGCTCGCCCAGAGCACGGGCGAGGTGAGGGTCGGCCAGCGCGTAGCGAACCTGCCGGCCCTCATAGGTCGCGATGACCAGCCCGCAGCCCCGCAAACACGACAAATGATTGGACACATTCGACCGTGTCAACCCCAGCTGCGCAGCCAACTGGCCCGGGTAGCACACCCCATCGAGCAGTGCCACCAGAATCCGACACCGCGTCGGATCCGCCAGCGCTCGGCCCAGCCGAGCCAGCGCCGATTCCCGCGTCTCACACGTCAGCATGCACCAAACAGTACAGCCGATACTGATATGTCAGCAAGGGCTGAATTGTGCCATGGCTCCACACGCCGCCGTCAGCCCTGACGCCGCCCAGCTGGCCCAGCCGGGCACGGTGATCGCGGGGATTGACCTGGTCGTGGTTTCCACGCGTCGAAGTGGTGTGCGCGGCGGGTGGCGCTGAGTTGTTGATCGTGGATCCACTGTTCGATGGGGCGGGTTTGGTCGCGGTGCTGGGGAAACCGGGCGCTGACGTTGACGTAGACCGCATCGACGGCGCGGGCACGGGCGGGTGTGGCTGGCGCGGTGCCCCAGATCCGGCGATGAGCGCCGGCCAGGATGGCGGCCAAGGCGATCAGGTCCGGGTAGGCGCCGATGTGCGTGTCGGCGTCGGCGCGGGCAGGCGGCAGCGTAAACGGGCTGGTGCTGCGTGCCCAGCAGCGGTGAATCCGCGCGGCATCCCTGACCGCGAAGCGCGCAGCGTCGCCGTGACACCGATCCAGTCGGGCATGGCGCTGCGCTGCGGCGATCACCGCGGGGGCGCAGCGCAGATCGCGTTGATCGTCGAGGGTGGAGGTGCCTGCACCGATCCATCGGCGGTGGCGGCAGCAGACGGTCGCGTAGTCGGGCAACCAGCAGTAGACCGGCTCATAGACACCGCGGCGTGCCATGCACAGGCGGCATGCGGGCCGGGCGTGGCGGCGTTGGCGGGTGGTGTCGCGGTCGGGGGCGGCCAGCCCGATGAGCCGGGCGTGAAGGATGCCCACGGGCTGGCCGCTGGCGGTTGCCAACCAGTCCGGCCGGGGACGGCAGATCGCTGGACCGTCGGCCAGGTAGCGCCGCAGACCTCGGGGTTCTAGGTGGTTGGCGTGCGCGAGCCGATCAAGATAGGACTGCACCGTTTCGCCACGAAACGGTGTGACGGTGCGCGGTAGTGGCGCGGCAGGCCCCTGCGGCCACGCCGGTGGGGTTGATACGTCAGCTGGCATGGCGTTGCGCCGATGTTTGGGCTGCGTAGTCGATGAGCACCGTGTCCATCAGATCCCTGGTGAGGTTCTCGGTTTCGTCGAGCATGCTGCGGATCGCAGCCGAGCGGATCAGGTGCGCCAGGCTGCCGATCATTCCGCCGGTGCGTCGATGCAGGTATTTGGCTTCGGCGACCAGCGTTCCCGCGGTGTGATGGTGCAACCGCAGGGTGCCTTCCATCGCGGCCACCAGCGACTTCCATTCCCCGGCGTACGGGAACGGGCTGGTGTTGATCACACCGCAGCGCCCGGCGAGCTGGCGTCCGCGGGTGCCGGTGAACACACCGGAGCGCTCGACGTCGATGCCGGCGTAGACGAACGTGGCGGGCAGGTGTTCGGTGAAGTACTTCAGGTGATCGGACAGTTCCTCGCCGGCCCGGGTATCGAGGTTGAGGTTGTGGATCTCGTCGACGATCACGATGTCGGTTCGGGCGTCGATGAGGACCTGGCAGACAGCGTCGGCGATATCGGTGACATTCATCCGCGGTTGCATCGGCGGAAGGCCCAGGAATCGCGCGAACTCCATCGCGAGTTTGCGCGCCGAGCCTTTCGGGGGCGCGGTCACGTATACGATCGGGATCCGGGACTTGTCGGCGAATCGTGTCCTGATACGCAGTTCGTGGAATCGGCCGAGTTGTTTGACCGCGGTGGTCTTGCCGGTCGCGGCCGCCCCGGAAATGATCAGCCCGCGCCGGGCGCCGATCTCGCGTTGGTTGAGCAGGGTCAGCAGCCGGCCTTCGTTGGTGATGCGCTGGATCGCCGACGTGGTGACCACGACCAGTTCACTGTGATGCGCTACCCGGGCTTCGTTGTAGTTGGTCCGTTCGGTCTCCGACAGGGTGCTCCACTGCTCATCGGGTAACAGGGTGAACTCGGGTGGATCGGCATCGACGAAACGGCGCCAACCCTCGAGCGTGGTGGTGGGTTGGCGCCGGTCCTCGAGTTGGCTCACCGGGGCAAAAGTGTTCACAGCCGCCACGATTCAGCCTCCTTGCGTGCATCGAACACCGGTAGTGGAATGACTTGGGCGATCTCGATGTCGTCGGCGTCCTCGTCACCGCCTGGCGGCGGCTCCTCATCGCAGGGTTCTGCGGTATCCGGCGGGCGGGGCCAGGCCGGTGTCGCGGTGGCTCGCGTTCGACCCGCCACCCTGCGATCCTTGGATTCCTGTCGGGTGGGGGCGGGGCCTTGCGCGGCCCGGTCGAGCAGGTCATCGGCCGCGCGGGCGATCTCGGCTTCGGTGGCCTGATCGCATCCGCGCTGGGCCAGCACGGACCGCGCATGCTGCCATACCAATTCGCCGAACGGTACCGGGTGGCTGCGCAAATGCGTCCAGGTCGCGGCCAGCCAGCCCTCGTCGTGATGGTTGCGCACCCAGATCCGCGACACGTCGTAGGGGTCGTAGTGCACCTCCCACTGGCCCTTCTTGGATTCCACCCCCGAGTGCTGGCGGCGGTAGGGGTTGAGTGCCTTAGCGTCGTAGCTGCGGTTGTTGACCCGGATCCCGTAGGAATTGATGCGCCGCCAGCACGACGGCAGTAACTCGATGTAGTCCTCGGCCGACAGCGGCACCGGAACATACCCGGCGACCTCGACCAAGGCGGCGTACTTTTCGTTGGGCGTCAACGCCTTGCCCGGGGTGACGGGGTCACGCAGGCCGTCGTGGGGCCGGTTTTGCCATACCGCGACGATCCACTCATCCAGCAGGGCTTGCAGCTCCACGATCGACCACACTGCGTCCTGTTCGGCGTTCTTGCCGCGCCGCTCGACGCTGGAGCCGACATACCCGGCGACATGCTGGGCGAACAAGGTGGCCACCGACTGCAGGGTCCGCTCGATCTTGGGTTTGTCGGTCGGCGTATCCGGGTGGGCGGGCTGCAGATTGATCCCCAACGTGCAACACGCCTGCCGGAAGGTTTGCGACAGATACGCCTTCCCGTGGTCGCACACTACGGTCTCCGGGGCGATCACCGGCCGGGCGGCCGCATCGGCCAACCGTTGATCCACGCCGGTCAAACAGCGATACGGCAGCACCGACCGCGACATCCGCAGCGCATCGGACCACTCCGGCCGCATCGGTTCTGGCGTCAACGCTCGGGCCAGCAGCAGCGCCGCGTCGACCGCTTTGGTCGTGGGCCGCAACACCGCGGCCGGAATCGAGCAGGTCGCGTCGTCAACCATGCCGGTCAGCTCGACCCGGTCCACCGTGCCGTCATCGAGGACCACCCGCACATCCAGGGGGGTCGAATCGATCTCGACCACCTCGCCGGGGCGCGCCACCGTCAGCGCACCGAACGGGCCGTCGGGCTGTTTGGACAACGAACGCCGGGTGCGCGCGGACCCGAACGTGTGCCGGCCCTCCGACAGCCTCTTCACCAGACGATAGAACGTCCGCTGAGACGGCATCGCCGGTGCGTCCTGGGCACCGTATTGAGCCACCAGCGATTTGGTCACCCGTCGCTGCAGGCGGCTCACCGTCCCGGTCGACACGTCGGTCTCGTCATCGATGGCCTGCCGCACTGCGGCCACCAGCCGCTCGTCGACGCGGCCGAACATCGCCCGCCGGGGAATGTGCCGGCGATCCACAACCCCCAGCAGGCCGTCTCGTTCGTAGGCATAGCGTTGCCGCTGCAACGTGTACAAGCTGATCTCGTGGCCAGCCGAGCGCAGCTCGGCGAGCTTGGCCAATTCGCGCTGCCGCAACGAACGCGACGCCGGATCGAACTCCGGCCGCGGCCGGCTACCCGCCTCGGAATCAACCCGTCGACCCGTCAACACCTCGATCAAGTGCCGTTCCCACCAGCGGGCCCGCTCGGCGGCAGCCTCGGGCACCCCGGCCAACGCTTCTTCGGAACACAAAGCCGGTCGCGATCCTGACACCAACTCCAACGCCGGGTCGCCCAGCAGCCGAGACAGCGGTACCACCGACTGCCCGCCGACCGCATCGGTCAGCCTGGCTGAACTGCCCGAAAGTGTGACAACCGTGAATACGCCGTCGGATAACCGGATTTCATCGCCCTCGCGGATGACACCCGACCGCATACCCGTCATCGTGACAACGCGGGCCCGACGATCGACTCCTCGGTCAAGACAGCCGCGGAAAGATCCACGCCCAGTCGCCGGTGCCACAACAGGTGAAACAGCACCGGCAACACCATGATCGCTTCACCGACCGGTCTCACCCCGGTCATCAGCGGCCGCGCCGAGTCGAACACCGCCTCCAACGCTGCGGCGACCGCCGGGCGGTACACCCGTGGATGCCGATACCCAGACAACCAGCGCAAATTCGCCGTCACGACCGGATCCGCAACGCCCGCTCGCCGATAGGCCCATCCCAGGGAACGGCACGCCTGCTCGGACCGGTCGAACAACTCAGCATCAGCATCCGATATTCGGTCATCGGCCCGCACGTCAAGAACCGTCGCCGTTCCGTCGGACAACCGCACGAAGTAATCAGGCACGTGGTGCCTGCCGTCACCCCAATGGAGCCGGAACGGCTGCGACGCAACACCAACCACCGCGGGATCGGCGTCCAGCGCGATCAAATGGTCACGCTCCGACCACGACTCGTACCCAACGTGCTCACGAGTCGTCGAAAACCACCACAGGCCTGGATAATTGCCCTGCCCGCGAAACGCTGGGAAACCACGCACGGGTGAGCAGTCCAACTCAAAGGCCACTGCGGCACACTCCGCCAGCGGCAAGCGCGAAGAACCCCCGGAGGAGTTGAATTCCACCTCAACGCCACCGTTGACCTGCGGCCATAGCGCCGCCGGCGCCACACTCACCTAAACAACGCTACCGGCGGTACCTCGGATAGATTGGCAAAGACACGCCGATACCGCAGATACGGTGGCAATACATCACATCGGATGTCAACGGACAGGAGCCCGCCTCGGGTCGCCCCCTTGCCCTTCCGCTCTGTGCGCGTCAATACGTCACAGTGACGAAACCGTGCGGTGCGGCTGGATGGATCCTGATGGGATCGCTCGCCGAATCATCTTCGGGTGCAGGGCTTTCGGGCGTAGAAAGTCAGATTCTCAAAATCGCCCTGACCCGCTCTCGTCTTTTCTCGGATCGGATAATGCCGGGCATCGCCGCCAGGCTCAGCCTGCCGATTGGGGGCGGTCGGGTTGGCCTAGGCGGAGGTGCTCGCTGTGGTAGATGGCCTCGTCGAGTAGCTGAGCGACGTGGTTGTCGTAGAGGCTGTAGATGATGCTGCGGCCGTTGCGCATGCCGGCGACCAGGCCGAGGTTGCGTAGCAACCGCAACTGGTGTGACACCGCGGAGTGTTCCATGCCGACTGCATCCGCCAGCTCGGCCACCGGCAGCGGGCCTTGCCGCAGTGTAGTCAAGATCCGCAGCCGGCTCGGGGTGGCCAACGCCTGCAGGGTGGTCGCTACGTGCGCGGCCGACTCGGCGTCAAGTTCGCCCACCGGGCGGCGTCGGCCCTCAACCCCGTGTCCCATGGTTGCCAGGTTAACCTATCAGGTAACATATGAAGACCTATTCAAGTGTTCTGGTAACGTGGGGTTGGTCAGGTCAAACCGCAACGAAGGAGCCGATCCCGATGTCACACACCACCAACTGCGACCAGGAAGACCCGGGCCACACCCACGAGCAGGGCCGTATCGAGCATGAGCATGCACACACCCACGCTGACGGGACCACGCACACCCATCCGCATGTGCACCAAGAGGGTCAGCAGGAAATCCACGCCCATGCTCATCACTGATGCTGGGCACGGTGACTCGTTGATCGTCAGGTCCGCGTTGGCTTAGGGCAGCCAGCCTGGTGGGCGGTGCGCTCGAGGGAACATCCGCCCACCAGGCTGATTGTCGTCCCGACACGCGGACGCCGAGTGATCCTGCCCTCAATTGCCGCGACCAGAGCCCCGCTGCCGGCAGGCGAAACGGTCAACCGACAATTCTTAACCGGCACGGTCAAGCTCTCCTGGATTCGATCCGACACTGTCATATTTCCCCCGGTGGTCAGGATGAGGTAAATCCGGGATGCGTGACGGTGTGCAGGTCAACGTCGAAACTCGATATCACCCGGATTTCGGGAACGGACCCTTAGCCACACCTGAGCGCAGCGCCCCGCGGGCAGTGTTACGCAGCCCGCCGCCCCGTGCACCGTGACGGAACCTCAAAATCGGTGACCACGACGGCCCGCTCACCTGCTTCAGCAATCTCGTTCTGTGACTCGAATAGGTTAGGCTGCGTTGGGCTGGGGGCGTCCCGAGTGCAACAGAGGGGATGCGATGTCGAGGCAGTTGACCGACCTGGAGATGCTCACTGAGCTGGAGCCGGTTGCTGCTGCCAATGTGAACCGGCACGAGTCGGTCACCACCGACTGGAATCCGCATGACTACGTGCCGTGGGACCGTGGCCGCAACTTCGCGCGGTCGGGCGGCACCGACTGGTCGTCGGAGCAGTCGCAACTGAGCGACGTCGCGAAGGCGGCGATGATCACCAACCTGCTCACCGAGGACAACCTGCCCTCGTATCACCGTCAGGCTGCCAAGTATTTTTCCGTCGACGGCGCCTGGGCGTCATGGGTTGGGCGCTGGACCGCCGAGGAAAACCGCCACGGCATCGTCATCCGCGACTACCTGGTGGTGACCCGCGGCGTCGACCCGGTGGCGCTCGAACAAGCACGCATGCAGCACGTGACCAACGGGTTCTCGGCCACCGCCGAAGAGGAAGAACGACACGCGACCGATTTTCTGCTCTCGGTCGCCTATGTGACGTTCCAAGAGCTTGCCACCCGCGTCAGTCACCGCAACACCGGCAAGGTGTGCAATGACCCCATCGCAGACCGGATGCTGCAACGCGTGGCGGCCGACGAGAACCTGCACATGATCTTTTATCGGAACGTGTGCAGCGCAGCATTGGATCTCGCACCCGATCAAGCCCTGGAGGCGGTTGCCAACGTTGTGGAGCATTTCCGGATGCCCGGCCAGGGCATGCCGAACTTCCGCCGCAACGGGGTGCTGATGGCCAAGCACGGTATCTACGACCCGCGCCAGCATCTGGACGAAGTCGTGCGACCGACGCTGCGCAAGTGGCGGATCTTCGAACGCAACGATTTCACGGCTCGCGGCGAGCAACGCCGTGAGCAGCTCGCAACGTACCTGGAACACCTTGAGTGTCAGGTGATCAGGTTTGAGGAGCAGCGTGACCGTCGTTTAGCCCGCGACGAGCTGAAGAAGGAAGCGAAAGTCGGCTAGCGACCACCGGATCAGCCGGCGGCGGGCACATCCACCAGGCCGGTGAACCCACTGGGGCTATGCGGGCCGATGGCCAGCTGCTCGAGCACCCCGATACCGGTCCGCTCACCCCACCGGGCGCGCATGACCTGCTGGACGTGAATGTTGTCCAGCGAGAGGTTGTCGAGCTCCTCGACCGGCGTCTGCTCTCCCCCGACCGCGAGCTCGTCGTGCCATAGACCGTGCGACCACTGGGGATGGAAGTAGCCGGCTCCCTTCATCCGGAAGGTCAGCAACGGCTGTAGCTCAATGCTTTCCGCGGCATCGCTGCGCTGGAAATCCAACCGCGCCCCCTGGGAGCGGCGCAGGCCCGGTGCCCAATCGATCGTGTGAGCGATATCGACATGCTCAACCCGGCTCTGCGGGCCGTAGACCGGATCGCCGGGCGCCAGGGTGGGCAGCACCACTCCGCTTCGTGCCCACGACTCCCCCGTCTGATCCTCAAACGTCAGGTAGTGCACCCCGACGTCCTCGAAATTCAAAGGAGCCCAGAGAAAGAACAGCTGGCCGGCCGCCGCTTCGGGTGCCGCCGATGCCGGCAGCCCGACCGGACGAAGCCCCCACGATCGGTCCTTGGTGCCATAGACGGCCCGATCGTCAAAGACCTGTGTCGCGTCATTGACGGTCATCGATCCCGACCATCGGCCCAACTGGGAGGCACGCGTCATGTCGATGGCCAATCGCGTGCCGAGGTAGCGCGTCTGGCGGGGCTCCTCGTAGCCGGCGGTGCGCGCGCAGAACGTCATGTCAGCGCCTAACCCGTACTCGGGTGCGTCGACGACCACGCGGTTGATCCGCAGCGGCTCGATGATCTCGATCCTGATGGGGCCGATCGCCGTCTGGGTGCGATCCAACGGAGCACGACCGGAGGCGAATACCGAACGCTGCACGCCGTCGCTGACCACGCTGAACGCGGCATCGATGACGCCGCGGTTCGGATAGATGCCCAGGGCCACGGCGAAGTAGAAGTCTTCGGTGTAGCCGTTGAACCAGAACCGGTCGTAGTGGTCGGGATGGCCGTTGCCGGCGTGTGCCAGCGCCGTCGGAGTTTGATGGACGGGGTAGTCGTCAAAGGGTGTCAACACGACGATCCGCTATCCGTCCAACAGTGCTTCGGTGCCCAGATCGCTGATCTGGGCACAGGCCCGGCGAATCATCGTCACGAACATCTCATCGCCACGCTCGGTGCGTTCGACGAGCATCGCGGCCGGCGCCAGAAAGAACACCGCGTAGGACGCCTGACGGCAGTAGTCGGTCCAACACTGCGCCCAGTCATAGTCGGACACTCCGGCAGCGGTCAGCGCGTCGAAGTAGCAGCGGACCAGCTCCTGCTCGTGTGCCGCCCGCAGCTGCGGATCCAGTGCGGTGCCGAGCAGGAAGGCGACGTCAGTCAATCCGTTGCCCCGGTCCACGGTCTGCCAATCGACCACGGCCACGGGCACCTCGCCGCTCTTGCCGTCGAAAAGCATGTTGTCGGTGCGAAAGTCGCCGTGTACGACGGTGATCGGGCCCTGCGGCGGCGCGGCGGGTTTAGCCGCGTGGGCACTGAGCCGACGCATCAGGTCCACGATGTCGGGGCCCAGTTCGGCGTCGTAGCGTTCGCAGAACTGCCCGATCAGCAGCGGAACCAGCTGCGCCAGCATGTCGGCGGTGTTGCGGCTGTGGTTGAGCCAGTCGTAGTCGTCGAACTCGGGCCGGCCCCAGAACGGAGCGTGCAACGCTGCCGCCTGTTCCAGAGCGCGGCGGGCATGTTCGACGGTGAATCCGCTGAGTTGGTCGACGGCGGCCACCGGTGTCAGATCTTCGAGTAGCAGGACGAACTGGCCTGTGGCGGTGTCGATGTCGCTGTAGAGGTAGCCCGGCGTCGTCACGGCGGTCCGGTTGTGCAGGTCCTGATAGAACCGCACCTCGCGCTCGTAGAGCCGCTGGATGACAGCGGCCTGGCGGCTGTTGGGATCCTCGGCCGGCAGCTTGGCCACCACTCTGGGCGGCCCGCCCGAATCGGCCCGGTCGTAGCTCAGGGTGAACACCAGCGTGTCCGCGACCTGGCCGGTGCCGATCGGCGCTGCGGTCACCGCCGTCACCGAGCCGTCGGCGAGGGCGCCGCAGTGCCGCAGGACCTGGGTGAACCACTGGGCGCTCATGTCACGGCGGTCGACCAACGGCGGAGGAATTGCGACTGTGCTCACAGCTAGCACCATAACGGCAGGGCCGGTCCGCCACAGCTCAACCGGACTCGCCGGCGGCATCGATGGCCCGATAGATCCGCTTCTCGCTCACCGGGCGCGGAGTGCCGAGCTGCTGAGCCCACAGGCTGACACGCAGTTCCTCGATCTGCCAACCGATGTCGCGAACATCGACGGCGGTGCGGCGAGTCGCGGGCAATCCCGTGAGCAGCTCGTCGTAGGCGTCTTGCACGGCGTGTACCTGGGCCATCCGCTGCCGGTCGCCGGTGATGCCGTGCGGCAGCTGTTCCAGGCGCCGACGGATTGCGGACAGATAGCGGGTGAGGTCGGCCAGTCGTGGGCGCCCGGCGGTGGTGACGAAACCGGATGCCAACAGCCGGTCCAGTTGAAGGCGAATGTCGGCGACGGCGTCTTGTTGGGCGGCCGGCGTCTGGGCGGGCAAGAGCAGTTCGACGTCGCGGGCGGCGGCAAGCAGTTTTTCGACGCGGCGCACAATGTCCTGCGTCGTTGCCACCAGGGCTGTGGTGGTCGCGGCACGCAGCGCGGTGAACGCGTCGCTCGTCCACACCGGGCCGTCCATCAGCGCATCGACCGCAGCGTTGGCGCAGTCTTCGATCAGCGCCGTCAACGACCCGTCCGGATTGGCCTTCAATGCCAACCGGGTGCCCGGATCCAGCTGCCGCTCAACCGCTTTGACCGGCGATGCGATGCAGCAGCGCAGCAGCCGTCGGATGCCTGCTGCCATGGCCGCGGATTGCTCACCCGCGGTGGCGAACACGCGTAGGTCGACGACGGCACCCGCGTCGACGAAAGCCGGATAGCCACGGACCACTCGCCCACTGACGACGTGCTCGACCGCCCGCGGCACCTCAGCGAGATCCGCGGGCCAGTCGCGCAGCCCGCTGCGCTGCAGCTCACCGGCGACCACGCCGGCAACCGCGTCGCGAGCGGACGCGGCGAAGCGCTCCTGCAGGGCGCTCAGGTCCTCCCCCCGCGCCAGATCCGAGCCGTCGGCAGCTTGAATATTGAACGTCACCCGTAGATGCGGGGGCAGTTTGGTCAGGTCGAATGCCTCGAGGGGCACCACGACGCCGGTGCGGCGACGCAACTCGCGTTGCAGCTCGGCCAGCAGCGACCCGCGATCGGGATCGAGTGCGGGCAGTACCGTGCGGGCGGTGTCCGGGGCGGGCACGAAGTTTCGGCGCAGATCCTTCGGCAGCGAGCGGATCAGCGCGGTCACCAACTCTTCGCGCAGCGCCGGCACCTGCCAGGTGAAGGCGTCACCGCCGAGGCGGGCCAGCACATCGACCGGAATGTGCACGGTCACGCCGTCGTCGGCGGCGTCGGGTTCGAACCGGTAACTCAGCGGCAGGTTGGCGTCACCGGTCTGCCAGGTGTCGGGCCGGCCGGCGCCGACGTCGTCATCGCTACGCAGCAGATCCTCGCGGGTGAAGGTCAACAGGTCCGGGGTCTTGGGCCGTTGCTTCTTCCACCAGCCGTCGAAGTGCCGTCCGGAGATGACATCGGCCGGTATCCGGGGGTCATAGAGCGCGTAGATGTCCTCGTCATCGACGATCAGGTCGCGGCGGCGGGCGCGGTCCTGCAAGGTCTCGATCTCGGCCCGCAATCGAGCGTTGTCGGCCAGGAAGCCATGGTGGCTCTGCCAGTCGCCCTCCACCAGCGCGTGGCGGATGAACAGCTCCCGGGCCAGGGCCGGCTCGGTCCGGGCGTAGCCGATCCGGCGGCGGGCCACCAGCGGCAGGCCGTAGAGCGTCACCCGCTCATAGGCCAGTACCTCTCCGCGCGGAGCATCCCAGTGCGGTTCGCTATAGCTGCGCTGCACCAACTCCCCCGCCACCCGCTCGACGGCTTCGGGCTGGATACGCGCCGCGGTACGTCCGTACAAGCGGCTGGTCTCTACCAGCTCGGCCACCACAACCCATCGCGGTGGTCGTTTGGCCAGCACCGACCCGGGCGCCAGCACGAATCGAGAGTTGCGTGCCCCCAGATAGTCGCGCCCGTCCACATGGCGCATGCCTACGTGCGACAGCAACCCGGCCAAGAGGGCCGCATGCACGCGGGCGCGGCCGGCCTGGTCGGCGCAGGCGTCGGCGCCGGATTCACGCAGGCCCAGATCGCGGGCGATGCTGCGTAATTGCCCCACCAGATCCTGCCACTCGCGGATTCGCAGGTAATGCAGAAATTCGTCGCGGCACATCCTTCGGAACGCACTGCCGGTCAGTGCCTTTCGCTGCTCGGAAAGATACCGCCACAGGTTGAGGTAGGACATGAAGTCGGACTCGTCATCGGCGAAGCGGGCATGCTTGGCGCGGGCAGCCTCCTCGCGGTCGGCGGGCCGTTCCCGCGGGTCGGGGATGCTCAGCGCCGCCACCAGCACCAGCGACTCGCGCACGCAGTCCTCGGCGTCGGCGGCCAGGATCATCCGGCCCAGCCGCGGGTCGACCGGCAACCGGGCCAGTCGGCGACCCAGATCGGTGATCTGCCCCTGCTCGTCGAACGCCCCGAGTTCGATCAGCAGCGCTACCCCGTCTCGGACGCTGCGCGAATCGGGCGGGTCCAGGAACGGGAAGTCCGCCACCTCACCGAGTTGCAGTGCCGCCATGCGCAGCAGTACCGCGGCGAGATTGGTGCGCAGCACCTCGGGTTCGGTGTAGGCCGGCCGAGCTTCGAAGTCGGCTTGTGAGTACAGCCGAATGCAGACCCCCGGAGCGGTTCGCCCGCAGCGGCCGGCACGCTGGGCGGCCGACGCCTGCGAGATCGGTTCGATCGGCAGCCGTTGCACCTTGAGTCGCCTGCTGTAGCGGGAGATGCGGGCGTTGCCGGGGTCGATGACGTAGCGGATGCCGGGTACGGTCAGCGACGTCTCGGCCACGTTGGTGGCCAGCACCACCCGTCGGGTGAGGTTGGACGCGGGGCGCCGCGCGAACACCTTCTGCTGTTCGGCGGTCGGCAGTCGGGCATACAGCGGCAACACCTCAAGCGAATGAGCGCCCCGGCCTAGCCCTTTCAGCGCCTCGGCGGTATCCCGGATCTCGCGCTCACCGGAGAGGAACACCAGAACGTCGCCCGGCGGCTCGGCCTCCAATTCGCCGATGGCGTCGACGATCGCCTCGATCTCGTCGCGCATCTCGGTGCGAACGATCTCCCGGTCGGGATCGTCGGGATCATCGGCGCCGTCTCCGGGAACCGCGACTTCGAGTGGGCGGTAACGGATTTCCACCGGGTAGGTCCGCCCGGACACCTCGATGATGGGAGACCCCCCGAAGTGCGCGGCGAACCGCTGCGGCTCGATGGTCGCCGAGGTGATGATCACCTTCAGGTCGGGGCGCCGGGGCAACAGCTCCCGCAGGTAACCGAGCAGGAAGTCGACGTTGAGGCTGCGCTCGTGCGCCTCGTCGAGAATCAATGTGTCGTAGCGCAGCAGCCGCCGATCACGCTGGATCTCGGCGAGCAGAATGCCGTCGGTCATGAGTTTGACCATGGTGCGGTCGCTGATCTGGTCGGTGAACCGCACGGTGTAGCCGACGACATCGCCGAGTGGAACCGACAACTCGTCGGCGATGCGCTGGCCGACCGTGCGCGCGGCGAGCCGGCGCGGTTGGGTGTGCCCGATGGTGCCGCGGATACCCCGGCCGAGCTCGAGACAGATCTTGGGTAGCTGCGTTGTCTTGCCCGACCCGGTCGCCCCGGCCACCACCACTACTTGATGTGCCTGGATCGCCGCGGCGATCTCGGCGCGGCGATCGCTGACCGGCAGGTCGGGATAGCTGATCACCGGCACGGCGGCTCTCCGTGCCGCAACGACTGCTTCTGCGGCGGTGATCTGTTCGGCGAGTTTCTGCAGCTTCTCCGGCTGGGCGCCGCGGAACTGCTTCAGGCGCCTGCCGAAATGGACGGCGTCACGGATGGTCAGGCCGTCGAGCCGCCCGCGCAGTTCTGCAACGGAGGGCTCGGGCACTCCGCCGAGGATAGAGGCTCTCGGCGGGCCGGCCGCCGGCCAACCGTAGGTACCGATCAGTACCGATCCC
Source organism: Mycobacterium sp. IDUB_21 (assembly GCF_055419425.1). Classification (NCBI taxonomy): domain Bacteria; kingdom Bacillati; phylum Actinomycetota; class Actinomycetes; order Mycobacteriales; family Mycobacteriaceae; genus Mycobacterium; species Mycobacterium sp. IDUB_21. Next base: position 148,246 of record NZ_JBVAXQ010000005.1, on the reverse strand, counting down.
GGGGGCAGGGGCACTGTTGTGTCGCTAGGGTTCGAACGATGGCATACAAGATCGACCCAGAGGCCCTGCACAGGGTCGCCAAACAGGTCGTTGCGGAATCGCCGGCGCGTGGCGAACTGGTCACGCGGGCCATCGCGCTGCTCGCGGGAGAGTATCCGGAGCTGATCGATCCGGCGGCCGGTCGCTGGGTCGGTAGCAAGGCCGGAGGCATCCTGGGCAAGGTGCGCTTTCTCTACTTCAGCCCGCGGGAGTACGTCGTCATCTTCGGCTCCCCCACCGGCACCCAGGGGTTTTCGGGGCGCTACAAGCGCGTGGACATATACAAATTCCTGCTGGCCGGACGGATCGACTCCTACGACCTCGAATCAGACGACTCTGAACCGATGACGCTGCTACCCGGTGAGCACACGTGCCTCGAGAAGGGCCGCGCTCGGGGCCTCACTATCGCGCCGAACTCCTGGCACATCGAGTACGGCCGCGGCGCCGTGGCGACAACGCTGCCCTTCGCGATGGTCGACACGCTGCTGCTGTCGTTGGAATTCGAGTCGGTACGCAGATCGACAGTGGAGTTCATCAAGCTTGTTCGCCGGCAACGTCGTCGTTAGGCGCTCGGGAACGGCCCCGGCGGGCAGCTGACGAACTTTACAATGCTGCGTCAAACTGTCACGCTTGCGGTCGGGCGCAGGGCGGGCGATTCCGCTCGGATAGGCCCTCCAACAACGCATCGACAAACGAGGAGTCAGCGGGTGGCAGGCACCGAATTCTCCGGCCGCACCATGGTGGTGTCCGGCGGCAGCCGTGGTATCGGATTGGCGATCGGGTTGGGCGCCGCGCGGTTGGGGGCCAACGTGGTGTTGCTGGCCAAGACCGCAGAACCGCATCCGCGGCTGCCGGGAACGGTGCATACCGCCGCCGCCGAGATCGAGGCGGCCGGTGGCAAAGCCCTTGCCGTCGTGGGCGACGTGCGTAGCGAAGACGACGTGCAGCGCGCCGTCGACGCCGCCGTGGACCGGTTCGGCGGCATCGACATCTGCGTGAACAACGCCAGCTCCATCGCGGCCGAACCGACTGAGCAACTGTCGGCCAAGAAATTCGATCTCATGCAGGACATCAACGTGCGCGGGACGTTTCTGTTGACCAAGGCGTGCCTGCCGCAGCTGCGGCGGTCCGCGGCGCCGCACGTGCTGACGATCGCTCCCCCGATCAACATGAACCCGTACTGGCTGGGCGTGCATCCGTCCTACACGTTGTCCAAGTACGGGATGACCTTGTTGACGCTGGGCTGGGCTGCCGAATATGCCGACGCCGGAGTCGCCTGCAACTGCCTGTGGCCCGAGACCTACATCGCGACATCGGCGGTGGCCAACTCCCCCGACGGCGGAAATCTGGTCGAGAAGGCACGCACCCCGCAGATCATGGCGGACGCCGCCGTGGAGATTCTGCGACGCCCGGCCGCCGAGGCCAACGGCCAGTGCTACATCGACGCCGACGTCCTCGCCGAGGCCGGCGTGACGGACTTCTCGGTCTACGGCGGCGGACCCGAGCCGCTGATGGACTTCTTCGTCGACCGGCCGCTGGGTGCCGGCGTCAAGGCGCTTCAGCGCAAGTAGAGCTCACTGCCGCTGGGATACCCACCACCGGTCGTGGTGACGTGGACGTGGTCGTAGTGGCCGTAGCCGCCGCGCTGGGAGCCGCCGCCCGGTGTGTAGTAGACGCCCCGCCAGATGGCGTCCTGCAGGCCGAACCGGCCCGCGTTCTCCATCACGTAGGCCACGATCGAGTCGCCGAGAGCGATGCCGGCGGAGCTGCCGGGGTTGGGGATCATGACATCAAGTGCGAGGCCATTGGGATGCCAGCGCAACGCGTCGGCGCGGACTCCACCGATCTGATGGATCTGCGGAAAGGCGTCGCTGATGCTGCGGGCGGCCTGGATCGTCTTGACCTGAAGGCCTCTTTCCGGCGCGACTCCGGCCGGCAGGAAGCGGGATACCATCCGCATTCGCGATGCCGCCGCAATTCCGTCGGCGGTCCCCGACCGAAGTGTTGCAACCGGCGCGGCTACCAGCTGTAAACCGCTCGGTGAATCGTCCACAGCAACCACCGGCGCGGCTTCTTTCGCGACCGTAGGGTTCGCGCTGCCACCCACAGCAAAGAACACCGCTGCTGGTGCGAGGACTGCGGCCATCAATACCGACGACCTTTGACGCTTGCTGGCTAACTCGTGTCGGCCCACGGAAAGACACCATACGAGAAATTTGGCTAATAGTCACAATTTTATAAACCTCATAAATTCCTTATGTCTGGCTCGTCACATTCGGAATGGGTTTCTGGCGCTAACCACTCGCCATTCATGCAGGTGAACGGCGCCTCGGCGAAGTGCCTGCCCGGCCGCAAAGGAAGACCACCTAACCAGATGGGTTTAGACTGCAACCCATGAAGTCGACGACTCTCGCCGCGGCGGTCATGGGCTTGGCGGTCGCGCTGGCAGCACCCGCGCAGGCCGACCCCGACATTGATTTCGCCCGTGAACTGCACACCTACGGCATCTACGGTCCCCGGGACTACAACGCCTGGCTGGGCAAGATCGTCTGCGAACGCCTGGAGAAGGGGGTGGACGGCGACGCCGACAAGTCGGTTCGCTTCATCACCCCCAACCTGCAGAAGGGCACCAACCAGGCGCAGGCCTGGCAGTTCCTGGGTGCCTCGATCCACACCTACTGCCCCGACAAGCATTCGGTGCTGGAACAGGCCGCAGCGCAGCACGGCTGATGAACGTCAGCCGGCTGTGGCGCAACGAGCTGTTCGCCCGCACGGTCGGCGCCGCCTACGCTCACGCGATCGAACAGCGCGGGGCGGCTCGAGTCTTCGGGCGGTTGCTGTTCGGCACCGACGTCGACCGCATCTACCGGGCCATGGCCGTCGTCACCGAATTGCCTGATGGCTCGGCGGTCCTGGATGTGCCCTGCGGCGGCGGCATCACCCTCGACTACCTGGAACCCGGTCAGCGGGTGCGCTACGTGGCGATGGACATCTCGGCGGGCATGCTCGACCACGCCCGCCGGCGGCTGCGTCCCGAGCAGCCGCATAGCCCCGTCGAGTTCGTCGAGGCGAGCATCGAAGCGATCCCGTTCGCCGACGGCGAGTTCGACCTGTGCGTGTGCTTCAACGGATTGCACTGCCTGCCCGACCCGGCGGCCGCCATCCGCGAGGTCGCTCGCTGTCTCAAACCCGGCGGACGGCTCGTCGGCGATTTCGCCACCCGCGGCCAGGTGCGCCGCGCCGATAACTACATGGCGTTCATGAGGGCCACCGGCATCTTCGGGCCGGGCGGCACCCTGGACGATGCCCGGCGGTGGTTCACCGAGGCGGGACTGACTGTCGACGAACTTGAATGTTCCGGCGCGATCACGCATTTCGCCGTCCACAAATAAGAGGGCCGATTTCCTCTTAGCCGCCCCTGAATTGCGGACTATGGTCGTTGGTATCCCGACACCCCGGCGAGAGGGACCCACCATGACCGCGCACAGCACCCTTGACAGCTTCGGAAGCAAGGGCCAACTGGTCGTCGACGACACCACCTATCAGATCCGGCGGCTCGATCGCGTCGACGGCTCGGCGCGATTGCCCTACAGCCTCAAAGTGCTGCTGGAGGACCTGCTGCGCAACGAGGACGGCCACCTGGTGACCACCGATCAGATCAGCGCAATGGCCGCCTGGGATCCGAAGGCCGAGCACGGCCGGGAAATCGCCTACACACCGGCGCGGGTGCTGATGCAGGACTTCACCGGAGTCCCGTGCGTCGTCGACCTGGTGGCGATGCGCGACGCGATCGCGGATCTGGGCGGCGACACCAAACGGATCAACCCGCTGTGCCCGACGGAGTTGGTGATCGACCATTCGGTGATCGCCGATGTCTTCGGCCGCACCGACGCGTTCGCGATCAACGCGGAGCTGGAGTTCGAGCGCAACGCCGAGCGCTACCAACTGCTGCGCTGGGGCCAGCAGGCCTTCGACGACTTCTCGGTGGTGCCACCCGACACCGGCATCTGCCACCAGGTCAACCTGGAATACCTGGCCCGGGTCGTGTTCACCCGCGACAGCTCCGAAGGGCCACTGGCCTATCCCGACACCCTGGTCGGCACCGACTCGCACACCCCGATGGTCAACGGTCTCGGCGTGCTGGGTTGGGGCGTTGGCGGGATCGAAGCCGAAGCCGCCATGCTGGGCCAACCGATGAGCATGCTGATCCCCCAGGTCGTCGGGCTGAAACTCAGCGGTGAACTGCCGGCGGGCACCACCGCTACCGACCTGGTGCTCACCGTCGCCGAGCTGCTGCGGCGCACCGGGGTGGTGGGCAAGTTCGTCGAGTTCTTCGGTCCGGGCGTGGCCAACGTGCCATTGGCGAACCGGGCGACGATCGGCAACATGAGCCCGGAGTACGGGGCCACCTGCGCGATCTTCCCGATCGACGGCGTCACGTGCAACTACCTGCGGCTCACCGGCCGATCCGAGCACCAGATCAAGCTGGTGGAGGCCTACGCCAAAGAACAGGGCATGTGGCACGACCCCGAGCAAGAGCCGACGTACTCCCAAGTCCTCGAATTGGATCTGAGCAGCGTGGTGCCGTCGATCGCCGGACCGAAACGCCCGCAGGACCGCATCCCGCTGCGGTTGGCCCCGCAGACCGTCTGTGCGCTGCTCGACGGCGTCGAAACGACGGAGCAGGCGCTGTCGGACCTCGACGAGGCCTCCGCGGACTCATTCCCGGCCAGCGACCCGATCGCCTTCGGCAACACCAGCAGTCCCAGGGGCAAGCCCCGCGCGCCGCACACTGAATGTGTCGACGACGCCTGGCCGTCGGCAGCCGTAGCTGTCGAGCTGGCCGACGGGACCAAGACCGACGTCGACAACGGCGATGTGGTGATCGCCGCCATCACCTCCTGCACCAACACCTCCAACCCCTCGGTGATGGTCGGCGCGGCGCTGCTGGCGCGCAACGCCGTCGAGAAGGGCCTGACCCGCAAACCGTGGGTGAAAACCACTCTGGCGCCCGGCTCGCGGGTGGTTACCGACTATTACGAACGGGCCGGTCTGACCCCGTACCTGGACAAGTTGGGCTTCAACCTGGTCGGTTACGGCTGCACCACCTGCATCGGCAACTCCGGCCCGCTCATCCCCGAGGTGAGCAAGGCCGTCGTCGACAACGACCTGACCGCGTGCTCGGTGCTGTCCGGTAACCGCAATTTCGAGGGCCGAATCCACCCCGAAGTCAAGATGAACTTCCTGGCCTCACCACCGCTGGTGGTCGCCTATGCGCTGGCCGGCACGCTGCGGATCAACCTGCTGAGCGACCCGATCGGGACCGGCAGCGACGGCGAGCCGGTGTATCTGCGCGACCTGTGGCCGACCACCGAGGAGATCGCCGCCGTCGTTGACGACAACTTGCAGGCCGAGATGTTCACCGCCAGCTACGCCGACGTCTTCACCGGCGACGAGCGCTGGCGGGCGCTGAAAGTCCCGGAGGGCGACACCTTCTCCTGGGCGCCCGACTCCACCTACGTACGCCAGCCGCCGTACTTCGACGGCATGACCCGCGAGCCGGAGCCGCTCACCGACATCGCGGACGCCCGGGTGCTGGCCAAACTGGGCGACTCGGTCACCACCGATCACATCAGCCCGGCGGGGTCGATCCGGTATGACTCGCCCGCCGGAAAATACCTGTCAGAGCACGGCATTGAGCGCAAGGACTTCAACTCCTACGGCTCACGGCGTGGCAACCACGAGGTGATGATCCGCGGCACGTTCGCCAACATCCGGCTGCGAAATCAGTTGGCGCCCGAGACCGAGGGCGGGTTCACCCGCGACTTCACCCAACCGGACGGTCCGGTCAGCACGATCTATGACGCCTCGGTGAACTACATCGCGGCGGGTACGCCGTTGGTGATCCTGGCCGGCAAGGAATACGGCTCCGGCTCGTCTCGGGACTGGGCCGCCAAAGGCACCGTGCTGCTCGGGGTGCGGGCGGTGCTGGCGGTGTCCTACGAGCGCATCCACCGCTCCAACCTGATCGGGATGGGTGTGCTCCCACTGCAGTTCCCCGATGGCGCTGACGCCGACTCGCTGGGCCTGACCGGTGAAGAGACCTTTGACATCACCGGGGTGACCGCACTGGGCGACGGGATTCCCGACACCGTCCACGTCAAGGCCGACGGGGTCGAGTTCGACGCCAAGGTCCGCATCGACACTCCCGGTGAGGCCGACTACTACCGACATGGCGGCATCATGCAATACGTGCTGCGGCAGTTGCTCGACAAGGCCTGAATCTCCTATCCGCGCAGTACAACTCGATAAGGATCCAGCCATGGCAGACGGCCTCTATCCCCCGGCCACCGCGGAAATCTACAACCGCCGCAGGGAACTGACCCCGCACACCCATGAGGCCTTCGAGGCGTTCTCTCGGGCGGTGTTCGCCGAGGGAGCGCTGCCGGAGAAGACCAAGCAGCTCATCGCCGTCGCCGTCGCCCACGTGACCCAGTGCCCGTACTGCATTCAGGGCCATACCAAGCTGGCTCACCGTAAGGGCGCCACCGACGCCGAGATCATGGAGGCAGTCTGGGTGGCCGCGGAGATGCGCGCGGGCGGCGCCTACGCGCACTCGACGCTGGCGCTGGATGTACTCGCCAAAGAACATCGCTGAACGATCTACTTCCGGTCGGGTGACCGGCAGCGTAGAGATAGGTGTTGATTGCCCCCATCCCACCGCACCGGGCGCGTCCCAGTGGTATACCCCAGACACGATTTCGGTGTGCGATGAGAGGGGTCAAACCGGGTGGGTGCAACGATGACGGTGCCGGTGAGCGGTACCCGCGAGGCGGTGCGAACGCTCAATCCGGGCTACTTCGCACTGGTGATGGCCAGTGGGATGGTGTCGATGGCCATGTACCACCAGCACGCCTACCGGCTGTCGGTCGCGCTGCTGTGGGTGACGGCGGTGTCGTATCTGGTCCTGGTAGCGGTGTCAGCGGTGCGGGTGATCTCGTTTCCTCACGAATTCCGGGCCGACCTGTCCGATTCGGGCCGTGCGTTCGGGTTGTTCACCTTCGTCTCGGCCACCAACGTGTTGGGGGCCCGACTCGTCATCGACGGACACAACGGTGTCGCGGTCGGTCTGCTGTTGGTCAGCTCGCTGGCCTGGCTGGTGCTGGGCTACCTGATTCCGTGGACCGCTGTACTGGGCACCGCGGAGCGACCGGTGGTGCGGCGGGCCAACGGCACCTGGTTCATCTGGGTGGTGGCCAGCCAATCCATCGCGGTGCTGGCCGCCGTGCTCGAAGTGGAGATGGACGAGCCGTGGCGTCAGAGCCTGGCGCTGCTCGCGGTGTCTTCCTGGTCTGTGGGGGTGTTCCTCTACGGCGCCGCCGGAATCTTCGTGGCCTTGCGACTGCTGCTCTACCCGATGCTGCCCGAGGATCTCGTTCCGCAGTACTGGGTGGCGATGGGCGCCACCGCGATCACCGTTCTGGCCGGCGCCCGCATCGTGGAGATGGCCGAAGCACCGATGGTCACCGCCACCCGTGGCCTGATCGCCGGAACATCGGTGGTGTTCTGGGCGTTCGGCACCTGGCTGATCCCGCCGATGATCGCCGCCGGAGTGTGGCGGCATGTGGTCCACCACGTTTCACTGCGCTACGAGGCCCCGTGGTGGAGTGTGATCTTCCCGCTGGGTATGTACGGGGTCGGCAGCCACTACCTGGGGCAGGCCGACCACCTCCCGATCGTCTACTACATCGGTTCGATCCAGAGCTGGATCGCCTTGGCCGCGTGGGCCATAGTGTTCGCCCTCATGCTGCATCACCTGGCGGTCACCCTCGGGCCCGCGGTGCGCAGATCACCCAAGTGACCCCGACTCGTCAGTGCTCGGCGCCGAGTTGGCCGGAGAGTCGCTGATGGCGGTGTGCTGAATCGCGGTTCAGGCCGATGATGTCGACGGTCTTGCCCCGGGCCTGATACTTGGTGGTGATGGCATCGAGGGCGGCAACGGTGGAGGCGTCCCAGATGTGTGAACCGGACAGGTCGATCACCACGTTCGGCGGATCTTCGCGGTAGTCGAACTGGTAAACCAGGTCGTTGCTGGAGGCGAAGAACAGCTCACCGGCCACGCGGTACCGGACGCAACTGAGATCGGCTGTGGTGACCCGCTCGACTGTCATGAAGTGGGCGACCCGGCGGGAGAACAGAACCATAGCGGTCAGGGCTCCGACGATCACACCGTAGGCCAGGTTGTGGGTGGCGACAGTCACCGCGACGGTGGCCAGCATGACCAATGTTTCGCTGCGCGGCATCCGGCGCAGGGTGGCCGGTGCGATGCTGTGCCAGTCCATCGTCCCGACCGAGACCATGATCATCACCGCGACCAGCGCGGCCATCGGGATGCGGGCCACCACACCGCCGAGCCCGACGACCAAGCAGAGCAGGAAGACTCCCGCCGCAAACGTAGAGATCCGGGTGCGTGCGCCGGCGACCTTCACGTTGATCATGGTCTGCCCGATCATGGCGCAGCCACCCATACCCCCGAACAGGCCGGTCACCACGTTGGCAACCCCCTGGCCCCAGCCTTCACGGGTCTTGTCGCTGTGAGTGTCGGTGATGTCGTCGACGAGTTTCGCGGTCAACAGCGACTCCACCAGACCGACCAGCGCCATCGCCAACGCGTAGGGGGCGATGATCGACAGCGTCGACATGCTCAGCGGCACATGAGGAATGAATAGTGTCGGCAGGCTTTCGGGTAATCGCCCCTCATCACCGACATTGGGAATATCAACCGAGAACATGATTGTGGCGATGGTCAGGACAACGATCGCGAGCAGCGGAGCCGGTACCGCGGCAGTCAGTTTCGGCAGTACCACCATCATCGCCAGGCCGGCCGCAACGAACGGATAGACCAGCCAGGGCACCCCCAGCAGGTGCGGCAGCTGCGCCGCGAAGATGAGGATGGCCAGTGCATTGACGAAGCCGACCATCACGCTGCGCGGAATGAACCGCATCAACCGCGCCACACCCAGCGCACTGAGCACGATCTGCAGCAGTCCGGCCAAGATCACCGCTGCGACAAGGTGATGCAGGCCGTGCTCACGGACCAGTGGTGCAGCTACCAGCGCGATCGCACCGGTGGCCGCTGAGATCATCGCGGGCCGGCCACCCACGAACGCGATGGTCACGGCCATGGTGAATGACGCAAAGAGTCCGACGCGAGGGTCGACGCCCGCGATGATCGAAAACGAGATCGCCTCGGGTATCAGCGCCAGCGCCACCACCAACCCGGCCAGCAATTCCGTCTTGAGTCGGGCCGGTGAACGCAGCGCGGTCCGCACCGCAGTGCTGGGATCACCCGCCTCGCGCACGGTCGAGGCGGGCGGGATCGAGGGAGGCGGCACGAGGGGTTTCCGATCAGTCACAGCATAAAGTGCTGAATTGCGGTGCCGAACTCTACCGTCGCCGCGCAAGCGGGTGCATCTTTCGTGCGCCAGCTCACCGTCGGTCCGATGCGACGGTGAGATCACCTCGCGAGTGCTGCCGGACCGCGTCGCCCTCATCCCAGCCGGGAACCATCGGGGGCGAAGAAATGCAGGTCCGCCACATCGAGGTGCAGCGATAGCCGGTCGCCCCGCCGAACATCGGTGCCGCCCGGGACCCGCGCGATCACCGACTGCGGTGACTGCGGACCGACCGTCCGACCGTACAGAAAGGTGTCGGCGCCCAGTTCCTCGACGAAGTCCACCTGGACAGCGATTCCGCGGTCGGCGATATGGAGCTGCTCGGGCCGGATACCGACGGTCAACTCTGCTGCGGCGGCGACGATTTCGGTCGGCAGGGCCAGGGTCTCGCCCCCCAACGACACCGCGCCGTCGACTACCGGCACGGTGAACAGGTTCATCGCCGGAGAGCCGATGAATCCGGCGACGAACACATTGGCCGGATTGCGGTACAGCTCACGGGGCGGTGCACACTGCTGCAGCACTCCGTCGCGCAACACCGCGACCCGGTCGCCCATCGTCATCGCCTCGACCTGGTCGTGGGTGACATAAACGGTCGTGATGCCCAGCCGACGTTGCAGTTCGGCGACCTGGTTGCGAGTCTGCACCCGCAGCATGGCATCCAGATTCGACAGTGGCTCATCCATCAGGAAGACCTGCGGGCGGCGCACGATCGCCCGGCCCATTGCGACCCGCTGGCGTTCACCACCGGACAAGTCCTTGGGTTTGCGGTCCAGGTGCGCCTGCAGGCCCAGCAGCTGGGCGGCCTCCAATACCCGGGTGCGGATCTCGGCTTTCGGCGTCTTGGCCACCTTGAGGGCGAAACCCATGTTCTGCGCCACGGTCATGTGTGGGTACAGCGCGTAGTTCTGGAACACCATGGCGATATCGCGATGGCCCGGGTCGGTCGCGGTGACGTCATCGCTGCCAATGCAGATGCGGCCGGCGTCAACAGGTTCCAGGCCGGCCAGCATCCGCAGAGTGGTCGTCTTGCCGCATCCGGACGGCCCGACCAGCACCATGAATTCGCCGTCCTGCACGGACAGATCCAATGCGTCCAGCGCTGGGCGGTCGGCGCCGGGATAGCGCCGGGTCACGGAGTCGAAGGTCACGGCAGCCACTGTGATCCCCTGACTACCGTCCACCGAAGCCGGTTGCAGCGATGCCGCTGACGAAGGCGCGCTGTGCCACCGCGTAGATCACGATCAGCGGGGCCAGCATCAGCATGGACGCCGCCATCAGCACCGGCCATTCGGCGACGTACTCCCCCTGCATCCACACCAGTCCGAGGGTAAGGGTGGCGATGCTCTTGCGTTGGATCATCAACAGCGGCCACAGGAAATCGTTCCAGACATTGATCCAGGTCAGTACCGCCAGCACCATCACCGCAGGCTTGGCGTGCGGCAACAGGATCCGCCAATAGACCTGCCACGGCGAACACCCGTCCAGAATGGCCGCCTCCTCCAGGTCGATAGGCAGCGTGGCGAAGAACTGTCGCATCAGATAGGTGCCGAACGCACTGCCGAACAGCCCCGGAATGACCATCGCCCATACGGTGTCGGTCCACCCGAACACCCGCATCAAGATGAACTGCGGAATCACCGTGACCGTCAACGGCACCATCAGCGTGGCCAGGTATGCCACGAACAGCGTGTCGCGTCCGGTGAACGGTAGCCGGGCGAAGGCATAGCCGGCCAGTGAGCAGAAGAAGACCTGCCCGGCCGTCACGCAGCCGGCGTAAAGAACGGTGTTGAAAAGCATCCGCCAGAACGGCATCCGGGCGAACACGTCGACGTAGTTCGACCACTGCGGGTGAGCGGGCAATAGCATCGGCTGGCTGATCTCGGCCTGGCGTTTCAGCGACCCCGACAGTGCCCACAGGATCGGGAACAGCGCACACGCCGCCACACCGACCAGGCCGGCGTAGACGCCGAGCAGTCCGGCGATGCGGTGCCGCGCCGGCCGGCCGGCCTGCCGGGGCATCACTGGTCCACCGCATTCCGGCGCGACAGCCGCAGTTGGAGGACTGTCAGCACCAGCAGCACGGCGAACATCACCCACGCCAGCGCGGACGCGTAACCGAAGTCCAGGAACGCGAACGCCTGCTGGAAAAGCATGATGGCCAACACGTAGGTGCCGGTCTCCGGACCGCCACTGCTTCCGGTGAGGACATAGACCAGATCAAATGCCTGAAACGCGTTGATGACCGAGATCACCACCACGAACCAGAGTGCGCCGCGGATCATCGGCACCGTGATGGACACGAAGCGCCGAACCTCTCCGGCGCCGTCGATGCGGGCCGCCTCGTGCAGTGAATCCGGCACACCCTGCATGGCCGCCAACAGGATCACCGTCGCAAACGGTACGCTCTTCCACACGCTGACCAGGCACAGCGAAGCCATCGCCCAGTGCGGTTCGGTCAACCAGGGCACCGGGGCGACACCGAACCAGCCGAGCATGATGTTGAGCAGGCCGCTGTCGGTGTTGAACACGAACTGCCACACCACCGCGATCACCACCGATGACACGGCCAACGGAAGAAAGGCGATCGCCCGGAACAATCCGATGCCCTTGATGGTCCGGTTCAACAGTCCGGCCACCGCCAGACTGATCAACACCGTCGGGACCACGGTGCCGACGGTGAACACCGTCGTGTTGCGGACCGCGATACCGAACAGCGGGTCATTGGTGAAAAGGTCGGAGTAATTCGTCGCGCCGACGAACTTCGGCGGGGTGAACAGATCCCACCGCTGAAAGCTCATGTACAGCGAAAAAGCGAGCGGGAACGCCATGAACACCGCGACCGCCGCCAGGTTCGGGGCGATGAACCACCGTCCCGCCCGTGCTCGCCTGCGTGTCGGATTCATGCGGTGGCCAACACCTCGTCGATCTGCGGTGTGAGCCCGGCCTTCAAAGTCGCCGCGGGCCGCTTTCCGCGCAGCACCGGCCCGATGGCGCGGTCCATCAGGGCGTGCACCTTTTGCCAGTCCGGGGAGATCGGCAGTCCCTCGGAGTGGGCCGGGCCGCCGGTGAGCACCGCGAGGTTGGTGATGCCGGCATGCGCGGCGGTGAACTCGGGCGAGGCGATCGCGGATCGCAGCACCGGCACGAAGAGCCCGGACGCCCCGATCAGCATCTGCCCGGCCGGCCCGGCCGCGAATTTGACGAACTCCCAAGCCTGTTGCTGGTGGCGACTGGCGGCGGCGATGGCCAGGCCGGTACTGCCGATGGCCGAGCGGGCGGCCATGCCCTTGGCGGCCGCGGCCGGTCCGGTCGGCAGGACCGCCACGTCGAAGTCCAGGTCCTCGGCTTGCGCGAAGGTCTGGTAGCGCCAGTGGCCGCCGAGCGCCATCGCCGCCTGGCCCCCGGTGAACAAGCCCATGGTGGATATCGCCTGGGTGTCGGAGGCGGCAGGCGCCACCCGGTGCACATTCGAAAGGTCGGCGTAGAACTGGATGCCGTCGAGGAAGGCGTCGTCGTCGAAGTTGAGGTGGACGGGGTTGAACCGTGGCACGGCCCACGGTGTGCCGTTGTTCATCCCGAACAGCGCCGCGGAATACGGCGGCGACCAGGTGTCGACGAACCCCCACTGGACGACCCGGCCGTTGGCCGACCGGCGGGTGAGTGCGGTTGCCGTGTCAAGGAATTGGTCGAACGTCCAGGGCTGATCCCAACGTCCCGGCGGCGGTGACACACCGGCCTCGGCGAAGATCCTGGTGTTGTAGAACAGGAATGCCCCCGACCACTGCTCAGGGAAGGCGTACTGGCCGCCGTTGAAGCCGAACGTCTCATAGAGCGCCGGGATGCTGTCGGCGTGCAACGCTGCGGCGAACTCGCGATCCCGGGCCAGCAGCGTGTTCAGGTCTGCCAGCACGCCCCGGTCGGCCAGGCCCGCATAGTTGAACTCCCAGGCCATCAGCACATCCGGGCACCTGCCGCCGGCGCAGAAGGTCGACATCTGCTGGGTGGGGTCTCCCCCGGCCAGCACGGCGCGCACCCGGATGTCGGGATGCTCGCGCTGGAATGCCGCCACGATGCGCATCCGGGCGTCGGCCTCTTCGGGGTTGGCCGCGAAGAAGAATGTCAGCGCGTCGTCGTCGGCGCCGCACGCCGACGGCCACGGCACCGCAGCGGCCATCCCCAAGGCCCCGGCGCCGCGCAGCACGGTGCGTCGCCGCAACGGTTTGCCGCCCGGAGGTCGCATGCGCGAAACCGTCAGACTTCGATCGGGGGGTAGAGGCGTTCGAGCGTGTACTGGCGATCTCGGCGGGCGGCCCAGCTGCTGGCGGCCAGTGACGCGACGAGGATTCCGGCCAGCACGCCCACCGACATCCACATCCTGGAGTCGATACCGCCGACGGTCAATTGACGTAACCCGTTGACGGCGTAGGTCATCGGATCGTAGGGGTGCAGAATCTGGAATGGTTTGGCCGTGGTCTCCACCGGATACACCCCGCCGGACGACACCAGCTGGAACATCAGGAAGGCCAGGGTGAACACCCGGCCGACGGCCACACCGAGCACGGCGTTGAACGCTTGGATCATCGCCAGGAACGATGCGGCGATGAGCGCCAGGAAAGCGACCGTGCCCGCGGCGTACTTCGCTTGCAATCCGACGCCGAAGTGCACCACCGCATACATCAGCACCACTTGGCAGATCCCCAGCAGCAGAGCCGGCCAGTAGGAGGCCAGCACCACCCGCAGGGCCCCGAGACCGTTGACAATGGCGCGAGTCTGCAGTGGGGTCAACAACATCCACACGATCAGCGAGCCGATGAACAGTGCCAGCGGCAGGAAGAACGGCGCGAAGCCGGTGCCGAAGGTGGCGGCGTGATGGGTGAAGTCCATGTCCACGCCGACCGGGCTGGCCAGGATCTGGGCCACCTCGACTCGTTGTTGGTCGGTGATCGTCGAAGCCCGTTGATCTGCTTCGCCGAGCCCGGAGGCCAGCTGGGCGGCACCGTCTTTGAGCTGATTGCTGCCGTCGGCCAATTGGACCAGGCCGTCGCTGAGCTGGTGTGCGCCCGTGTCGAGTTCCGTTGCGCCGTTACGCAGTGTGACCAGATCGGATTTGAGCCCGCCGTCGAGGGCGTGGGTGATCAGCGTGCGTAACCCGCTGCCAGGATCGGCCAGGTCGGTCTCCAGCCTTTGGGCGTTCGCGCGCAGCTGGGTCAGTCCCTCGTCGGTGGCCGGGTCCAGCCCCTTGACGGCGAGGAGCCGCTGGGCGCCGGCCAGCGTGTCACCCAGCCCTCGCACTGCCGGGTCGGGGTTGGCGCGCAACGCGTCCACCACCTGGTTGACGATTCCGGCGGCCTGCTGGTAGTTGACGTTGAGCGCCCCGATCCGGTCGGACACCGTTTTGATGTTCCCGCCCAACGCGGTAGCGGCGGCACCGGCGGCGGTCGGGTCGAAGCCCATGGCGCCGAGGTCGTCGGTCAGCTTCAGCAGCGGGTCGGTGGCCTGTTGGACTCCGGCCGACAGCCGGCGGCTGCCGTCGGCGAGCGCGGCCGAACCGGTGCGCGCGGTACCGAGATTGTCGGCCAACGTCTTTGAACCCGCCGAGAGCTGACCGGCGCCGTCGGCGGCCTTCTTGACCTCCTCGGTCACCTGGGTCAGCGCGGTGCCGATCACTTGCTGGCCGACCTTTGCGCTGACCTCGTTGAGTACCTCGCGGGCGGCGTTCTGCCCCATGACCGACGCCAGGTAGTTGTTGGCGTCATTGAATCGGAACTGGATCTGCGCCTTCTGGGGGTGCGGACCCGTCGGCGATACCACGGCCGCGCTGAAGTCGGTCGGCAGGGTGATCGAGAAATAGTAGGTTCCGTCGGAAACCCCTTTGGCGGCTTCACTTTCCGAGACCTGATGCAAGTCGAGTTGGCCGGAGTCGACCAGCCCGCGGGTCACCTCGTCGCCGGCCCGTAACTGGTTACCGTCGACAGCGGCACCGGTGTCCTCGTTGACCAGAGCGACCGGGATCTTGTCGATGGCGGCGAACGGATTCCAGAACGCCCACAGGTACATGGCGCCGTAGAGCAGTGGCAGCACGATGATGGTGATCAGGGCCAGCCGCGGCATGGTGCCGCGTGAGTAGCGTTTGAGGTCGGTGCCCAACGACATTCCGGCGAGCATGCTCAGTCGTCCCTCTTCTCGTGTCTGCCGTGGATTGTGAATTCGGCCGGGTCCAGGTGTTCGACATGGATCTGCGCGGCAACCCCGGAGCCCTCGGGCACCTCATTGGCCGACGCGGTGATCACGGTCTGCTGCTCCCCCAGCTCGATCAGCCGGCGGATCAGGGTTTCGCGGTCGCGGTCGCTGGTGACCTGGTCGATACTGCCGACCACCAGCAGTGGCGGCCGAGCGGTGTTGGCCAGCGCGATGCGCAGCAGCAGGCCAGTCAGTTCGTCGAGCTGCTCGACATAATCGTGGAGTTGCGGCGGTGGCAGATCACCGAAGACCGGCCGGCACACGGCGTCGCGTTCGGCTTCGCCGGCTCGGCGCACCAGCCGATACCAGGGTGCGTCCCAGCGGATCTGTTCGGTGATCAGGTCGGCGACCGTCACCGACTCGAAGATCGCGTCGAGCTGTTCCACTCCGGCCAGGGCGGAGATGCCGAAGATATCGCGGGCTTTGTGGTGCCCGAACGCCGTGACCGTTCCCGTCGACGGATTCATCCGGCCCGCCAGGCTCATCAGCAGCGCGGTGCGTCCCGAGCCGGGCGGACCGACCAGGACCGTGACCCCGCCGGCCGCGATATCGAGGTCGAGTGGCCCGAACACCCGCCCCCACGGGCCGGTCATGGAGATACCGCGCGCCGTCACCGCCGCCGGTGTTTCCTCAGGAGCCTTCGGTTCCTCTGGCACGGGATGTCCCCCTTAACTGCCGAATCGGTTCGCGTGACCCATCCAAGCAGAACCGGGCACCCCTGATCGGCCGTCACGCCGGATCGGTCGGGAGTTGCAGCGCCATGAGGCGCAGTCGATCCGGATCGCCGGCGATGTCGATGGCGTGAATGCGCCCGTCCTCGCCGACACCGATGCACAGCACGGCCAGCAGCCGGCCCCCGGGCGCGATTGCAATGCCGGGTGCGCCGTCGATCAGCAGGACTGCGCCGGCGCGGGCGCGGGCGGTGAAGCGCCGGGTCTCGGTGGCGACGTCGGTGGCGCCGTGCATCTCGGTGGGCACACCGGCCGGTACCTGCGCCGGATCGACCCGGCGGACCACGTCGGGTGCCAACAGTTCAAGCAGCGCCGGGATGTCACCGCCCCGAGAGGCGGCCAGGAACGCCGTCACGACCTGTAGGTGCTCGGCCCGGCGTCGCGGTTCGGCGGCCGGTCCGGCGTGTAGTCGCATCCGCGCCCGACTGGCCAGCTTCTTGGCGGCATCCGGGGACCTGCCGAGCAGTTCACCGATCTGCTCGAACGGCACCTCGAACACGTCATGCAACACGAACGCCGCCCGCTGTGCCGGTGACAACCGATCCAGCACCACCAGCAGAGCGCGGCTGACCGCCTCGGACCGCAGTACCTCCTCGTCGGCGGCCGGGGCGCGGGCGTTGTCGACGTCGATGGTTTCGGACAGTGGTTGCTCGCCGCGGTGGGTCCGCGCCCGCAATTGGTCCACGGCGGTGCGGGCCGTGATCGTGGTGAGCCAGCCCGCCAGGTTGTCCACCGCGGCGAAGTCGGCACGGCTGGCTTTCAGCCAGGCCGACTGAACGGCATCGTCGGCGTCTGCGGCCGAGCCGAGTAGATGAAACGCCACCGAATGCAGGCGGTGCCGGTGGTATTCGAACTGTCGGGCCAGATTTTCCACGTTGCTCATGGGTCACCTTTGCCGTCCGGGAGTCGTCATTGCGATAGCCACATCCACCGACGAAAGGAAGGCAACATCATGAGCGTATCGACCGTCTACCTCGTGACCGTCGCGGTTGCCGCCGCAATCACCATCGCCGTCGCGCTCGCCGACTTCATTCCGGCGGGTTTCGTAGTCGCCAATTCCGCGGAGGTGGGGGTGCCGCGATCGTGGCTACCACTGCTGGGAGGGCTGAAGCTGGCTGGAGGCACCGGTTTACTCATCGGCCTGGCCGGTGTTCCGCTCGTCGGTGTCGCAGCGGCCGCCGGCCTGGTCGCCTTCTTCATCGGGGCCGTCATCGTGCACCTGCGGGCCGGGGTGCTGTACAACATCGCATTTCCAGCCGGATACCTACTGCTGTCGACGGCATCGCTGGTGATGCTGGTGGCCTAGCCGAATTCCGCTGCCGGATCGGTGTGTCCGGCCGAACCGGCCCGGCGCGGCAGTTCCACGACGACGTTGGTGGCTTTGACCGAGGCCACGACCAGGCTCCCGGGCTGCAGCTGCAGCTCGTCGGCAGCCTCCCGGCTGACCAGTGACACCAGCCGGAACGGGCCGGCCTGAACGTCGACCTGCGCCATCACCGCGTCACGAGTCACGTTGGTGACCAGCCCGACCAGCCGGTTACGGGCGGATTGGCCGACGACCGGATTGCGCGACACCGGTTCGACGGAGGCGCGTTCCTGGGCGAACCGTGCCAGCTCGGCCCCGTCGACCACCCGGGGGCCGTTGCCCGCCGAGGCCGAAAGACGACCGGAGTCGATCCAGCGCCGGACGGTGTCGTCGCTGACTCCGAGCAATTCGGCGACTTCGGCAATTCGAAAGCTTGGCACGCCGTCGAGCTTATCCTCGCCGGACCCGGTGCCTCAGTCTTCTGCGAAGTACCGGATTGCCGTGATCAGCTGGCCGCGCCGGTCCACATCGGCGAAGAGCACTGCGCGTTGCTGCGCCGCGCTGATCGACACCGCGACGGTGCTGCCGGCCGCCAGCAGCTTGCTCGGGCGCGCACCGGCCAACCGGCGGCCGAGTTCGACGACGTCCACAGCGGTGTCGTCTCCGTAAGCCACTGTGGCATCGGGCGATAGCACGGCCCTGGCGGCGGCCAGCTGACCCGACGCGATCGCGGTGAGGAACGTCTGCACCGGCTTTTTGCCCCGGCTCCCCGGCCGGCGGAACCCGGCCGCGAATCCGGCGGTGCCGGCGAGGCGCTGATTGCGCAGCAATGTCCGCGACAACTGAACCCCGGCCGGCACCGCGGCGATGCCGTTGCCGAGGAACTGCCGCATCATCGCCGGCAGCTCCCAGTAGGCGCGCAACCTCTGTAGCTTCCATCGACCGTCGGACTCGGCCAGGTCCTGGCAGAGGTCATAGCGCAGGATCGCCGGAATGTGCATCGTCACCGACGATCCCATCGCGACCTCGAGCTGCAGGTCGCGGATGGCGGTCGTTCCGCGCACGACATCCAGGTCCCGGTGGAAGGTGATGTCGCGCGGACCGATGAACGTGTCGTAGAACCGGCCGATCTGCTCGGTACCGACGTGCGGGCGTGAGCCCACCGGGTCTTCCACTCTGCCGTCGAGGCTGAACAGGCCCACCCAACCGGCCCGGTCGTGAGCGGCCGCCGCGGCCGGCGACTGCTCGACCGCGGCCAGCAGATCTTGCGCTGCGAAGTGTGTCATCAGGCGGCCTCCAGAACGGCAACACCGGCGGCGCGCATCGCCGCCAGCGCAGCGGCCGTCGAGTCGGCGGCCACCCCCGCGGTCAAGTGCGGCAGCACCGCGGTGGAAAACCCGGCACGGATCGCGTCTTCGGCGGTGTGGCGCACACAGTAGTCGGTGGCGACGCCGACCACGTCGACACTGTCCACGTTGTGCCGGTGCAGCCAATCGCCCAGTGCGGTGTCGTTGTCGTCGACGCCGTCGAACCCGCTGAAGCCGGCGTCGTAGGCGCCTTTGGTGAAGACCGTCTCGATCCGGACGGTGCTCAGCGCCGGATGAAATTCTGCGCCCGGAGTTCCGGCGCGGCAGTGCGGCGGCCAGGACGTCCGGTAGTCCGGGTGCTCGGAGAAATGCGTCCCGGGGTTGATGTGCCAGTCTTTGGTCGCCACGACGTGCCGGTAGCGGTCGCGTCCGGCCGCGCTGTCCAGGTAGCGGGTGATGTCGTGTGCGACGGCGACAGCCCCGGTCACCGGCAGTGCGCCTCCGTCACAGAAGTCGTTCTGCACGTCGACGATGATCAGCGCCCGCATGTCCACCACCGTATCGTCGGCGCCGCAGCCGGGCCCGCCCGTACAGCACCCAGGATCCGACGACGGCCGCCAGCACCGCGGCCTCGACGGCCGCGGTCCACGCGGCCGGGTAGATGACGCCGGTCAGATAGTGGGCGATGAAGCCCTCCGGCGGCAGGGGCGCCATCCCGGCGCGGGCTCGCGCGCGGCGCTCCAGCCAGGTCAGCGGGCAGTCCAGCCGCGCGGCAACGATCAGAACCGCCCACAACACCGCTGGGACATGCAGCCAGATGGTGTGCCGCCACCGCACCGCCAGGAACCCGCCGACGACGACGTAGCCGACGAACACCAGGTGCAACGCGACGATGAGCACCACCGCGATCTGGTACATGGTCCTACCGGGTCCGCCATTTCGCCGTCCGCAGAATCCGCTTCCGCCCTCGGCCGCCACGGTACATTTGGCAGACATCCAATGTGGTCAGGAGCGGATCTGATGACAACCGGCGATTTCGACCCGAACCGCCCCGGCTACAGCCCCGGAGGCCAGGGCTACGGCCAGCCCGGCGGCTATCCGCCCGCTCCGGGCTGGGGACAACAGTCCCCCTGGGGGCAGCAACCGGCGTGGGGCCAGAAGCCCGGCGGTCTGGGCAGGCGATTCGGGGCCCGACTGCTCGACGGTGTGCTGGTCAGCATCGTCGCGTTCTTCCTGTCGGTGTTCTTGTTCTCCGACGACTATCCGTTCCTGGTGACCGGTCTGTTCTCCGGCGTGCTGACCTTCGGTTACTTCGTGTTGTTCGAGGTCACGCAGGGCGCGACGCCGGCCAAGCGACTGCTCGGTCTCTCGGTGCGCGGACCGGACGGGGCCTCCAAGCCGACGGCGGCCCAATCGGCCAAGCGCAACGCGTTCACGGTCCTGGCGGTGGTCCCCTACCTGGGCGGCCTGCTGGCCTTCGTGGCCTATGTGGTGATCGCGGTGACGATCAGCGGCAGCCCGACCAAACAGGGCAAGCACGACGAATTTGCGGGCGGGACCCGGGTTATTCGGGACTGACAAGCTAGCCGGCCAGGGTGAAGCCCTCCCAGGCCACCCGCCGCTCCGGGGCCGGGTCGAACTCCACCCGGGTCTTGCGGTTGAACACCATCACGGCGCGGTCGGCCTCGGTGTAGGCCGGCCACCCGTCGCCCGGTATGCCGTCCCGGCTGAACGCAGCCCAGCGGCGCTGCACATGCCCGCTGACCCGTAACGCGGCACTGCGGTCGGCACCGGCGGTGAGCAGAAAACCCAGACCACCCTTGCGGTAGACGTCGAACACCGCGAACAGTTCGGTGGCGTGGGTCGCGCCCAGCCCGGACCAGCGCAGCACCCGGGGCGCGAAGTCGTAGCGGTAGACGTAGGTCGGTGCGTGCACACCGTGGGCCTCGGCGATCTCCCAGACCGCCGAATTGAAGGCGAAGTCCCCACCGAGCCGGATGCACGCGGCCCGGTCCGGGTAGTCGGGGTAAGCGGCGACGATCCGGTCGCGCACACCGGGGCCGGCATTGGCCAGCACTGCCTCCACCATCGCCTCGTTGGTCGGCAGCATCTTCAAGAAACGGGTGAACAGGCGCCCCTCCTCGGCGTTGCTGCCGACGATGAGCGGCACCCGGTGGGCCGAACCCCGCCGCATCGCTTCGATCGGATCGAGTGGCAGCAGGTCGTCACCGAAGACCGGGCCGATCGGGAAGGCGCCCAACATGTCTCGGGCGCCCTCGGTGATCAGCCGGTCTTGGGCCGCCAGCAGCTCGGCCGGTGAGACCCGCAACAAGGTTCGGGCGGCGTCGGCGGGGCGCACCCCGAGCAGCGCGGCGAACCGGTTCGCGAACTCCGCCGCCATCTCGGGGCCACGCACCATGCCCGCGGCGGGGCTTTCGGCGATGGCGCGGGCGAACAGTCCCTCGGCCTCGGGTATCGCCAGCAGGGTGGCGACGATGTGCGCGCCGGCGCTCTCCCCGAAGATCGTGACGTTGTCCGGGTCGCCGCCGAACGCGGCGACGTTTTGGCGCACCCAGCGCAGCGCCAGCACCAGGTCGCGCAGGAACAGGTTGCTGTCCACGGTGACGTCGGACGTCGACAGCGACGACAGGTCCAGACAGCCGAGCGCGCCGAGTCGGTAGTTGACCGACACGTAGACGCAGCCGCGCCGGGCCAGGGCCGCCCCGTCATAGATCGGGGTGGCGGAGCTGCCCAGGATGTAGCCGCCGCCGTGGATGAACACCATGACCGGCAGCGGGCCCTGCGCCGGTTCCTCGGGGGCCACCACATTGAGGGTCAGGCAGTCCTCGCTGGCCGGCTGGAACCGGCCCGGGCTGAGCATGGTGTAGATCCGTTCCTGCGGCGCGCAGTTCGCGAAACCGTGGCAGTGCCGGACCCCTGACCAGGGCTGAGCCGGTTGCGGCGCCCGGAACCGCAGCGGCCCGACCGGCGGGCGCGCATACGGGATGGACCGCCACCGTCGTATGCCGTCGCGGGCGAAACCCTCCACAATGCCGGAGTCGACACTGACCTGCACAGGGTGGTTATGCATGAGCCGAACGGTAGCCAATCCGACGGCGGTTAGCGAAACTCGACGAAGGAGAGGTGAGGCTGGACCGCCGCTTGAGCACGGCGGTTAGCGAAACTCGACGAAGGAGAGGTGAGGCTGGACCGCCGATTAGAGCACGCCGGTTAGCCTAACGGCATGCGTCTCACCGGGCTGATCGCCGTGTTGCTGTTGATCGCCGGATGTTCCCGCGCGACCGTCGGCGAGCCGGAGCCGAGCTCGAGCACGCTGTCATCCTCGGCCTCCGCCGCCCCGACCTCGTCGTCGAAGCCGCCGGTTGCTCCCACTCCGCCGGCTTCGGGAGCCCCGATCTCCGATGTCATCGCCTGGATCGAGGCCGGTCGTCCGGCCGATGCCACCGGTTACCACAGCGCGGTCCGAGACGGGGTCACCACCGACCTCATCGACGAAGTCGCTTTCACCGTGGCGGCCGCCCCCCACCGCGCCACCAACTGCATGACCGATTCCGGTTCCGCCGATGGGGTGTTGGCCTGTGTGGTCGACCTGGTGAACGCTCCGCCGCAGCCCGAAGACGTCTACGGCCAATGGAAGGGCGGCTGGGTGGACTACAGCGGCAACACCCTGCGTGTCGGGTCCGCTCACGGCGATCCGGGCCGGTTTGTGCACGGTGACGGCGCAGAACTGCCCGAGGGATCCGCGCTGTCTTTCGGCGACTACCGCTGTCGCGCGGATCGAGTCGGGTTGTTCTGCGTGAACTACGCCCACCGCTCGGCGGTGCGGTTCAGTCCGGAGGACATCGGCGTCTTCGGTTGCCTGCGCCCGGTGCCGCCGCCGGGCGACGCCGGCAAGCTGTTCAGCTGCGCAAGCTGACGCCTCAACGCCAGCGGTCGGCGGATTCGACGGTGTGCAGCAGCGTGTCACACAGTTGCCGCAGCTCATCGCGCGGAGCGTCCTCGGACAGCGCCGTCGCGATGTCCTCGGCCGCGCAACGCACCTGATACACCCGGTCGGACAAGGCCGTCGCCTCCTCGGCGGAGAGCACCACGGCGTCGGGCGCCACGGCAGCCGTTTTACCGCTGCTGATCAGGGCACGCTGCTCGTAGGCGCGCTGCCGGCAGGATTGCCGACAGTACTGTCGACGCCGCCCGATACCGGCATCGCCCACGTCGCGGCCACACCATCGGCACGGTTGAGGGCGGGGACTACGGGGCACGCCGAACCACCTTAGTCCGGTGGCCGTGCCGATCCCGGTATCATTAGAGGTTGCGCCCCGTGCGCCGGGAACTGCCAAGGTCCCGCTCGCGTTGTCAAGCGTGGGACGTATATCTGACAAGACTGTTTTAAGGAGTGTGGGTCGATGGCTGATCGTGTTCTGCGGGGCAGCCGGCTGGGAGCCGTGAGCTACGAGACCGACCGCAACCATGACCTGGCGCCGCGCCGTGTCGCGCGGTACCGCACCGACAATGGCGAAGAGTTCGAGGTTCCGTTCGCCGACGACGCGGAACTCCCCGGCACTTGGATGTGCCGCAACGGCTTGGAGGGCACCCTGCTCGAGGGTGACCTGCCCGAACCGAAGAAGGTCAAGCCGCCGCGTACGCACTGGGACATGCTGCTGGAGCGCCGCTCGCTCGAAGAGCTCGAAGAGCTGCTCAAGGAGCGTCTGGACCTGATCAAGACGCGCCGCCGCGGCTGACCGCGGTGATCGCGTAGCGGGTCGCCGCCGCGGACCGCGCCGGACGGCCTAGCCGCGTCCGCCGCGGAGCCGGTTGACCCGGCCCCCGATTCCCCAGCGGGCGACCTTGACCATCGCTTCGCGAATGTTGGACCCGCTCATCTTGGAGACGCCCAGCTCGCGTTCGGTGAACGTGATCGGCACCTCGGTGATGCTGAAGCCGTTGTTGACCGCCCGCCAGGTGAGGTCGATCTGGAAGCAGTAGCCCTTCGAGTCGACCGCGTCCAGTTCGATCTTCTCCAGCACCCCGCGACGGTAGGCGCGGTAACCGGCGGTGATGTCGTGGATCCCGACCCCGAGCAGCAGTCGCGAATAGGTGTTGGCGGTCTTGGACAGCACCAGCCGGCGCACCGGCCAGTTGCGGACCGCCCCGCCGTCGACGTAGCGCGAACCGATCGCCAGGTCAGCGCCCGCGTCGATCGCGTCCAACAGCCGGTACAGCTGCTCGGGTGCGTGACTGCCGTCGGCGTCCATCTCGACCAGCACCGCGTACTGGCGGGCCAGTCCCCAGGCGAAACCGGCCAGGTAGGCCGCCCCCAGCCCGGCCTTGGCCGTCCGGTGCATGACGTGGATGCGTTCGGGGTCGGCGGCCGCCAATTCGTCGGCCAACCGCCCGGTGCCGTCGGGGCTGCCGTCGTCGACCACCAGGACGTGCACATCCGGCCGGGCCTTTTGCAGCCGGTCCAGGATGATCGGCAGGTTCTCCAGCTCGTTGTAGGTGGGTACCACCACCAGCGTGTGCAGGCTGGGATGCTCACTCATCGGCGCCGCTCCTCCCCATTGACATCGGCGCCGGCGGAACCACTCCTCCGACCGCGCATGAAGTGTCCATTTTGCAGCATGGCCGCCAGTAGGCCGGCAACGGCCGCGCCGAGCAGCACCCATTGCAGGATCGGCGCCCACCGGGTTGCCGGGGTCAGCGCGGTCTTGAGCCGCAGGTGGCTGTCCAGGTAGGCCGGCTCGAAGAAGCCGGTGCGGGCCAGCTCGCGACCGTCCGGTGCGATCACGGCGCTGATCCCGGTGGTTCCGGCGACGACGACGTAGCGGTCGTGCTCGACCGCGCGCACCTTGGCGAACGCCAGCTGCTGTTCGCTCATCGTCTCGTCGAACGTGGCGTTGTTGGACGGCACCGCCAGCAGCTGCGCGCCGGCCAGCACCGATTGCCGCGGCGCACGGTCGAAGATCACCTCCCAGCAGGTGGCCACCCCGACCGGGACGCCGGCGACATGCACCACCCCGTCGCCGCGGCCCGGCACGAAATATCCCGCGCGATCGGCGTAGCCCGACAGATGCCGGAAGAACCCGCGCCAAGGCAGATACTCGCCGAACGGCTGGACGATCCGCTTGTCGTGGCTCTCCCCCGGCCCGGTCTGCGGATCCCACACCAGCACCGAATTCCACGCCACCGGGTTGTCGCGGGTCCAGCCGGGCGCCGCACGCACGGTGCCCACCAGGATCGGGGCGTCGATCGCCTGGGCGGCCATGGTGATCTCGCGGGCGGCATCGGCGTTCACCGTCGGATCGATGTCCGAGGCGTTCTCCGGCCAGATCACGAACTGCGGCGCCGGGGCCCGCCCGGCCGCGACATCCTCGGCCAACCGCAGGGTTTCGCGGACGTGATAGTCCAACACCTGGCGGCGCTGGGCATTGAAGTCCAATCCGAGGCGCGGC
The DNA here is from genome assembly GCF_055419425.1 of Mycobacterium sp. IDUB_21. Classification (NCBI taxonomy): domain Bacteria; kingdom Bacillati; phylum Actinomycetota; class Actinomycetes; order Mycobacteriales; family Mycobacteriaceae; genus Mycobacterium; species Mycobacterium sp. IDUB_21. The sequence continues at coordinate 122,695 of NZ_JBVAXQ010000005.1, read as the reverse complement.
ACATTGCCCTGCACCGCCGCCACCGTGATCGCCGGGTCGTCACCCGCCCCCGAACCGGAGCGGCGCACCCCGGGCCACACCACGACCGCGGTCAGCATCACCAGGCAGATGCACAGGCCGGGCAGCAGCACCGCCGGCAGACGGGTGGCGTCGGGAGCAGATGCCGGCGGCGGCTCCTCCCGCAGCCACCGCACGATCTCGACCGTCAGCGCGGTCCCCGCGCAGCCGGTCAGTACGACGGCCGTCGAGAGCAGTGGAACCCCACCGAGAGCGACCAGCGGTAACAGTGGCCCCGCCGTCTGGCCGTAACCCACGGCGCCCCAGGGGAATCCGCCGAACGGCACCACGGACTTCGCCCATTCCAGGGCGGCCCACAGCAATGCAAACCAGATCGGCCAGCCCGCCAGGTTGCGCACCAGCACCGCCGCCGACCCGAACACGGCGGGAAACAGTGCACACATGAGCGTCAGCATCAGCCAGGGCACCGCGCCGACCAGGCCGCCGACCCACGGCAGCAGCGGCAGATAGAACGTCAGACCGCACAGCAGGCCGTACCCGAAGCCGCCGGCGATGGTGGTCTCGCGACGAATGAGCACCCACGCCAGCAGTGCGAAGGCCAGGATCGCCGCCCACCACCAGTTCAACGGGGGGAAGCTGGCGCGCAGCAGCATGCCGGCGACCACCGATGCCGCCAGCTGAGCCCAGCGGTCGGCCGCCGCGATGCCCAGGCGTTCCAACCGGTTCGGCTCGGCCTCCCCTGGCGGGGTGGGGTTTTCGGAAGCGTCCGGAACTTCGATGCTCTCAGCCATGCAGGACCACACCCCGGTGCACGGTGCGCCGGCACTGCGGCGGGTCACCGGGTTCCAGCACCGGTAACGCAGGCACTCGTGAGCGCGGATCGGTCGACCACCGCTGGACCGTGTCGCGGGGCGCCTCGACGGCCAGCCCGGCGACCTCCCAGACGGCGTAGGACGCGGGCGCACCGGGCACCAGGGTTCCGCTGATGCCGTCGTTGACGCCGGCGGCCCGCCAACCGCCCCGGGTCGCCGCGGCAAACGCCGCCCGCATCGACACCGCGCTGCCCGGCGTACGGTGCTGGGCGGCTGCGCGCACCGTGGCCCACGGATCGAGCGCGGTCACCGGGCTGTCGGAACCGAACGCGAGGGGCACGCCTTGGGATGCTAACAGCGCGAACGGGTTCAGCCCGGCGGCGCGCTGCGCACCCAGCCGTTGTGCGTACATGCCGTCATCGCCGCCCCACAACGCGTCGAAAACGGGTTGCATACTGGCGATCACACCCCAGGCCCCCAGCTTGGCCGCCTGCTCGGCGCCGACCATCTCCAAATGCTCCAGCCGGTGCCCGCAGCGGGCCACCGCCACCACCCCGAAGTGCTCCACGACCTTTTCCAGGGCCGTGACAACGGAGGACACCGCCGCATCCCCGATGACGTGGAAGCCGGCCGTCACCCCGGCCTCGGTGCACGCCCACAGATGGGCGCTCAGGGTGTCGGCGTCCAGGTGGCGCACGCCGGTGCAGCCGGCCGCGTCGGTGTAGGGCTCGTGCAGCCAGGCGGTGTGCGAGCCCAGTGCGCCATCGACGAAAAGGTCACCACCCAGACCGCGGGCGCCGGTGTCGGCGAGCAAGTCGCGCGCCCGGGCGCCGCTGGCGACCGGTTCGCCCCAGTAACCGATGACCTCCACACCGTGGTCCAGCGCCCGCAACTCCCGCCAGTCGTCGAGGCCGCCGATGTCCGGACCGGCGCACTCGTGGACCGCGACGATGCCGGCTGCGGCGGCGGCATCGAGCGCGGCGGTGCGGGCGGCGGCACGCTGCCCGGAGGTGAGAAGCTCGCGGGCCGCTGCCCGAACCAGGTGGTGGGCGTCACCGGACAGCGCCGCGCCGTCGGGCCCCACCGGGAGTTCCGGCACCCGCTTGCGCAGCCCACTCGAGGCCAGCGCCGAGTGGACGTCCACCCGGGACAGGTATGCCGGCCGCCGGCCCACCACCGCGTCGATCGCCTCGGTGTCGGGAGCGGCACCGTCGGGCCAGCCGGAGTCGTCCCAGCCGTGGCCCCAGATCGGCTGATCGGGATGGGTTGCCGCGTAATCGGCGATCAGCTGCAGGCAGTGCCGCGCCGAGGTGGCCGGCCGCAGATCCAGACCGGTGCGGCACAGCCCCGTCTCGGTGACATGGACGTGACTGTCCACGAAAGCCGGTGTCACCAAAGCCCCGTCGAGGTCCTGCACGTCGGCGTGCGGGAACTGTTCACGGCCGACGGCGTCGCTGCCCAACCAGGCGACCACCCCGTCGCGAACCGCCATCGCCGTGGCATCCGGATGACTCGGGCTGTGGATGCGCCCGCCCAAGAGCAGCGATGTGGGAGCCCCCCGCGCGACGGTCACGACGTAAAAAGTACGGGGTGCCGGTGGCGCCTGATCAGCCGACCGACAGGGCGGGTGGCTGGGAGTCGGTGACGTCGACAACTTCGGCGTCGATGTAGTCGGCTCGGTGGCCGGGAGTGCGCCGGGCGGCATACCAGCGTCGGCCGACGACCGTGGCGGCCACCAACGGCGTGTGCCGGCCGAGCCCGGTGGCGGCCGCCGTGGCCAAAAGTGGGCGGGCGGCGGCCCGGGTCGGGGGCGCCAGGAGCAGCAATCCCAGCAGCGTGGTCACCGGCCCGGGGACCAGGACCAGCATGGTGCCCGCCGCGACCAGCCCGCCGTCGGCGAGTGCGCGCTGGCCGGCACCCGAACGCAGCCGGGTGAACTGGTGTTTGACCTGCCCCGCGGACAGCGCCAGCCCCACCAGGAATGCGCCCAGCAGCAGCAGCGCCGTCCAACCGAAGCCGATCGCCCAGATGAGCGCGGCAACAGCTGCCGTCTCAGCCAGGACGTACATCACGAAGATCCGCAACACAGCGCTCGCCATGCCACCCCAACGTCTGACCCGCCGAGGAGGTTCCCTCGCGGCGTACCGGCGAATACGTTGATCCGATGACGACCATCGAACTCGCCACGCCCGACGGCCCCATCGACGCGCTGCTGGACATTCCGGACGGACCGGGACCGTCGCCCGGGGTGGTGGTGATTCACGACGCGATCGGTTACGCCGCGGACATGGAAGCAATTTCGGAGCGTATCGCCCGCGCGGGCTATCTCGCCCTGTCGCCGAACCTGTATTCCCGCGGCGGGCGGGCGCGCTGCATCACCCGGGTGTTCCGCGAGCTGCTTACTCAACGCGGACGCGCACTGGATGACATCATGGCCGCCCGCGACCATCTGATGGGCATGCCGGAGTGCTCCGGGGCGGTCGGGATCGCCGGCTTCTGCATGGGCGGACAATTCTCATTGATATTGGCGCCCAAGGGATTCGGCGCGTCCGCCCCGTTCTATGGCACGCCGCTGCCCCGGCATCTGGACGAAACTCTCGACGGCGCCTGCCCGATCGTGGCCAGCTTCGGCGGCCATGACCCGATGGGGATCGGCGCCCCCAACCGGTTACGCCGCGTTGCCGAGCACAAGAACATCCCGAACGACATCAAGGTCTATCCGGGGGCCGGGCACAGCTTCGCCAACAAACTGCCGGCTCAGCCGCTGCTCCGCGTCGCCGGCTTCGGTTACAACGACGCCGCAACCGCCGATGCCTGGGCGCGGGTGTTCGCGTTCTTCGGCGAACACCTGCACACCGGCGGTTGACCTCAGTTCGGGCTGCCGACCCCGGCGAGCACCCGCGGGAACAGCACGTTGTTCTCCTTGTGCACGTGCAGGTGGATGTCGCTCTCCAGGTCGGCCAGGCCGGCCAGCATCGCGGTGTAGCTGGCGCAGGCGTCCGCCGGGATGGTGTAGCCGTCGGTCAGCTCACGTAGTTCGGCGAGCAGGTGACCGGCATTGTCGTGCTCCTGCTGGTTTTCGGCCAGTTCGGTGCGTACCTCCTCGGACAGTGGCCGTTCCGGTCGCCCGGCGTGCAGGCTGATCTCGGGAAAAAGCATGGTCTCCTCGGTGCGCAGGTGCGGCTCCATCCCGCCGCGCAGCTGATGAAAGAGCTCCCGAACCCGCACCAGCTCACCGTGGTTGGGCCCGTGCACCCGAGCCACCTTGTCGACCAGTTCGGCCAGCCGCGGGAACTCGTCCCACAGGAACCGGTGATGGGTGCTGACGATGTGGGCGATCAGCGAGGTGTCGTCGAGGTCGGCCCAGTCGGCGCGCTGGGCGGGTTCACCGGAGCTGTTGAGCGCCGCGAGCAGCTCGTCGGCGTTGACGCCGTCGGCGGCGCAGGCATCGTTGAGCGACCGTTGGCCGTGGCAGCAGAAGTCGATCCCGAACCGGCTCAGGATGCGGGTTGTCGACGGGTCGGCGGTGACGATGTCGCCGAGGATCTGGTCGGAGGTGAAGGCGGCCACGAGAGCTCCTAGTTTGTCGGGTTGGTCCAGTCCAACAATGCTAATTTCAATGATTGAAGTCCACTATATGTGACCGAGTCGTCGGCTCAGCCGACGGCCGGAGCCAACGCCAGCCCGACGTTGTTGCGCATGCCGCCGCGCAGCTTGCTGAACACGTTGAACACCCGGCCGATGATCCCGTACCGCTTGCCGATCGCCGCGTAGACGGCGTCGTTGTGCGCCTTGTCCAACACGGTGGCCACCGCCTCGATCGCCTCACCCTTGGGGCGGCCCCGCAGATCGCACACCGTCAGGGTGACGCGCGGGGTGTTGCGGATCCGCTTTACCTTCCAGGACGACTCCTGGGTGATGACCAACAGCCGCTCCCCGTCGGAGGCGGCCCACACCGGGGTGGGTTTGGGGCGGCCGTCCTTGGTGAAGGTGGTCAGCAGCAGGTAGTCGGATTTGGCGATCTCAGCGAAGGTCGGGGCCATGGTGGCAAATCTAGTCGCGAATCCACTCGCCCGACGCCGCAGCGCCGGGGAGGCTTCACCAATGGACGGGCTGGGCTGTCGCGGCTAGAGCGCCGGCCGGCTCGGGAGGGGATGCAGGTCGGCAAGCTTGGGCAGCGGCGTCTTCGGCGGAGCCGAATCGATGTAGGCGGCCACCGCATCGGAAGAGATCAGTCCGTAGCGCACCAACAGATCAACGGCGTTCAAGCCGAAGTGCCGGGCAACCCGGAGCAGGTTGTCGGCGGTGATCAGCCGGCCTTCGTGCGCCGCCTTGTAGTAGGCGGACTTGCGGTAGCCGAAGGCCTCGTAGACTTCGGTCGCGGGCAGCGGCCGACCGATCAGATACGGCAATACCACCGACGGGTCTTTATCACGATCGTCCATGGTTTTAGACCATAGTCCTGTTAGGCGGGCCGAGGCTAGACTACCATGCCGAATTCCTCGGATTTTCTTACATTAATGTTAGTTTCTTGCGATCTTGCAAGAATCGGAATGCGATCATTTTCGCCGGTCAGCGCGGGATCCGGCGCCAGACGGCCTGCGGCACCAATCGCATCACGGCGAACATCGGCCGCAGCATCCAGGGAACCGCGACCATCCGCCGGCCCCGCGCGAGTGCACGAGCGGTCGCGGCTGCCACCTGGGCCGGCGTGCTGGCGGGTGGGGCCGGCTTCATGCCGGCGGTCATCCGCCCGATGACGAACCCGGGACGAACGATCAGTAGCCGCACGCCGCTGCCGTGCAGGGCATCGGCCAGTCCGCTGGCGAATCCGTCCAGACCGGCCTTGGCCGAACCGTAGACGTAGTTGGCGCGGCGCACCCGCACCCCGGCGATCGACGAGAACACCACCAGGCGGCCCCGACCGGCCGCACGCATCGCCGCGGCCAGGTGGGTGAGCAGGCTGACCTGTGCCAGGTAGTCGGTGTGGATCACGGCCACCGCGTGAGCGGCATCGGATTCCGCGCGGGCCTGGTCCCCCAGGATCCCGAAGGCCAGCACGGCGGTGCCGATCGGACCGTGCTCGGCGATCAGGGCCGCGACCAGCGGGCCGTGGCCGGCCACGTCGTCGGCGTCGAACTCTTTCGTGTGCACCGCTGCGGCACCCGCGTCGCGCACCGCGGCGATTTGAGCGTCGAGTCGGTCGGCGCCCCGCGCGGCCAGCACCACGGTCGCCCCGGGCGCCAGCCGGCAGGCCAGTTCCGCGCCGATCTCGCTGCGTCCGCCGAAAATCACTACCGGTCCGTCCACCGTGTCGTTCACGGCTGCGATTATCACCTGCGCTAGCGTGAGCGGTGATGGCGAACACGACGACCCGGCTCACCAGTGACGCACTGTCCTTTCTCACCGAACGTCACCTGGCGATGCTGACCACCCTGCGCGCCGACAACTCGCCGCACGTCGTCGCGGTCGGTTTCACCTTCGATCCGAAAACCCACATCGCCCGGGTGATCACCACCGGCGGCTCGCAGAAGGCGGTCAACGCCGACCGCGCCGGAGTCGCGGTGCTCAGCCAGGTCGACGGGGCGCGCTGGCTCTCTCTGGAGGGCAGCGCCAGCGTCAACGACGCGGTCGCCGCGGTCCGTGACGCCGAGCTGCGCTACGCCCAGCGCTACCGGACGCCGCGCGTCAATCCCCAACGCGTGGTGATCGAAGTGCAGGTGGAACGGGTGCTGGGTTCGGCGGATCTGCTGGACCGCGGCAACCGCTAAACGGCGACCACGACCAGGTCGTGCGGCCGGTGGTTCAGTGATTCGGCGCCGTCGTCGGTGACGATCACGATGTCCTCGATCCGGGCGCCCCACTCGCCGGGAAAATAGATGCCGGGCTCGACCGAGAACGCCATCCCGGCGGCAAGGGCGACGTCATTGCCGGCAACGATGTAAGGCTCCTCGTGCACCGACAAGCCGATACCGTGCCCGGTGCGGTGCACGAAGAATTCCGCCAGACCCGCCTCGGCCAGCACATCGCGTGCCGCCGCGTCGACCTGCTGGGCCGACATGCCGGGACGAATGCAGTCGAGCGCCGCCCGCTGTGCCCGCTGCAACACCGAATACCGCTGCGCCACTTGCGGATCTGGTTCTCCGAGGCTGTAAGTCCGGGTCGAATCGGAATGGTATCCGGGCTCGACCGGTCCGCCGATGTCGACCACGACGACGTCACCGGGCCGTAGTTCGCGCTCCGAGCACTCGTGGTGCGGGTCGGCGCCGTGCGGGCCCGAACCGACGATGATGAATGCCACCTCCGAATGTCCTTCGGCGACAATCGCTTCGGCGATATCGGCGGCGACGTCGGCCTCGGTGCGGCCGGGCACTAGAAACTCCGGCACCCGGGCGTGCACCCGGTCGATCGCCGCGCCGGCCTTACGCAGTGCCTCGATCTCGCTGGAATCCTTGATCATGCGCAGATCGCGCAACACCTCGGTGGCCAGCACCGGAGTGGCCCCGAGTACGTCGATCAGTGGCAGCAGATGCAGGGCCGGCATCGAATCGGTGACTGCCGCAGCCGTCGGCGACGTGCCCAGCGCCTCGCCCACCAGGCGGTACGGGTCCTGGCCGTCGACCCAGTCGCGCACTGTCACGCCCAGGTCGGCCACGGCGGATTCCCGCAGCGCCGCCAATTCCAGCCGCGGCACCACCATCGTGGGCGCACCGGACGCGGGCAGCACCAATGCGGTGAGCCGCTCGAACGTCTGGGCCCGTGACCCGGTCAGGTAGCGCAGGTCGTAGCCCGGGGTGATCACCATGCCGGCCAGGCCGGCTCTCGCGGTGGCCGCGGCCGCGGCGGCCAGGCGGTGGGCGTAAACGCTGCTGTCGAACCGGGAAGTCACGCCCATCAGGCTATCCGGTCGGTGAGCGGGAATCTGGCGGCGCGACACGCCTGAGAGGCGTCGTGGTGTTCACTTTCGCGCGAGAAATAGGGTGGCACCCATGCCTGCTCCTGTGCTGCTGCTCGACGGTGCCAGTATGTGGTTCCGGTCCTACTTCGGGGTGCCGTCCTCGATCACCGCGCCCGACGGTCGGCCGGTGAACGCGGTGCGCGGCTTCTTCGACTCGGTGGCCACTCTGATCACCCGGCAGCGTCCCGGCCGGCTGGCGGTCTGCTTGGACCTGGACTGGCGCCCGCAGTGGCGGGTGGACCTCGTGGCGTCCTACAAGGCGCACCGGGTGGCCGAAGAAGTGTCGGACGACACCGACGTCGAGGAGGTGCCCGACGAGCTGAGCCCCCAGGTGGACATGATCGCCGAACTGCTCGATGCGTTCGGTATCGCCACCGCCGGGGCGCCCGACTTCGAGGCCGACGACGTGCTGGGCACGCTGGCGGCGGCCGAACGCACGGATCCGGTGATCGTCGTCAGTGGCGACCGCGACCTGCTGCAGGTGGTCGCCGACCACCCCGTTGCGGTGTCGGTGCTCTACCTGGGACGCGGACTGGCACGGGCGACCCTGTTCGGCCCGGCGGAGGTGGCGCAGCACTACGGCCTGCCCGCCGAGCGCGCCGGCGCCGCCTACGCCGAGATGGCATTGCTGCGCGGTGATCCGTCCGACGGGCTGCCCGGGGTACCCGGCATCGGCGAGAAGACGGCAGTCGGGCTACTGGCCCAGTACGGTTCGCTGGCGGCGGTGCTGGGCGCCGCCGCCGACCCGGGCTCGTCGATGGCCAAGGGTGTGCGGGCCAAACTGCAGGCGGCACAGGACTACATCGTTGCCGCCGGACAGGTCGTGCGGGTCGCCACCGATGCCCCGGTGACGCTGTCCACACCGTCGGACACCCTGCCGCGGGTGGCCTCGGACCCGGCGCGCGTCGCCGAACTGGCAGACCGTCTCGGCGTCGGATCCTCGATCGCTCGTCTACAGCGGGCCCTCGACACCCTGCCGGACTGAGTTGGGACTACTTGGGCCGGCCAACCTCGTAGGTGCCCGAGTTGTCCTGGAATGTGACGGTCACCTGACGTTTGGTGCCGTCGATGCTGACCTCGCAGTTGAACGTGTCGCCCTGCTTGACGACCGGACTCTGGCCGTTGTTGCAGCGGACGTCCTTGACGTTCTTGGCGCCGTAGCCATTGGTCTGATCGGCCAGGATCTGCTGCACACCGTCCTGCGCCTTGGCGACGTCGAGCTTGGTCGTCACGAAGAACCCGGGCTTCCAGAACCCGAGCACCAGCACCACCAGGGCGGCGATCCCCAAGGTGACGGCGAGCGCGGTGCCGACCAGCGCGGTCGGGCGCTTGCTGCCGGAGCCGGGCTGACCGAACTGGCCCGGCTGTTGGGGGTACTGCCCGTACTGGCCGGGTTGGCCGTACTGACCGGGTTGGCCGTACTGGCCGGGCTGGCCGTATGGGGTCGGCTGGCCGTACTGACCGGGCTGGCCGTATTGGGCCGGCTGGCCGTACTGCGTGGGCTGGCCGTACTGCTCCGGCTGCGGATAGCCGGGGTACTGCGGCGCAGAGGGATACGACGTCTGCTGCGGGTACTGCGACGGCGTGTACGCCGGCGGCTGCCACTGTTGGTCGGCGCCTGCTGCAGGACCCTGTCCGGTGCCCGGCTGATCTTCGGGCTGTCCGGGCTGCTGAGGCTGCCACGGCTGCGTCGGGTCGTATCCCTGCGGTCCGCTCATCGTTGTTCCTCAAGTCCTCTCACGTAGCGGGTGCTGATCACCGCCGGCTCTCCACCGTAGCGCCCGGACCAGCCTACCCGGCGTCAACGGCGACGACGCCGCGCAAAACCGTGTCGATCGCCCGTTTTGCGGTGGCCCGCAGTTCCGGGCTGGGCGCCGCATTGCGCAGCTGATCCAGCAGGTCGAGCACCTGGCGACACCAGCGCACGAAGTCGCCCGCCGACAACGGCGAACCCGCGCCGCCCGCATCGCTGGCGTCCAGTGCCGAGGCCAGGTCACCGGAGCGTGCCCAGCGATACACCGCGGCGACGAAGCCGTCGTCGGGTTCACGGCTCGCGGTGATGCCGTGCCGGCGCTCGTCGGCTCGCAGCGCCGCCGAGAGCTTGCGGGTCTGATACAGCGCGCGGCGCACCGGCTCGGTGGGCGGTTGCAGGGTCGGGGGCCCACCCGGGCCGTCCGCACCCCGTGTCTCGTAGAGCACCGCGGAGACCACCGCGGCCAGTTCTTCGGGCCCGAGCCCGTCCCACGCCCCGGTGCGCAGACATTCGGCGACCAAAAGGTCGCTCTCGCTGTAGATCCGGGCCAGCATCCGGCCGCCGGCCGTCACTTTCGGATCGCCGTCACCGATCGCAATGAAATCCCGCTCCGCGAGCAGCCCGACGATCCGGTCGAAAGTGCGGGCCAGCGAGTTGGTGGCCGCTTCGACCTTCCTGCGCAGTTGCGCGTTGTCAGCCTCGACTCGCAGGTAGCGCTCGGCAGTGTGCACCTTGGCCTCGCGATCGGGCTCACCGTGGGTGGGATGGTCGCGCATCCGCTGGCGTAGGGCGATCAGTTCCGGATCTGTCGGTCCCTCATCCTGCGGGCCGGCGCCGCGGCGTCCGCGCGAGCTGGGCACCACCAGGTCGGCTGCCGCGGAACGCAACGCCGAGGCCAGATCGCGGCGGACCCGCGGCTGGCGGTGTTCTACCCGCTTGGGCAGGCTCATGGTGCCGATCGGCGGCACGGTGCCCGAGTAGTCCGCAGAGGAGATCCGGCCCGCCCAGCGGTGCTCGGTGAGCACCAGCGGCCGCGGTTCGTCCGAATCCCGATCGGCTTGCAGCACCACCGCCAGACCACCGTGGCGGCCGTGGTTCAGGGTGATGATGTCCCCCTTTCGCAGCGCCGCCAAGGCGTCACCGGCGGCCCGACGGCGCTGCAGGCGGGACGCACGAGCCTGGGCGCGTTCGCGGTCGGAGATCTGCGCCCGCAGCCGGGCGTAGTCCAGCACCGCCGAATCGCGGCCGCCGAATTCGGCGGCAATCTCGTCGAGGGTCCGTTCGCCACGTTCGGCGCCGCGCACCAGGCCGACGACGGACCGGTCGGCCTGATATTGGGCGAACGACTGTTCCAGCAGCCGGTGCGCCTGCTCGGGGCCCATCTGCGCGACGAGGTTGATCGTCATGTTGTAGGACGGCGCAAACGAGCTGCGTAGCGGGAAGGTACGGGTGGAGGCCAGTCCGGCCACCTGGTCGGGATCGGCGGTGCTCTCCCCCGGATGCCACAACACCACCGCATGGCCCTCGACGTCGATGCCGCGGCGGCCTGCCCGGCCGGTCAACTGGGTGTACTCGCCCGGGGTCAGGGCGGCGTGCTGCTCGCCGTTGAACTTGACCAACCGTTCGAGTACCACCGTGCGGGCAGGCATGTTGATGCCCAGCGCCAGGGTCTCGGTGGCGAACACGGCTTTGACCAGGCCGGCGGCGAACAGCTCTTCGACGGTGTGGCGGAACACCGGCAGCAGCCCGGCATGGTGGCCGGCCAGCCCGCGCAGCAGCCCCTCCCGCCATTCGTAGTAGCCGAGGATGTCCAGGTCGTCGTCGGCGAGGTCACCGCAGCGGTGGTCGATCACTTCGGCGATGCGGGCTCGCTCGGACTCGGTGGTCAACCGCAGCGGTGAGCGCAGGCACTGTTTGACGGCGGCATCGCAGCCGGCCCGGGAGAACACGAAGGTGATCACCGGAAGCAGCCCGGCCGAGTCGAGGACCGCGACCACGTCGGGGCGCATCGGCGGCCGGTAGCTCGGCCGTCCGGACCGCCCCGGGCCTCCATGTCCCTGCCGGCGGGGCCCTCGCCACTCGGTCAGCCGGTCGGCCTCTCTGCGATGCGCGATGTGCCTCAGCAACTGGGGGTCGACCCGCGGGCGGCCCGCGGTGCCGGAACCGTCGCTGTCGGGCCGCGATTCGAACAAGTCGAAAAGGCGCTTGCCGACCATCATGTGCTGCCACAGCGGCACCGGGCGGTGTTCGTCGACCACCACGGTGGTGTCGCCGCGCACGGTCTGGATCCAGCCGCCGAACTCCTCGGCATTGCTGACCGTCGCCGACAGGCTGACCAGCCGCACCTCGTCGGCGAGGTGCAGGATGACCTCCTCCCAGACCGCGCCGCGCATCCGGTCGGCCAAAAAGTGCACCTCATCCATCACTACATGGGAAAGTCCTTGTAGTGCAGGAGAATTCGCATAAAGCATGTTGCGCAACACTTCGGTGGTCATCACCACTATCGGCGCGTTGGCGTTGATCGACAGATCGCCGGTCAAAAGACCCACCCGATCCTTGCCGTAACGGGCGACCAAGTCGGTGTGCTTCTGGTTGCTCAGCGCCTTGATCGGGGTGGTGTAGAAGCACTTTCCGCCCGCCGCCAGGGCAAGGTGGACCGCGAACTCGCCGACGACGGTCTTGCCGGCGCCGGTCGGGGCGCACACCAGCACGCCTCGACCGTCCTGCAGGGCCTGACATGCCCGGCGCTGAAAGTCGTCCAGCCCGAACGGCAGTTCCGCGGTGAACCGGCTCAGCTCGGTCGGCCCGGGCTTCTCCGGCGGGTTACTCATGCGGCGCGGTGACGGGTGCGGGGGCCTCGATGGGAGAGGCCTCGTCGTCGCGCAGCTGCGCGGCGCCCTCCCGCCTGGCCTTGCGCTTGTCGTGCAACCGGGCGATCTGGATCGCGAACTCCTGCAGCAGGGTCAGTGTGCAGCCGAGCACGATCATCGAGAACGGGTCCGATCCGGGAGTGAAGAAAGCCGCGAACACGAACATCGCGAAAATCAGCCCGCGTCGCCACTCCTTCAACTTGGCGTAGCTCAGGATGCCGACCATGTTGAGCATGACGATCATCAGCGGGAACTCGAAGCTGATCCCGAACACCACCAGCAGGTTCAGCAGGAACCCGAAATAGCGATCGCCGGACAAGGCGGTCACCTGGACGTCACTGCCGACGGTCAGCAGGAAACCCAGCGCCTTGGCCAGCACCAGGTACGCCAGGATGGTGCCGGTCACGAACAGAAGGGCCGCCGACACGACGAAGACCACCGCTAGGCGCCGCTCCTTGCGGTAGAGCCCCGGGGTGATGAACGCCCACAACTGGTAGAACCACACCGGGCAGGCCAGCACGATTCCGGCGGCCAAACCCACCTTGAGCCGCAGCATGAACTGGTCGAAGGGCGCGGTGGCCAGCAGCCGGCACTGCCCGTCGGGCGCGATGGAGGCGCGCGCGGAGGCCGGCAACTCGCAGTAGGGGTGGCGCAGCCACTCGCCGAGGCTTTCCAGCCCGAAGAACGGCCGGCCGTACCAGATGAAGCCGATGATCGTGGTGAGCACGATCGCGGCCAGCGAGATCAGCAGCCGGGTCCGCAACTCACGCAGGTGGTCGACGAGCGACATCGACCCGTCAGGATTGGTGCGACTGCGCCGCAGACGCGGATCCAGCCGTCGCAGAGCTCCGAGCGTGGGCACAGTCGATGGATGCGTGGTCGCCGCGACGGCGAGGCCGGGCTACGCCGACTGACCGCCGCCCGCCGGCGGATCGACCCGCTCGGACTGGACGGTGGTAGGAGTGGCGGTCGAATCCGGCTTGCTGTCGCCCTGCAGTTCACGAACCTCGGATTTGAAAATGCGCAGTGACTTACCGAGCGAGCGCGCCGCGTCGGGCAGTCGCTTGGAACCGAACAGGACGACCACCGCGACCGCAAGGATCGTCAGGTGCCACGGTCCTAACGCATTGAACACTTTGGTTACCTCCAGACGTCGCCACGATGCTACCGCAGCTCAGGACCCCGGCGGTGCAGCCTGCGGCCGGGTGGCACCCGTCCAGCTTTGACCGTCGAAGTAGCGCAGCAGCTCCGGGTCGACGGGATCCGGGTACCAGTCCGGGACCGCTGCCGGTTGGCTCGCCGGCTTCGACTTGGCCTTGACCAGGAAAACGATGCCCGCCACGACCCCGACCGCCAGGACCAGAAAGACGATATCGGCCATCAGGGCTCCGGTGTTGTATGCGGTCACGGGCGAACTTTCTCATACACCGCCACCGCGGCCGCCGCGGCGTCACGCACCCGGGCCGCCAGCGATTCGGGCGCCACGACCTGCACCTCGTCTCCCATGCCCAGCAGCAGCCGGGTCAACCACTCGTCGGAGGCATAGGTCATCTCCGCCTCGCGCCAGCCGTCAGCCGACTCACCGAGCAGCCGCATCGGGTAGTACTCGAACGTCCACGCCGCCGACGGCGCCACCCGCACGGTGGCGACCGGCAGTGACGGGTCGGCGTCGAACAGCGAGGTGTCGGTCTCGGCCTGCCGCGCCGGTTCCGGTGGCGCCGACGGCTCGTCGAGCAGCTCGGCGTCGTCGATGCGGTCGAATCGGAACAGCCGCACTCCCCCGGATTCGCGGCACCAGGCCTCCAGGTAGCTGTGGTTGGCGATCAGCACCACCCGGATCGGGTCGACGACCCGGCGCGACGAGCTGTCGCGTGAGGCGGCGTAGTAGTCGATGGACAGCGCCCGGTGCCGGTGCACGCCGTCGCGGACGATCCCGGCGACCGGGTTGTCCTCGCCCGCGGATTCGGTCGCCCGGTGGGCGGCCTCGCCGGCGGCGTTCTCGATCTTGGCGATCGCGCTGCGGGCCGCGCGGGGGTCGACGATGCCGGGCATGTCGACCAGCGCCCGCAACGCCATCAGCATGGCGGTGGCCTCCGGCGAGGTCAGCCGGAACGGCCGATCCACCCCCGCGGACTCGTGGACGTCGAGGCGGTCCTCGTAGAACGTCACGTCGATCAGTTCGCCGGGCCCGTAGCCGGGCAGGCCACACATCACCAGCTGATGCAGATCGGCCTGCAGCTGAGTGAGGCTCACGCCGAGTTCGGCGGCGGCCTGCGTCTTGGTGATCCCGGGGCGAGCCTGCAGATACGGCACCATGTTCAACAGCCGGACCAGCCGCTTCGACAGATGGCTCACGCGGGCACCTCCCGGCCGGCGGCGGTCAGTCGGGCGACCACGTCGTCGCGCAGTGACGGCGGATCCAGTACGACCGCGTCGGCCCCGTGTCCGGCGATTTCGCGGGCCAGCCGATCGTGGGTGCCGATGTCGACACCGATGACGTCGCCGTCGCGGCCGGCCAGGCACCGGCGCTCCAAGACGGTGCCGGCCCGGCGCAGTGCCACGGCGCGGCCGTCGGCGACCCAGATGCGGGCCTGCAGACCGCTGGGGGCCTCGCCGACGGCGTCCGCGACGATCGAGCGCAGGTCAGCGCTGTCGGGGCGGGTGACAGCATCCGGTGGCCCGATCGATTTGACGTCATCGGCGATTCGCGACATCCGGAAGGTGCGTACCGCGTCGCGGTCGCGGTCATGGCCGACCAGGTACCAGCGGCCGCCGTGTGTGACCACACCCCACGGCTCGACGGTGCGGGTGACGTACGGTGCGACCGGCGACGGGCGGTGATCGAACTGCACGGCCTGTCCCGCCTGAACGGCATCCATCAGGGCACCCAGCGCCGGCTCGGCTCGATGGATGCCCGGAAGCGCCGCCGGAGGCGCCACCAGCACATCGGCTCGATCCGGGTCCACCTCGACGCCGGCGGCGTGCAGTTTGGCCACCGCGCCCTGGGCATTGGCCCGCAGCTCCGGCGACTGCCACAGCTGGACCGCCACGGCGACCGCGGCCGCCTCCTCGCTGGTGAGCTCGATCGCGGGCAGCGCGTAGACGTCGGGGTTGATGCGGTACCCCTCGATCGTGTCGAATCCCGAGG
This sequence comes from Mycobacterium sp. IDUB_21, assembly GCF_055419425.1. Lineage (NCBI taxonomy): Bacteria > Bacillati > Actinomycetota > Actinomycetes > Mycobacteriales > Mycobacteriaceae > Mycobacterium > Mycobacterium sp. IDUB_21. The sequence goes on along the minus strand of NZ_JBVAXQ010000005.1, from coordinate 107,136 downwards.
CCTTCCCGGTTTCGAGCGGAATGCCCAAATCGCGCAGCTCGTTCTTGTCGCGCTCGAACATCCGGGAGAACGCCTCGTCGCTGGGGCTGTCGCCGTAGCCGACCACGGTGGCGCGGATCTTCTCCGCGGTGAGATAACCGCGGCTGGACAGCAACGCGATAACAAGATTCAGAAGTCGTTCGACTTTGGCGGTCGCCATGAACACAGAGGATAAGCGCTACATGCTGGCGATGAGCCGCTTGACCCGCTCGTCGACCGACCGGAACGGATCCTTGCACAGCACGGTGCGCTGCGCTTGGTCGTTGAGCTTGAGGTGCACCCAGTCGACGGTGAAGTCACGGCCGGCCGCCTGTGCGGCACTGATGAATTCGCCGCGCAGCTTGGCGCGGGTGGTCTGCGGCGGGGTGTCAACCGCCTCGTCGACTTCCTCGTCGGTGGTGATGCGGGTGGCCAGCCCCTTGCGCTGCAGCAGGTCGAACACGCCGCGGCCACGCTTGATGTCGTGGTAGGCCAGATCCAGCTGGGCGATCTTCGGGTCCGACAGCTCCATGTCGTAGCGATCCTGGTAGCGCTGGAACAGTTTCCGCTTGATCACCCAGTCGATCTCGGTGTCCACCTTGGCGAAATCCTGGGTTTCCACCGCGTCGAGCTGACGACCCCACAGGTCGATGACCTGCTCGAGCTGCGGATTGCTGGCCGCCCGCGTCTGCACGTACTCCACGGCCCGCCCGTAATACTCGCGCTGGATGTCCAGTGCGCCGGCCTGACGGCCCCCGGCCAGACGCACCGGCCGTTTACCGGTGACATCGTGGCTGACCTCGCGGATCGCCCGGATGGGGTTGTCCAACGAGAAGTCGCGGAAGGGCACCCCCGCCTCGATCATCTCCAGCACCAGTGCCGCGCTGCCCACCTTGAGCAGTGTGGACGTCTCGGACATGTTGGAGTCGCCGACGATGACGTGCAGCCGCCGGTACTTCTCGGCGTCGGCGTGCGGTTCGTCGCGGGTGTTGATGATGGGACGCGAGCGGGTGGTCGCGCTCGAGACGCCCTCCCAGATGTGCTCGGCGCGCTGCGACAGGCAGAAGGTAGCGGCCTTCGGCGTCTGCAGCACCTTGCCGGCGCCGCAGATCAGCTGGCGGGTCACCAAAAACGGCAACAGCACATCGGAGATCCGGGAGAACTCCCCGGCGCGGACGATCAGGTAGTTCTCGTGGCAGCCGTAGGAGTTGCCGGCCGAGTCGGTGTTGTTCTTGAACAGGTAGATGTCGCCGCCGATTCCCTCATCGGCCAGCCGCTGCTCGGCGTCGATCAGCAGGTCTTCGAGCACCCGTTCGCCCGCCCGGTCGTGCGTGACCAGCTGGATCAGGTTGTCGCACTCCGCGGTGGCGTACTCGGGATGGCTTCCGACGTCCAGGTACAACCGAGCCCCGTTGCGCAGGAACACATTCGAGCTGCGGCCCCATGACACCACCCGGCGGAACAGGTACCGCGCCACCTCGTCGGGTGACAGGCGCCGATGACCGTGGAAGGTGCAGGTGACACCGAACTCGGTCTCGATGCCCATGATTCTGCGCTGCACGTCATCGAGCGTACTGGTTGAACAACCGCAACGGTGCTCAGGCCGGGGGGTTCGCCGCCGTGTCGAGGGTTTCCAACACAACCTCGGCCACCTGCCGCATGGTGGTCCGCTTGTCCATCGCCGCCCGCTGAATCCACTTGAACGCCTCCGGCTCGCTCAGCCCCTGTTTGGCCTGCAACAGGCCCTTGGCGCGCTCGACGAGCTTGCGGGTGTCGAGTTGCTCCGACAGGGTGCTGACTTCGCGTTCCAGCGCCTTGATCTCGTCGGACCGACTGACCGCCAACTCGATGGCGGGAACCAGGTCGCTGGCCGTGAACGGCTTGACCAGGTAGGCCATCGCCCCGGCGTCGCGGGCCCGCTCCACCAGTTCGCGCTGGCTGAATGCGGTGAGCATGACGATCGGCGCGATGCGTTTCGCGGCGATCTCGGCGGCGGCGTCGATGCCGTCGCGGCGCGGCATCTTCACGTCGATGATCACCAGGTCCGGGCGCAGAAGTTCGGCCAGTTCCACGGCCTCCTGGCCATCGCCGGCCTCGCCCACCACCTCGTAGCCCTCTTCTCGCAGCATTTCGGCGAGATCCAGCCGGATCAACGCCTCGTCCTCGGCGATCAGGACCCGGCGAGCCGGGCGCGGGGTGCTCTCGGACGTGGGCTCGGTCATCCCCCCATTCTGTCGCGCCTGCCGGCTGGGGCAACAGTGCGGGGCATCGTCTAGGGTGGAGAGCCGCGCGCAAGCGCTCGCCCTCGTATCCCAACTGGCAGAGGAAACGGATTCAAAACCCGTGCAGTGTGAGTTCGAATCTCACCGAGGGCACCACAGTCACCGGGGTTGTCGCCGACGGTGTTCGAGGCTGCGGACCTGTGCTTTTGAGAATGAGGCGATCTGCGCCGATGCGAGGCAGACCCGGTGTTTTCCGGGCCGGCCTCGCATCAGGTATTGACGGCGGAAAAGGTCAGGCGCCGGCGGGCACCTTGTCGAGAAACCCGAGCACGGTGTGGATCTGGCCGGCCGTGTCGGTGACGGCGACGTCGAACCCGATGATGGGTGCTTCCTGGCCGGCCGGACCAAGCTCCCAACTGAATCGTGCCTGGTCGTGGTGGCCGTCGACCGGGCCGGCCAGCCGGAACTCGAATCCGGGAAACTGGCCCTGCACCGCCCCGATGGTGGCGGCGATCGCCTCCCGGCCTTCGGCGGCGGCCATCGGGTCGATGTAGCGGGCGTCCTCGCTGTACAGCGCGTCCACCGCGGCCCGGCGAGCGTCAGCGTCGGTTTCGTTCCAGGCGTCGATGTAGCGCTGCGCCAGTGCGTCGAAGTTGGTCATGGGGTGCCCTTCTGGATTGGTGGCCGGCCGGTCCGGCCCCGCCGGTCCGATCTTTGCGAGCCGAGTTCTGCGGGTCGATTACCCGTCAGGTAATGCCGGTGGGCGCCGGATCGGGCGAACATGACCTCTGAGGTCATCGCCGCGCTCGACGTGTTGGTTCTACCGTGAACAGGTGAGTCCGACACCCGAGCCCGCCGGCACGCTGATCCGCCGGTGGCGCCAACGCCGCCGGCTGTCACAACTTGAGCTGGCCGGTATCGCCGGTACCTCGACGCGTCACCTGTCGTTCGTGGAGACCTGCCGGGCGACCCCGAGTCGGGAGATGGTGCTGCGGATAGCGGGTGCGCTGGACGTTTCATTGCGGGAGACCAACCAGATGCTGCTCGGCGCCGGCCTCGCGCCGGCCTATCCCGATGCCCGAGTCGATCGTGCTGCCCGCGCGGCGTTGCTCGACCTGCTCGACGGGGTCCTCGAGGGGCACCTGCCCAATCCGGCACTGGTCCTCGATGCCGAGTTCGACGTAGTTGCCACCAACTCGGCCCTCGACCGCCTGCTCGGTGCCCTCATCGATGCTGACCTGCTCGACCCGCCCATCAATGTCGTGCGGGTCACGCTGCACCCGCGCGGCCTCGCCCGCCACCTGGTCAACTTCGGGCCCTGGCGTGCGCACCTGCTCCGCCAGGTGCGTCAGCACGCGAGCGCCGCGCCGAGCCCGACGCTGGATGCGCTGCTCACCGAAGCCGAGACCTTCCCGCACCCCGAACACGCCGAGTCCGACGGCAGTACATTCGCACTCCCGATGCAGCTGCACGTCGGCGATCAGACGCTGCGGCTGTTCAGCACCGTCGCGACGTTCGGCACCCCGCTGGACGTCGCCGCCAGCGAACTCGCGATCGAGACCTTCCTGCCCGCCGACCCGGCAACCCGACAGTGGCTGGCCCAGCAGCACCAGGCCACGGTCACCTCGGTCAGCGCGGCGCGTACATGATCACGCCCACCCCGAGCAGGCAGATCAGCGCGCCGAGAACATCGGCACGGTCAGGCCGGAAACCGTCGAAGGCCATGCCCCACACGAGTGAGCCCGCGACGAATACCCCGCCGTATGCGGCCAGGATCCGGCCGAACTGGGCGTCGGGCTGCAGCGTCGCCACGAAGCCGTACAACCCCAGTGCGATCACCCCCGCTCCGGCCCACAGCAGTCCGCGATGCTCACGCACCCCCTGCCATACCAGCCAGGCGCCGCCGATCTCCGCGACGGCGGCCAGCACGAACAGCGCGACGGAACGCATCACCATGGCCGCTGACCCTAGCGGGACGGCTGCCACCAGATGAAACCGCCAACTGCGCAGCTCACAGGTTTAGGCTGTTGATTGTGACCGTCAAGCGGTTCCTCGCGGTGCCGACCGAGGCCCAGACCTCCTACCGGCACTCGCACTGCATGCCGGCCCGCACCCGGCACTACGCGGAGCGGCTGTCGCAGCGGCTGCGGATCTTGAAAGTCTCCGCCGGGCTGGCCGCGATAATCAGCGCCAGCTTCGGACTGCTCGAGATCTGGGCTGACCCCACCAACTGGTGGCTCGGCGCGCTCAATCTGGTCGCCGCCACCGCATTCATGCTGACCCCGTGGCTCTACCCTTACGGCGAGCTCATCGCACCGCTGACGTTCGTCGGCATCGCCTACCTGACGACCTTCGTGATCTGTTGGGTGGTCGGGACCGGATCGGGCATCCAGTTCTACTTTTTGGCCGCGGGATCGATCAGCGTGCTCATCCTCGGCGTGGACCGGATCAAGTTAGCCGCCCTCATGGCAGGCGTCGGCGTTGCGCTGACGATAGCCCTGCAGTTTCTGGTCCCCGCCTACAAACTGGACCAGCCGGCCTGGCTGCGCGACCTGTCTTTCGTGTTGGTGGTCGTCTCGGCCTGCTTCATGGTGGTGGCCACGGTCTGGTACGCGCTGCGCGAGATCGCCCAAGCCGAAGCGGCCATGGAGGCCGAGTACGAACGCTCCGAAGCCCTGCTGGCCAATATCTTGCCCACGGCTGTCGCCGACCGGCTCAAGGATCCGGTGGCGGACGTGATCGCCGACAGTTATCCGGATGCCTCGGTGCTGTTCGCCGATATCGCCGACTTCACCCGGCGGGCCAGCCAGACCGACCCGGGGCAGCTGGTCGAATTCCTCAACGAGCTCTATACCGGGCTGGACCGGCTCGTCGAGCGGCACGGGCTGGAGAAGATCAAGACCAGCGGTGACTCCTACATGGTGGTCAGCGGGGTTCCCGACCCGCGGCCGGACCACCTGCACGCGCTGGCGCGGCTGGCGCTCGACATCGCCGATACCGTCGCTGACCTGCGCGATCCGCTGGGGCGACCGGTGTCGCTGCGGATCGGCCTGGCTGCCGGGCCGGTGGTCGCCGGAGTGGTCGGAAACCGCCGGTTCTTCTACGACGTGTGGGGCGACGCGGTGAACCTCGCCTCCCGGATGGAGTCGACCGGGGCCCAGGACCGTATCCAGGTGCCGCAGGACGTTTACGACCGGCTGAGCAGCGATTTCGTGTTCGAAGAACGCGGCGACGTCGATGTCAAAGGCAAGGGCGTGATGCACACCTGGTTCCTGGTGGCTGCGCGCCCGCCGGATACCCACGGTCCGGCACCCCGGTCGCTGTCGGTCGCTCCTGCGCGCTGACCGGGTGACTCGACCGGCTTCGGTAAGGTGCCGGGTTGTCCCACAACGCAGAGGAGCGCAATGACGAGGCTTCTGGCTGTGTTCGGCTCGCTGGCCGGACTCGCCACCACCCTCAATGGCTATCGCCCGCTGACCAAGCACGGCTATCCGTCGCTGTATGCGTTCGCCTTCGGCCTGTTCGCCTCGGAGCTTCCGCTGCAACTCATCGCCGGGCAGTCCGCGACCTTGGCCGCGGTGTCGCGGTGGTTGTCACCACAGGCACGACGGTTCGGTTGGCTGGTTTCGGCGCTCTCGTGGGTGGGCCTGCTCGGGCTGCATCATCTCGGCCGCACCGCGAATCGGCCGCTGACCGCGGCACTGGATGCCGAACTCGGCACGGGCCGCCGTACCGACGGCCGTGACATCTGGAAGTCTCCGGGCCCGGACGGCGAAAGTGTGGCTAAAGCGCCCGGCCTGGTGCGCACGCTGCGGGCCTACCGTGATTACGCCACCGACGCCGACATCCCCTACGGCGAATACGGCAGCCGCAACACCCTCGACGTGTGGCGGCACCGTGACCTGCCTCGGGACGGCCGCGCTCCGGTCCTGCTGCAGATACCCGGCGGCGCCTGGATGGTGGGAAGCAAACGCGGCCAAGCACATCCGCTGATGAGTCACCTGGTGGAACGGGGTTGGGTGTGTGTTTCGATCAACTACCGGCTCAGCCCGCGTTCCACCTGGCCGGATCACATCGTCGACGTCAAGCGCGCCCTGGCCTGGACGAAGGCCCACATCGCCGACTACGGCGGTGACCCGGACTGGGTCGCGGTCACCGGCGGTTCGGCGGGCGGCCACCTGTGCGCGCTGACCGCGTTGACCGCCGGCGACCCCCGATTCCAGCCCGGTTTCGCCGACGCCGACACCAGCGTGCGCGCGGCGGTGCCGTTCTACGGCATCTACGACTTCACCGGCGACACCGACCTGCACCCGCTGCTGACTCCGGCGCTGCGTGCTTACGTGTTCAAGCAGAGCCGGCGTCGGTTCCCGGACACTTACCGTGCCGCGTCACCGGCGACCTACATCTGCGCTGACGCCCCACCTTTTTTCGTCCTGCACGGCCGTAACGATTCGCTGGTGCCGGTCGAGCAGGCCCGCGCCTTCACCGCACGACTGCGTGACGTCAGCGCAAACCCCGTCGTCTACGCAGAACTGCCGGTCGCCCAGCACGCCTTCGACATTTTCGGCTCGCCGCGGGCAGCGCACACGGCGATAGCCGTCGAGCAGTTCCTCGCCGAGGTCTACACCCGGCGGCATGCATCGAAGTCAGGCTGAAACCGTCCCCTCGGCCAAGGCAGATGTGCCAAACTCCGGGCATGGAAACGACCGCCGCTCCGAAACTGCTGCCGCATCTGTGGAAGTCGACGCTGGTCTCCGGTGTCCTGGCTCTGGCTCTAGGGGTGCTGATCCTGGTGTGGCCTGGCCGGACCATGCTGGCCGCCGCCGTGTTGTTCGGCATCTACCTGCTGATAACCGGTGTGGCGCAGACGATTTTCGCATTCAGTCTGCCTGTCATGAGCGCGGGCGGGCGGGTGTTGCTCTTCATCAGCGGGGCGGCCTCCCTGATCCTCGCCGTGCTGTGCTTCCGCCATTTCAACTCCGACGAGGAAGCCCTCGGGGTGCTGCTGCTGGCCATCTGGATAGCCGTCGGCTTCATCTTCCGCGGTGTGGCCACCGCCGTGGCGGGCATCAGCGACCCGGCCCTGCCGGGCCGCGGCTGGCAGATCTTCATGGGTTTGATCAGCCTGCTGGCCGGTCTGGTGACGTTGGCGGCGCCGTTCACCTCGTTGTGGATCCTGGTCCTGGTCGTCGGCAGCTGGCTGATCGTCATCGGCATCGCCGAGATCGTGACGGCCTTCAACATCCGGCGGGCCTCCCGCAAGATCGACACGGTGCTTTCGGCGCCCTAGCCCGTGTCCACCTGCTCCGGCACCCCGCCGATGCCGACGCGGGTACCCTGAGGCTTGACCCTGCTGACACCTGTCGAATGCCCTGATGTGGAGCCCGCGCCATGCCCGAGTCTCAACCGTCCTGGCCTCCGGCCGGCGGTGGCTATCCCCCGCCGGCGTATCCGTACCCGTATCCGGCACCTGGGAACTATCCGGGCTACCCACCGCCCGGCCAGGCCAGCGCCCCCAGGAACGGCGCGGGGATCGCGGCCCTGGTGGTTGCCATTGCGGGCATCGTGACCGCGCTGTCGGTCGTCGGCGGTGTGGTGCTCGGCATCGTCGCGGTGGTGCTGGGTTTCATCGGTCACGGCCGGGCCAAACGTGGTGAAGCAGATAACGGCGGCGTCGCGATCGCCGGCATTGTGCTCGGTGCGCTGGCGGTGGTCGCAGGAATCGGCTGCATCTTCGTCTACGTCGGCATCTGGCGGACGGCCGGCGGCGGCGACTACGTGGACTGCATGACGAAGGCGGGTTCGGACGCCGGCGCGCAGGAGCAGTGCACCGAGCGCTTCCGTGAGCATTTCGAGAACAAGTTCGGTACCGCCGAAGCCCCATCGGTGCAGGAGTCCTCGGACTCGGCGCTGATGCCCGCCTAGCAGGTCTGCGCCATCGGCCTAGCGTTTGACGCTGGGGAAGTACTTCAGGACGCCCTCCTGGGTAACGGTGGCGACCAGCTGCCCGGATCGGTCGAAGAAGTGCCCGGTGCCCAACCCGCGGGAGTCCGTCGCCACCGGTGACGATGTCGAGTACAGCACCCAGTCGTCGAAGCGCACGGGCCGGTGAAACCACAGGGTGTGGTTGGCGCTCGCCGCGAAGATCCGGTCGTAGCCCCACGACAGCCCATGGGTGGTGATGATCGAATCCAGCACCGTGGTGTCCGACGAGTAGACCATCAGCGCGGTGTGCAGCACCGGATCCTCGGGCAACACGCCGTCGGCTTTCATCCAGACCCGGTTGTGACCGAGCCGCTCTCCCTTGTCGCGCATCACCCAGGCCGGATCATTGGTGTACCGCCACTCGATCGGGTGCGGCGCCTTGACGAAGTTGGGCACCACCTCCTCGTAGCCCCGCAATAGCTCCCGGACCCTGGGCAGCGCCTCCGGATCGGCGACTGCGGGCGCTTCGGCGCTGTGCTCGAGCCCGCGACCACCCAAGAGGTAGGAGACCATCGCGGTGGCGACCAGGGTGTCACCCTGCACCGCGTCGACCCGCCGGTTGGCGAATCGGCGCTCGTCGCGCAGCCGGTGCACCCGGAACTCGATGTCGCAGCTCGGGTCCCCGCCGTTGATGAAGTGGACCGACAGCGCGCCGGGCGGCAGGTGCTCGGCCACGGTGCGGCTGGCGGCAACGAACAATTGCGCCATCAGCTGTCCGCCGAAGGTGCGCACCGGGGTCTTGCTGGGATGCGATCCGACGAACACGTCCGCTTCGGTGGCCTTGAGGTCCAGTACGGCCAGTAGCTCCTCGAAGTCGGTGTTCGGCTCGGCCGGCACTAGACGTCGTCCTCCCCGATCCGATGCACGTGGATCAGGTTGGTCGAGCCCACCGTGCCCGGCGGGGCGCCCGCGACGATGACCACCAGGTCACCACGCTGGTAGCGGCCGAGTTCCAGCATGGCTTTGTCTACCTGGCGGATCATCCCGTCGGTCGACTGCATCTGCGGGACGATGAATGTTTCAGTGCCCCAGGTCATCGCGAGTTGACTGCGCACCTCGGGCAGCGCGGTGAAGGCCAACAACGGCAACGGGGTGTGCAGCCGGGCGAGCCGGCGCACGGTGTCGCCCGACTGGGTGAATGCCACCAGCGCCTTGGCGTCGAGGCGTTCACCGATCTCGCGGGCCGCATAGGAGATCACCCCGCGCTTGGTGCGCGGAACATGCGTCAAAGGTGGTGCCGCAGTGGAATTCTCCTCAACAGCGCACACGATCCTGCTCATCGTCCGCACCGCCTCCAGGGCGTACTTGCCCACTGCGGTCTCTCCGGACAGCATCACCGCGTCGGCGCCGTCGAGCACCGCATTGGCCACATCGGACGCTTCGGCCCGGGTGGGCCGGAAGTTCTCGATCATCGACTCCAGCATCTGAGTCGCGACGATCACCGGCCGGGCATTCTCCCGCGCCACCTGAATGGCGCGCTTCTGCACCAGCGGCACCTCTTCGAGGGCCAACTCCACCCCGAGGTCACCGCGGGCGACCATCACCGCGTCGAACGCCAGCACCACGGCCTCGAGGTTGTCGATCGCTTCGGGCTTCTCCAGCTTGGCGATCACCGGGACCCGGCGACCGACCCGGTCCATCACCTCGTGCACCAACTCCACATCCGACGGCGAGCGCACGAACGACAGTGCGACTATGTCGACACCGAGGGTCAGCGCGAATTCCAAGTCGGCGATGTCCTTTTCGGACAGCGCCGGCGCGGAGACTTTCATACCGGGCAGTGACATGCCCTTGTGATTGCTGACCGGGCCGCCCTCGGTGACCGTGCACACCACGTCGTCGCCGTCGATGTGCTCCACCACGAGCCCGACCTTGCCGTCGTCGACCAGAACGCGGTCACCGGGCGCGGCGTCGGCGGCCAACTGCTTGTAGGTGGTGGACACCCGGTCATGGTCACCGGGGCAGTCGGCGGTGGTGATCCGCACGGTCTCGCCGTTCGCCCAATAGGTGGGGCCGTCGGCGAAACGCCCCAGTCGGATCTTGGGCCCCTGCAGATCGGCGAGCACGCCGACCGCACGCCCGGTCGAGTCCGAGGCGCTGCGCACCCACTCGTAGGAGGCTTGGTGGTCTTCGTGATCGCCGTGGCTGAAGTTCAGTCTGGCCACGTCCATGCCCGCATCGACCAACGCCCTGACCATCTCCGCGGAGTGGGTCGCCGGACCGAGAGTGCAGACGATCTTGCCGCGTCTATTCACGAGGCCAGCATAGTCTGACGGGCTGAGCCGCCCTCCTCAGGAACGGTTGGCGCCAACGGAAAACCGGGCGGCGCCCGGCCGTCTGGTGAGTCAGATCACCTCGCGCAGCGGCCGGCCCTGCCTGTCGCGCACCCGGCCGGTGAGTATCAGAATCGCCTCGACGATGCCCCAGATGATCGGAACGGCGATACCGATCCCCCACGTCGCCACGGTGGCCAGCAGACAGGTCAACAACTGCGCGATCCCCAAGCCTGTTTGGCCGAGGTAAATACGTCCGAACCCCAGGAATCCGAACAGGCCGATCAGTTGTAGCAGAGCCGCGATGACTTTCGACTTGTCCGAGAACGGCTGTCCGGTCACCGGATGGCGGCCATAGGGTGCCGACGTATCGGGGTAGCCCGGATACGGGGGCGGATAGCCCGGCGGCTGCGGGTTGGGCTGCCAGCTACCCTGTGGCCCTTCCGGTGGCCACGACGAATCGGTCATATCTGCAGCATGCCAGAAAAGCCGACGATGCCGGTCGGACTGATATCAGCGCTGCTCAGCGTCGTCGGGGGCGTCGTCTTCGGGTTCGGTGTCGGGGTCGGATTCGTCTTCGGATTCGCCCTCGGATTCGTCGTCCGCTTCGGCGGTCTCGTCGGCTTCGCCCTCGGGCTCGGGCTGGGTATCGTCGTCGACTTCCGGTGCAGGCCCGGCGTCTTCGGCGCTGTCCTCGTCGTCTTCGGCGCTGTCCTCGTCGACTTCGACGTTGTCCTCGTCGTCTTCGGCGCTGTCCTCGTCTTCTTCAGCGTGGCCGTCGGTGTCCTCGTCGGCTTCGTCCTCGGACTCGTCGGCTTCGATGTCGTCGGTCTCTGCGGTGTCGTCGCTGTCGTCTTCGGCGTCGTCTTCGACATCGGCGACATCGCTGTCAGCCGCGTCATCAGCGGACTCGGTTTCGCCTTCGTCCGTAAGCCTTTTCGGTATCCGCACCACCGAACCGACGCCGTTTGCGGCGGCGACCGCTACCAACTCCTGCTCTGCTGCGCCTTCCGGTTCCGGCTCGGCGGCAGTGGCCTGGTCGTCGGCACCCGACGGCTCCCAGGCACGACGGATGGCTTCCGGATCCTCGCGGCCCTTATTTGCGAGCAGGATGTAAACCACCGCGCCGATGAACACGAACGTCGACGTGAACGAGTTGACCCGGATCCCGGCGATGTGGGTGGCCGCGTCATCCCGCAGCAGTTCGATGCCGAATCGCCCGATGCAATAGCCGGCGACGTAGAGCGCGAACAGCCGTCCGTGGCCCATCCGGAACCGCCGGTCGGCGTAGACCAACACGGCGAACACGACCAGGTTCCAGAGCAATTCGTACAGGAACGTCGGCTGGACGATTTTGTACAGTTCGCCGGTCGACACCCCGTCGAGCAGGTGTGGATCGCGCACACCGGCGGCGTCCTCCCGCCAGAAGATCTCCAGGCCCCACGGCAGTGTTGTCTCCCGGCCGTAGAGCTCCTGGTTGAAGTAGTTGCCGATACGCCCGATCGCCTGCGCCAGCACGATGCCGGGCGCGACGGCGTCGCCGAAGGCGGGCAACGGGATCCCGCGACGACGGCAACCGATCCATGCGCCGACCCCGCCGAGTGCCACCGCACCCCAGATCCCGAGTCCCCCGTCCCAGATCCGTGGCGTCGCCTCCCATCCCGCGCCGCCCTCACCGAAATAGGTCCGCCAGTCCGTCATCAGGTGGTACAGCCGCCCACCGATCAACCCGAACGGCACGGCCCACAACGCGATGTCGTAGATGACCCCCGGCTCACCGCCGCGGGCCCGCCACCGCCGGTCACCGACCAGCAGGGCGACGACGATGCCGATGATGATGCACAGCGCATACGCCCGGATCGGGACCGGGCCGAGATGCCAGACACCGCGCGCGGGGCTGGGAAAGTAGGTGAGCCAGTTCAATGTCATGTCTGTGAAATCCTTTGACGTACACCAGACGCCAGTTCCTCGCTCAGGGCCCGTAACCCGGCCAGCCCGTCAGCAAGTGCGGTGACCAGTGCCGAACCGACGATGACGCCGTCGGTGTAGGCGCCGATCTCGGCGGCCTGCTCGCGCGACCGCACGCCAAGTCCCACGCCGACCGGAATGTCGGAGACCTCCCGCACCCTGCGCACCAGTTCCGGCGCCGCGTTCGACACCGAGTTGCGGGCGCCGGTGACACCCATCGTCGAAGCGGCGTAGAGGAATCCGCTCGACGCACGTGCGGTCTCGGCCAGTCGCTGCGGTGTTGACGACGGCGCCACCAGGAAGATCCGGTCCAGCGCATGCTGTTCGGAAGCCGCCAGCCACTCGTCCGCCTCGTCGACGATCAGGTCGGGTGTGATCAGCCCCAGGCCACCGGCGGAAGCCAGATCGCGGGCGAATGCGTCGACCCCATAGCGCAGCACCGGATTCCAGTAAGTCATGACCACCGCGCGACCACCGGCCTTGGTGATGGCCTCGACCGCGGTCAAGGTGTCGCGCACCCGGACACCGCCCTGCAGGGCCGTCTCGGTGGCCCGCGCGATGGTCGGGCCGTCCATTCCCGGATCGGAGTACGGGACGCCGACTTCGACGAGGTCGCAACCCGATTCGACCAGGGCGGTCATCGCCGCGATAGAGCCCGGCACGTCCGGGTAGCCGGTCGGCAGGTATCCGATCAGCGCGGCGCGGTCCTCGTCCCGGCACACAGCGAACATCGAGGCCAGCCGGTCGCCGGCGTGACCACTCATGCCGGGTCGCTTTCGCCGTCCAGCAGACCGAACCACTTGGCCGCGGTCTCGACGTCCTTGTCACCGCGACCGGACACGTTCACCACGACGACCTTGCCCGGGCCCAGTTCGGCGGCCAACTTGAGCGCACCGGCCACCGCGTGCGCTGACTCGATCGCCGGAATGATTCCCTCAGTGCGGCAGAGTATTCCGAATGCCTCCATCGCCTCGGCGTCGGTGATCGGCTGGTAGGTGGCCCGTCCGGTCTCGCGTAGCCAGGCGTGCTCCGGACCGACGCCCGGGTAGTCCAGCCCCGCCGAGATCGAGTGCGATTCGATCGTCTGGCCGTCGTCGTCCTGCAGCAGGTAGGAGAACGAGCCCTGAAACGCCCCCGGGGATCCACCGGCGAAGGTCGCGGCATGCCGGCCGGTGGCCACGCCGTCGCCGCCGGCTTCGTATCCGACCAGCCGTACCCCCGGGTCGTCGAGGAACGCGTGGAAGATGCCGATGGCGTTCGACCCCCCGCCCACGCAGGCCACCACGGCGTCGGGCAGCCGCCCCGCCATCTGCTGGATCTGCGTGCGTGCCTCCAGGCCCACAACCCGCTGGAAGTCCCGCACCATGGTCGGAAACGGGTGCGGCCCGGCCGCGGTGCCGAAACAGTAGTAGGTGCGATCTGCGTTGGTCACCCAGTCCCGGAACGCCTCGTTGATGGCGTCCTTCAAGGTCTGCGAGCCCGTTTCCACCGAGACCACCTGCGCGCCCAGCAACCGCATCCGGGCCACGTTGAGCGCCTGGCGGCGGGTGTCGACGGCGCCCATGTAGACCACGCACTCCAGGCCCAGCAGGGCGCAAGCGGTGGCGGTGGCCACCCCGTGCTGGCCGGCACCGGTCTCGGCGATCACCCGGGTCTTGCCCATCTTTCGTGCCAGCAACGCCTGGCCGAGGACATTGTTGATCTTGTGCGAGCCGGTGTGGTTCAGATCCTCCCGCTTCAGGAAGATGCGTGCGCCGCCGGCGTGGGCGGCGAGTCGCTGCGCCTCATACAGCGGCGATGGCCGGCCGGTGTAGTGGGTTTGCAGGTCATCGAGGGTGTTGAGGAATTCGCGGTCATTGCGCACCTTGTCGTAGGCGGCGGTGACCTCCTCGATGACCGCCATCAACGCCTCGGCGACATACCGGCCGCCGTAGACCCCGAAGTGCCCGCGGGCATCGGGGTCGTGCCCGCTCGGTTCGGCAACTCCGGCGCTGGCACGCGGAAGATTCGGGTGCGCGGTATCCGACATTTAGCGAGCTGGCTTCGGGCAGGACGGATGCTTACCCGCACTGACCAAATCGGCTACGGCCGCCCGCGGGTCGCCACTGGTGACCAGTCCCTCACCGACCAGAACGGCGTCCGCACCGGCACCGGCGTAGGCCAGCAGGTCCGCGGTGCCGCGCACGCCGGACTCGGCGATCTTGACCACCTCGGTGGGCAGGCCCGGCGCGATCCGCGCGAAGCAGTCCCGGTCGACCTCCAGGGTGGTCAGGTCGCGGGCGTTGACCCCGATCACCTTCGCACCCGCGGTCAGGGCCCGGTCGGCTTCTTCCTCGGTGTGCACCTCGACCAGGGCGGTCATCCCGAGCGACTCGGTGCGGTCCAGCATCGACACCAGGGCTTGCTGTTCGAGCGCTGCGACGATCAGCAACAGCATGTCCGCGCCATGGGCGCGGGCTTCGTGAATCTGGTAGGGCCGCACGATGAAGTCCTTGCGCAGCACCGGAACCGACACCGCGGCACGCACCGCGTCCAAGTCGGCCAGCGAGCCGTTGAACCGGCGCTGTTCGGTCAGCACACTGATCGCGCGGGCACCGCCGTCGGCGTAGGCGCGGGCGAGCTCGGCCGGGTCGGCGATGGCGGCCAATTGGCCCTTCGACGGGCTGGCGCGCTTGACCTCGGCGATGACTGCGATGCCAGGCTCTCGCAGTGCCGCCAGGACGTCCCGCGGCGCGGGCATGGCCTCAGCTGCCGCCTTGACTTGCGCCAGGCTGACGACGGCCTCCCGGGCGGCAACGTCGGCGCAGACTCCCTCGATGATGGAGTCGAGCACGGTTGCCGAACTCATGTCTGCCGGTTCCTCTCCCGCTTGTCGAAGGCCTTCATCGAAGGGTAACCACCGTCACCGCCCGGGGTGTCACCGGCCCTCGGCGTCCGGGCCGGGCGGCGGTTCGGTCGGGTCGCATCCCTCGTCGAGCGCGTCCCACATCATTCGTTCCGACATCTCCGGGTCACCCGGAACGGCTGGAAGGGCGGTATTGAGACCCCGGGTAGCCTCCCGACGCACCGCCGGCGCCGCGTATTTCGCGTTGTCGGTCGCGTCATGCGAGGCCGCCCGCATCAGTAATGCCGCCGCGGCCATCACGCACAGCGCGGCCACCAGGCTCACAACGGCACCGGTGAGCCGACGATCGGCCCCCAGCAGCGAGGTCACCGGGACTTCGGCGATGTCGAGCGCCCGGACCGCGATGTCGCGGACCACCCACATGCTCACGGCGAGATATCCGCCCGCCAGGCTCACCACGGCCATCAACACGGCCAGCGCCCGCAGCTTCCAGCCCCGCACCGCCACCGCGGCGACGGCAGCGGCCAGGCACAACAGCGCCAGCGGCACCAGCGCCGTCGACCACGCCGCGCCGGTGACCGTGACCTGCCTGGGCTGCCCCAGCCCGTCGAACGAACGGATCAGCACCCACGGCAGCCGGGATGCGCCCCACAGCCCGCCGGCGGCTACGACCAGCAGCAGTTGGGCCACCCGCAGCGCTGCGTTGCCGCGCCGGGCCGGAGGGTCAGTCATCGGTCCCGGGCGCCGTCAGCGTTTCGGCGGCGGCGATCGCGGCCAGCACCGCGCGGGCCTTGTTCGAAGCCTCGGTGTACTCGTAGGGGCCGTTGGAGTCGGCTACCACCCCGCCGCCGGCCTGTACGTAGGCGGTGCCGCCGGCCAGCAGGGCGGTGCGGATCGCGATCGCGAAGTCGGCGTTGCCGGCGAAGTCCAGATAGCCGACGACGCCGCCGTACAGGCCGCGCCGGGTCTTCTCGACCTCCTCGATCAACTCCATCGCGCGCACCTTGGGCGCCCCGGACAGCGTGCCGGCCGGGAAACAGGCGGTCACCGCATCCAGCGCGGTGCGATCCTCGGCGAGCGTTCCGGTGACCGTGGACACCAGGTGCATGACGTGGCTGTAGCGCTCGATGTGGCTGTAATCGGCCACCCGCACGGTGCCGGGAACGCAGACCCGGCCCAGATCGTTGCGGCCGAGGTCGACCAGCATCAGATGCTCGGCGCGCTCCTTGTCGTCGTTCAACAGGTCCTTCTCCAGGAGCTGGTCTTCCTCCTCGGTCGCACCCCGCCAGCGCGTTCCGGCGATCGGGTGGGTGGTCGCGCGGCCGTCCTGGACCGTCACCAGCGCCTCGGGGCTCGACCCCACGATCGAAAACGCAAGTCCCCCATCGTCGTCAGGCACCTGCAGCAGATACATGTACGGGCTCGGATTGGACACCCGCAGCATCCGGTAGACGTCAATGGGGTCCGCCGGGGTCGCCATCTCGAAACGCTGGGACGGCACCACCTGAAACGCCTCGCCGGCCTCGATCTCGCCGACCAGCCGCTCGACGATCGCCCCGTACTCCTCCGGGGTGCGCTGCCCTCGATAGACCGGCTCTGGCCGGTCGAACGTGGCGACGCTGGACTCCAGCGGCTGGCTCAGTGCCGCGGTCATCACGTCGAGCCGGGCGATCGCGTCGTCGTAGGCCTCGTCAACCCGCTCGTCGGTACCGTTCCAGTTGACTGCGTTGGCGATCAGGGTGATGGTGCCCTCGTGGTGGTCGACCGCGGCCATGTCGGTGGCCAGCAGCAGCAGCATGTCCGGTAACTGCAGGTCGTCGACCGCCAGCTCGGGCAGTCGCTCCAGCCGGCGCACCATGTCGTAGGCGAAAAAACCCACCAGGCCGCTCGACAGCGGCGGCAGCCCGGGCATGACCGCCGTTTCCAGCAGGGCCAGCGTCTCGCGCAGGGCCTGCAGCGGGTCCCCGCCGGTCGGGGCATCCTGCGGCGCCGCCCCCAGCCACACCGCTTGGCCGTCGCGCACCGTCAGCGCCGATGACGTCCCGGCGCCGATGAACGACCACCGCGACCACGACCGCCCGTTCTCGGCGGACTCCAGCAGGAAGGTGCCGGGTCGGTTGGCGGCGAGCTTGCGGTACGCCGACAGCGGCGTCTCGGCGTCGGCCAGCACCTTGCAGGTCACCGGGACCACCCGGTGCTCGGCGGCCAGCGCCCGGAAGTCCGCCCGGGACATGATGCCGGCTCGGGAAGTGCCAGTGGTTTGCACCGGCCCATCTTCCCAGACCCACTTGTGGGCTCAGGAGTAGCCTGGCGGCCATGAAAACTGGCGACACGGTGGCAGACTTCGAGCTCCCCGACCAGGCCGGGGCGCCGCGCAAACTCAGCGCCCTGCTGGCCGACGGGCCGGTGGTGTTGTTCTTCTACCCGGCGGCGATGACGCCCGGGTGCACGAAGGAGGCCTGCCACTTCCGCGATCTGGCCGGCGAGTTCACTGCCGTCGGTGCCCAGCGCGTCGGGATCAGCGCCGATCCGGTCGCCAAACAGGCCAAGTTCGCCGACCAGCAGGGTTTTGATTACCCGCTGCTGTCTGACACCGACGGCACGGTGGCCACGCAGTTCGGCGTCAAACGCGGCCTACTGGGCAAACTGATGCCGGTTAAGCGGACCACGTTCGTCATCGACACCGATCGCACCGTGCTCGGCGTGATCGCCAGCGAGTTTTCGATGGACACCCACGCCGACAAGGCGCTGGAGCTGCTGCGGGCGCGTTCCTCGGCCTAACACCACTGCCGGCCCCGGTGATCGGTGCCTAGCCGGCGTCCTGTTCGTCGTCCTGGTCGGCTTCGGCTGGTTCTTCCGCGGCCGCGGCCACCGGGGCGTCCCCGACGAGCTTGCGACTGTCGCCGACGGCGGTGTCGATCCAGTTGCGGATCTCGTTGAGGTGGGTGACGATCCCCGAACGCTCCCGTACCAATAGATCCACTTCGGCCTGGGTCCGCTCGGTGACCGATTTGGCCTCGCGTTTGGTGCTGGCGATGAGCGTGGACGCCTCCAGGCGGGCTTCCTTGTCGAGCTTGGCGATGGTCTCCTCGGCCTGCTCCCAGGCCGCCTGCATCTTCTGGTCCAGACGCCGCTGCGCCTCCCGGCGGTTGCGCTCGTCCTCCTCCCAGGCCAGCTTGATCTGCTCGTCCAGGGATTCCTGCGCCGCCCGCCGGTTGCGCTCGTCCTCCTCGGCGAGGCGCTGATAGACCTCGCGGCGGCTGCGTTCGGCGTCCTCGATCTCCTGTGCGATCCGGCTGCGCTCCTCATGCCCGATTCGGAGGATCTCTTCGGCTTCGGCCGTCGCGGCTTCGAGGATCTTGGCCCGGCGCGCGTTGGTGGAGGTCTGAAACTCAGCCAGCGCCTCACTGGCGGCGGCCCGGTCATGGCTGGCCGCTTCCAATTGTTCGCGGAGTTCCTCGGTGAGCGCCTCCGCGTCTTGGCGGGCCAATTCCTTGGTGCGGCGCGCTTCCTCGGAGGCGATACGCATCATCCGGGCGATGCGATCCGACATGCCCTCCACGGAGTCGACCGGACCGGTCACCTGCTCGAACTGGGATTGCAGCTGGGCCAGTTCGGCGGTCAGACGCTGACGTTCGGCATCGGCTTCCGCGGTCATCCGCACGATGTCGTTCTGCAGTCGCGTCACCTCGGCGGTGAGTTGTTCACGATCAAATCGCGTCTGGGCCTTGACCGCGTCGAGGGATTTGGCGCGATCCTGCAGGATTTCGATTTCATGATGGAGGCGCGCGATGTAGTCGGAAACCTCATTGCGATCGAAACCGCGCATCTGCGTTTCGAATTCCGGAATCTCTAGCGCCACCGGCTTACTCCTAGCACCTGAAACGTTGGGTCATCGGTTCGACAGGCAACCAGCGCTCGACCGAGTTGGCTTGTGCGCGAGGCCAAATGGCTCACTCAAGTCGCCGTGCGACGGAGCGTACCAGACACCGGTAAGTGTGTCACCGGTCGCATTGTGGCCCAACAGACGGTCAGCGCGGACGATTTTCGCGAAACCAGGACTCTTTGGCCGGGGGCAGGGATTCACGTTTAACGTGACCCGTCGAACGCTGTATCTGGTCGACGATTTTCGCGCGCGCTTCCATGAGCTCGGTCAACCGATGCTGGGCGTCCGCCACGTGAGTGTTGATCGCCTTGTTCATTTCGGTCAATATCTCCGAGGCGTGGTTCTCGGCTTCCTTCATGATATCGGCGGCGCTCATGACGGCCTGCCTGCGCAGTTGCGCGGCATGAACCCGCAGTTGCTTGTGCTGGGTCTCCAGCTCGGCACGCAGCTCGGCCGCCTCCCGGCGCTGCGCCTCGGCATCGTCGAGGATCGCCGCGGCCTCGTTCTGGGTGGCGCCGCGCAGCTCATCGGCGAAGCGCTGTGCCTCCGCGCGGATGTCGTCGGCTTCCGCCATGGCGCCGTTGAGGATTCCGGCGAGCCGGTCACTGAGATCCTCGATGTCACCGGGGATCGCCGACGCCAACTCGTTGAAACGTGCGGACGTCGATTCCAGATTCGCCTGCGACTTGCTCAGCTGGTTGGTCAGCGCGATGATCCGCGAACCGGCGCGCGGAAGGTGCGCCTCGGTGTCACTGACCGTGCCCTGGGCATAGTGGGAGTCGATTTCCAGGGAAACCCGCTCCAACTCGAAACCCGCCGGACCGTCGGTGTGGTCCAACGGATACGAGTCGTCCGGTTCGTCGGAGTTCACAGTCGGCCAGCATACCGCCCGGCCGGTGTCGGAGGTTCAGCGAAGCTCGACGGAGGAGAGGTGAAGCTGGGACCGCCGCACGAACCCGGCGGATCAGTCGTCGGGAGCCAGCAAGACGTCGGCGTCAAAGCAGCTGTGGTCCCCGGTGTGACAGGCTCCCCCGCGCTGATCGACCTCCAGCAGCACCGTGTCGCCGTCGCAGTCCAACCGCACCGAGTGCACGTACTGGGTGTGCCCGGACGTCGCGCCTTTGACCCACTGCTGGGCCCGGGACCGCGAAAAATACGTCGCCTCACGGGTTGCCAGGGTGCGCGCCAGGGCGTCGTCGTCCATCCAGGCGACCATCAGCACGTCGCCGCTGCCCCGCTCCTGCGCCACCGCTGCGATCAAGCCCTCGGCATTGCGCTTGAGCCGGGATGCGATCGCCGGATCGAGTCCCGTCTTCGGTTCACTCATCTCACGGTGATCCCTTCGGCCGCCATCGCCGCTTTGACCTGGCCGATGGTCAGTTCCCGGAAATGAAACACGCTCGCCGCCAGCACCGCATCGGCACCCGCGGCGACCGCGGGGGCGAAATGTTCCGTCGCGCCGGCTCCCCCGCTGGCGATCACCGGAACGCTCACCGCCGCGCGAACCGCGCGCAACATCGGCAGGTCGAATCCGGCCTTGGTGCCGTCGGCGTCCATCGAGTTCAGCAGGATCTCCCCGACGCCGAGTTCGACACCGCGGACCGCCCACTCGACCGCGTCGATACCGGTGCCCTGCCGACCGCCGTGGGTGGTCACTTCCCACCCGGACGGGGTGGGCTTGGGTCCGATAGGCCCACTGGGCCCGATAGGCACTGTGCGGGCGTCGACCGACAGCACGATGCACTGGGAGCCGAATTGGCGAGCCAGTTCGGCCAACAGTTCCGGACGGGCGATCGCGGCGGTGTTCACCGACACCTTGTCCGCGCCGGCCCGCAGCAGGACGTCGACGTCGGCGACAGTGCGTACCCCGCCACCGACGGTGAGCGGGATGAAGACCTGATCGGCGGTGCGCGCGACCACCTCGAGCATGGTCGCCCGGCCCGATGACGAGGCCGTGACGTCGAGAAAGGTCAGTTCGTCGGCGCCCTCGGCGTCGTAGGCGGCGGCGAGTTCGACCGGATCGCCGGCATCGCGCAGGTTCGCGAAGTTGACTCCCTTGACGACGCGGCCGCCGTCGACGTCCAGACACGGGATGACCCGTACCGCCACGTCGCTACCCTGGTCCATCTCAGTAGTCCTCCGGTGCGCCGACCGCGGTCAGGATGTCGAGGATCTCGGTGTGCACCCCCGGCGCGCCGGCCAGTGCCGAGCGCGAGTGCGCAGTCCAGGGCGCCCCGGTCAGGTCCGTGACGATCCCGCCGGCCGCGCGCACCAGTGCGACACCGGCGGCGTGGTCCCAGATGTGGTCGCCGAAACTGATGGCACCGCCGAGGATTCCGTCGGCGACGTAGACCAGGTCGATCCCGGTGGCGCCGTGCATCCTGGGCCGCGAGGTCACTCGACTCAAGCCCTCCAACACTGCGAGCCGGTAGCGGCCCGGGAAACGCCCGCGCCACTCGACGTTGAACGTGCCGATGCCGACCAAAGACTGGGCGAGATCGGCCGCCGGTCCCAGCTCCGGCCGCGCCGCCCCGTTGCGGAGCAGCGGGCCGCCGGCCACGGCGGTGTAGCGCTGGTCGGTGAACGGCAGCCAGGTCAGCCCGGCCACCGGTTCACCATCATGGAGCAGGCCCAACAGGATCGCCGCCATCGGGGACCCGGCGGCGTAGTTGAACGTCCCGTCGATCGGATCCAGCACCCACACCAGGCCCGAGTCGATCGGTGGGCCACCGAACTCTTCGCCGTGCACCCCGATACCGGTGGCAGACACCAGATCGTCGGTGATCTGGCGCTCCAGGGCCAGGTCGACTTCGGTGGCGAAGTCGTTGCTGCCCTTGCGGACTGCCGAACCGGCGCGGTGTCCGTCGAGGAAGGGCTGCGCCGCGACATCGAGGATCTTCGACGCCTCGGCGACCAGGGCGCTCAGATCCGCGGTGTCCAACGCCATGCCGGGACCCCTAGCCTTGCACCGCGGTCAGGGCCTGCGGCAGGGTGAACCGCCCCGCGTAGAGGGCTTTTCCGACGATCGCGCCCTCGACCCCGCGGTCCACCAGGGTGGCGATGGCCCGCAGATCATCGAGGCTGGACACTCCGCCGGAGGCGATCACCGGCGCGTCGGTGCGGTCGGCTACCTCACCGAGCAGCTCCAGGTTGGGCCCGCCCAGGGTGCCGTCCTTGCTCACGTCGGTGACGACGTAGCGCGAACATCCTTCGCGGTCAAGACGTTCCAGCACCGGCCACAGCTCACCGCCGTCGGTCTCCCAGCCGCGTCCCCGCAGTCGATAGGAGCCGGCCGGACCGCTGTTGTCGAGCTGCACGTCCAAGCCGACGGCGATCCGGTCGCCGTGGTCGGCGATCGCGCGGGCGCACCACTGCGGGTTCTCCAGGGCCGCGGTGCCCAGGTTCACCCGGGTGCAGCCGGTGGCCAGCGCCGCCGCCAGCGACGCGTCGTCGCGGATACCGCCGGACAATTCGACCTTCACGTCAAGGCGGCCAACCACATCGGCGAGCAGCTCGCGGTTCGAGCCGCGGCCGAAGGCGGCATCCAGATCGACCAGGTGAATCCATTCGGCGCCGTCACGCTGCCAGCCCAGCGCGGCATCCAGCGCCGAACCGTACTCGGTCTCGCTGCCGGCCTTGCCCTGCACCAGCCGCACCGCGCGCCCGTCGACCACGTCGACGGCGGGCAACAGAACCAACGCGTTGTTGACAGACGTACTCACAGTGCCTCCACCCAGTTGCTCAGCAGTCTCGCCCCGGCATCCCCACTCTTTTCGGGGTGAAACTGGGTGGCGGCCAACGGCCCGTCCTCGACAGCCGCCAGGAACGGTACCTGATGGGTCGCCCGGGTCACCAAAGCCTCGGGACGGCCCTCCCACCGCTGCGCGGCATAGGAGTGCACGAAGTAGAACCTGGTGTCGGCGTCCAACCCGGCGAACAGCGTGCTGCCGGGTGCGGCGTCGACGACGTTCCAGCCCATGTGCGGGATCACCGGGGCGTCCAGTCGGGTGACCGCACCCGGCCATTGGCCGCAGCCGGCAGTCTCGACGCCGAACTCCACGCCGCGGGCGAACAGGATCTGCATCCCGACGCACACCCCCAGCACCGGACGCCCGGCCTGCACTCGTTCGGCGATGATCTTCTCTCCGTGCACCTTGCGCAGCCCGGCCATGCACGCCGCGAAGGCTCCGACGCCCGGGACCACCAGGCCGTCGGCGGCTGCCGCGGCATCGGCGTCGGCGGTCACCTCGACCGCCGCACCGGCCCGCTGCAGGGCGCGCTGGGCTGAGCGCAGGTTGCCGGAGCCGTAGTCCAGGACCACCACCCTGGGCTGGGCGGATCTGGTCACAGGGTGCCTTTGGTGGACGGCACGCCGGTCACCCGGGGGTCGGGCTCGACCGCCTGTCGCAGCGCCCGGGCCACCGCCTTGTACTGCGCCTCGGTGATGTGGTGCGGGTCGCGCCCGTAGAGCACCCGCACGTGCAGCGCGATACGGGCGTTCGACGCCAGCGTCTCGAACACATGCCGGTTGATGACGGTGTGGTACGGGGTCTGTGATCCAGCGATCGTGGTGTGCACCAAGTGATCCGGTTCGCCGGTGTGCACACAGTAGGGGCGCCCGGACACGTCGACGGCGGCGTGCGCCAGCGTTTCGTCCATCGGGATGAAGGCATCGCCGAACCGGCGGATGCCCAACTTGTCACCCAGCGCCTCGCCCAGGGCCCGCCCGAGCACGATCGCGGTGTCCTCCACGGTGTGGTGCGCTTCGATCTCGACGTCGCCCTTGGCGCGAACCGTCAGGTCGAAGCTGGCGTGAGTGCCCAGCGCGGTCAGCATGTGGTCGTAGAACGGCACCCCGGTGTCGATGTCGACGATCCCGGTGCCGTCCAGGTCGAGTTCGACAACGATGTCGGATTCGCGGGTCTTGCGCTCTACGCGGGCGCGACGGTGCTCGGTCACTGGACTCCTACTCGTCGGTGGGTGGCTCGGCCAATTCGGTGACGACAAGTTGTGCGCTGGCGGCCAACAGGGCGTCGTTCTCCTCCGGCAATCCGGTGGTGGCGCGCAGGTATCCGGCGATGCCGACATCGCGGATCAGGATGCCGGCATCCAGATAGCGCTGCCATGTTGCTGGCGCATCGGCGAACCGGCCGAACAACACGAAATTCGCGTCGCTGGGGATGACCTGAAATCCCATGGCGGTCAGCGCCGCACAGACCCGTTCCCGCTCGGAGATGAGCTGTGCAACGCTGCCCAGGGTGTCGTCGGCGTGCCGCAGTGCGGCGCGGGCGGCCGCCTGGGTGACCACCGACAGGTGATAGGGCAACCGCACCAGCAGCATCGCGTCGATCACCGCCGGGGCGGCGATCAGGTAGCCGAGCCGGCCGCCGGCGAACGCGAACGCCTTGCTCATCGTGCGGGTGACGATCAGCTTGGCCGGATAGTCGCCGATCAGCCCGATCGCGCTGGGCTGCGACGAGAATTCCCCATAGGCCTCATCCACGATCACGATCCCCGGCGCGGCGTCGAGCAGACTGCGCAGCTCATCGAATGAAATGCTCTGCCCGGACGGGTTGTTGGGGCTTGCGACGAACACCACATCGGGTTTGTGCTCGGCGATGGCCGCTACGGCGACAGCGACGTCCAGGCCGAAGTCGCCGGCCCGGTTCGCGGCCAGCCACTGCGTCTGGGTGCCGTCGGAGATGATCGGGTGCATCGAATACGACGGGACGAATCCGATTGCGCTGCGGCCGGGCCCGCCGAACGCCTGTAGCAGCTGCTGCAGGATCTCGTTGGAGCCGTTGGCCGCCCAGACGTTCTCCGACCCGACCTCGACACCGATCTGGGTGCTCAAATAGCGGGCCAGGTCAGTGCGCAGCGCCACCGCGTCGCGGTCGGGATAGCGGTGCAGCTCGGCTGCTGCGTCACGCACTGAAGCGGCGACGTCGTCGATCAGCGCCGCACTCGGCGGGTGCGGGTTCTCGTTGGTGTTCAGCCGCACCGGCACCTCCAGTTGCGGCGCCCCGTAGGGCGACTTGCCGCGCAGGTCGTCACGCAGCGGCAGGTCGGCGAGCGTGATGTCGCGGCCCGGCAGCCGGTCGATGCCGGTCACTGTTCGAACCTCCGCCGGACCGCTTCGCCGTGCGAGGGCAGGTCTTCGGCGCGGGCCAGCGCGATCACGTGCCCGCTGACATCCTTCAGTGCGGCCTCGGTGTAGTCGACGACGTGGATACCGCGCAGGAAGGTCTGCACCGACAGCCCGCTGGAGTGCCGGGCACTGCCCGCGGTCGGCAGCACGTGGTTGGAGCCCGCGCAGTAGTCACCGAGGCTGACCGGCGCATACGGGCCGACGAAAATCGCTCCCGCCGAACGGATCCGGGCCGCCACCGCGACGGCGTCAGCGGTCTGGATCTCCAGGTGCTCGGCGGCGTAGGCATTGACCACGCGGATACCGGCGTCCAGGTCGTCGACCAAGACGATCGCCGACTGAGGTCCGGTCAGCGCCGTGGTGACCCGCTGTTGGTGCACGGTGGTCTGCAGCTGCGCCGCCACCTGGCGATCGGTGGCATCAGCCAGTTCGGGACTGGTGGTGACCAGCACGCTGGCGGCCATTTCATCGTGCTCGGCCTGGCTGATCAGGTCGGCGGCCAGATGCGCCGGGTTGGCGGTGTTGTCGGCGAGGATCGCGATCTCGGTGGGGCCGGCTTCGGCGTCGATGCCCACCTGCGAACGGCACAGCCGTTTGGCCGCGGTCACGTAGATGTTGCCCGGCCCGGTGATCATGTCGACCGGGGCCAGTTCGGCCTGATCTGTGTCGGTGCCGCCGTAGGCCAGCAGGGCGACCGCCTGGGCGCCACCGACCGCCCAGACCTCGTCGACGCCGAGCAACCGGGCCGCGGCCAGGATCGTCGGGTGCGGCAGGCCGCCGAAGGCAGCCTGCGGCGGGCTGGCGATCACCAGTGAGGGCACCCCCGCGGTCTGGGCCGGGACGACGTTCATCACCACACTGGACGGGTAGACCGCGTTGCCGCCCGGAACGTACAGGCCGACCCGCTCGACCGGAACCCAGCGTTCGGTGACGGTCGCGCCCGGTGCCAGCGTGGTGGTGGTGTCGGTGCGCCGCTGGTCGGCGTGCACCGCGCGGGCGCGGGTGATCGCTACTTCCAGCGCGGCCCGCACGGCGGGGTCCAGCTCGACCAGTGCGGCCTCCAGCGCCGCGCCCGGCACTCGTACCGCGGCCGGGCGCACCCGGTCGAACGATTCCCCGAACTCCAGTGCCGCGGCGGCCCCGCGCTGCGCGACCGCCTCGACGATCGGGCGCACCCGCGGCAACACCGCCTCGACGTCGACACCACCGCGCGGCAGGGCGGCCCGCAGCGCAGCTGCGGACAGGTTCGCGCCGCGCAAATCGATGCGCGCCATCAGCGGGGTGGTCACGCCGACCATTGTCCCAGAACGGCTCAAGTGGATTTCGCCAAGCTCGGCAGACCGGCCGGTGTCCGGTGTGCGTTCACGGCGGCGAGTGCGGAATCCGGGGGTGTTGGACAGCACGACTAGGGTGGTGAACAGATGGACCTCGTGAACGGAGTCGCCTGAATTGTCTGGCAATGAGCACCCCAAGAGCGTGCCCGGGGTGCCTTACATCTTCCCGGACTGGCTGGACTACCTGCAGCGCAAGATCGAAAGCCCCATAGTCAAACGATTCCACCTCCCCACCTTCGCGGTGTTCGAGCATCGGGGCCGCAAGTCCGGCAACCCATACCGGACCGTGGTGCGCGCGTTCTGCAAGGGCCAGCGGCTGGCGGTGATGCTCGGCCACGGCAAGGCAGACTGGGTCAAGAATGTCCTGGCCGCCGGCGAGGCCGACGTGCACTTGTTCCGGCGCGACGTGCACATCACCAACCCGCGGATAGTGCCGATCGGCGGCGACACCAGCGGTCTGCCCTGGATCGTCCGCCGGGCAGCTGGCCGGGTCGGGATCTTGGTCGCCGATATCACCTGAACCCTTCTAGGAACGGAGTGGCCATGGCCGCCAACGCTGATCGCAACAACGACTCGAGCCTGCCGGTGGTTTTCCCGCCGTGGCTGGACCGGGTGCAGATCAAATACATGAACCCGGTGGTCAAACCGCTGTCGCGATTTCTGCCTGGCACGTCGGTGATCAAGCATCGGGGCCGCAAGTCCGGCAAGCCCTACGAGACGGTGGTGACGACCTACCGCAAGGGCGATGTGCTGGCGATCGCGCTGGGCCACGGTAAGGCCGACTGGGTGAAGAACGTGCTGTCCGCCGGGGAGGCCGACGTGCGGTTGTTCCGCAGCGAATTGCACCTGACCAACCCGCGGATTCTGCCGGCCGGCACCGCCGACACGTCCCTGCCATGGGCGGTGCGGCTACAGAACCGCAAAGTGGCGGTGCTCGTCACCGACATCGCCTGAGCCTGCCTACATGTCGAGGCCGATATCGAGCACCTGTACCGAATGGGTGAGTGCACCCACGGCCAGGTAGTCGACGCCGGTGCCGGCGTAGGCGGCCGCACTGTCCAGGGTCAGTCCGCCGGATGACTCCAGCAGCACCCCGGGCGCCCGGGAGTCGCGGCGCTGCGCCGCCATCTGGGTCTGCCAGACTTCGAAGTTGTCCAGCAGCACCAACTCGGGCCCCTCGGCGAGCACTTCGTCGAACTGCTCCAGCGAATCGACCTCGACCTCGCAGGCCACTTCGGGAGCGGCCGCGCGGACCGCGCGCAGCGCCGCGGCCACCGACCCCGCCGCGGCGACGTGGTTGTCCTTGATCAGCGCTGCGTCGCCCAACCCCATCCGGTGGTTGACCCCGCCGCCTACCCGTACCGCGTACTTCTGCAGCACCCGCAGACCCGGCAGCGTCTTGCGGGTGTCGCGGATCTGCGCCGACGTGCCGTCCACGGCATCCACCCAGGCGGCGGTGGCGGTGGCGATCCCGGACAGGTGACACACCAGGTTGAGCATGGTGCGTTCGGCGGTCAGCAGGCCTCTGGTGTCGGCCTTCAGGCTCAACACCGGTGCGCCGGGCTCCAGTCGGGCACCGTCGGCCACTCGGTCCAGCACCTGGTAGCCGTCAGCACCGAGTACCTCGTCGAGCACCAGCAGGGCGACGTCGACGCCGGCGATCACCCCGGCCACCCGGGTCACCAGTGCTGCCTCGGTCACCGCATCGGCCGGCACCGTCGCCGTGGTGGTGACATCGGGCCCGTAACGCAGGTCCTCGTCGAGAGCCCGGGCGATGATCTGGCGGGCCTCGCCGAGTTCGGTCTGCGACAGCATCCGCGACGGTGTCACGACGCCACCGCCGTCGGCGCCTCGAGCACGACCGCGCCGTCGCGCAGTCGGACCGTGGTGCTGCGGGCCTGGCCGGGGTCGGCGCCGGAGTACTCGGCCCGGTGGTGGCAACCCCGGCTCTCGGTGCGCCCCAACGCGGCCCCGGTGACCACCCGGGCGGCCAGCGTCAACGCTGCGTCCTCGAAACCGGTCCGGTCGGCGGCCGTCCGCTCCGTGGCGGTCGACAGCAGATCGTTCAGCCGCCGCAGCCCGTGCGCGTCGCGGACCACCGAGGCATCGCGGGACATCGCCTGTTGCAGGGTCTGTCGGTCAAGGGTGGCCCACCCGTCCGCCCCGGCTGCCTCGGCGCACACATGCCCGGCTGCCACGGCGTGCGCCGCTGCCGCCGATCCGGCGCGTTCGCCCACCACCAAGCCCTCCAGCAAGCTGTTGGAGGCCAACCGGTTCGCGCCGTGCATACCGGTTCTGCCCACCTCGCCGGCGGCGAACAGACCGGGCAGCTCCGTGCGGCCGGTGACGTCGGTGACGACACCACCGCAGCTGTAGTGCGCGCCCGGCACCACGGGGATCGGTTGGCCGGCCGGGTCGATACCGGCGGCCCGGCAGGCCGCGGTGACGGTCGGAAACCGGCTCTCGAAGCCGGCGATACCGCGGGCGTCGAGGTAGACGCAGGGGTCTCCGGTCTCACGCAGCCTGGTGTCGATGGCACCCGCCACCACGTCACGCGGCGCCAGGTCCCCCATCGGGTGCAGTCCCGCGGTAACCGAGTCGCCCCGGGAGTCGATCAGTGTCGCGCCCTCACCGCGTACCGCCTCGGTGACCAGCGGTCGGCGACCTCCGGCGCTCCCGTCGTAAAGCATCGTCGGGTGAAACTGGATGAATTCCAGATCGCTGACCGCAACGCCCGCTCGTAGCGCCAGGGCCACCCCGTCGCCGGTGGCACCGCCGGGGTTGGTGGTCGCCCGGTACAGGTGGCCCAGACCGCCGGTGGCCAGTACCACCGACGGCGCGTGGATCACCCCGATCCCGTCGGCGTTGGCCACCAACACACCGGTGGCCGCGTCGTTGTCACGCAGGATCTGCAGCACCACCTGGCCGTAACGGATGTCCAGACCGGCCGCGGCGTGATCCAGTGCGCGCTGGACCTCGGCTCCGGTGGCATCGCCGCCGGCATGAATGATGCGTCGCCGCGAGTGCCCGCCCTCGCGGGTGATCGCCCAACTCCCCTCGGGATCCCGGTCGAATTGTGCACCGGCACCGGCCAATTCGGCGACCGCACGATAGCCGTCGGCCACGATCGAGGTCACCGCGTCGCGGTCGCACAATCCGGCGCCCGCGGCCAGCGTGTCGGCGACGTGAGCTTCCACCGAGTCGTCGGTGCCCGGCAGCACCACCGCGATCCCGCCCTGGGCGTAGTGCGTCGCGGTCACTGCGTAACCGGTGTCGGCCTTGCTGAGCACCACCACGTTCCGGCCGGCGCGACGTGCAGCACGGGCCGCGGCCAGCCCGCCGACCCCGGTGCCGATGACGACGACATCGGCCCGCTGCTGCCAGCCGGGGCCACCGGTCACTTGCTGACCGGGGCGGAGTGTCCGATCGAGACCATGCGCTGCACGCTGCGCGCCGCCAAGCGCGCCGTCTCCGGGTCGACATGGATCTCGTCGGCGCCCTCGGTCAGGCTGCGCAGCAGGGCCGCCGGGGTGATCATCTTCATGTACTTGCAGGCCGCCTTGGAGTTGACCGCCTCGAAGTCGACCTGCGGCGCCGCCTTCTGCAGCTGGTAGATCATGCCGATCTCGGTGGCCACCAGCACCTTGCGGGCCTGGGTACGCCGGGCCTCCTCGAGCATTCCGCCGGTGGACAGGATCTTGACCCGCTCCTCGGGGAAGTGACCCTCGCCGACCAGGTACAGCGCCGAGGTCGCACACCCGCACTCCGGATGCACGAACAGCTCGGCGTCCGGGTTGGCTCGCGCCTTCTCCTCGAGTTCGTCCCCGTTGATCGCCGCGTGCACGTGGCACTCGCCCGCCCAGATGTGCATGTTCTTGCGCCCGGTGACCCGCTGGACATGCTGGCCCAGGAACTGGTCGGGCAGAAAGAGCACGTCGCGGTCCGGTTCGATCGCGTTGACCACGTCGACGGCGTTCGACGACGTGCAGCAGTAGTCGGTGAGCGCCTTGACCGCCGCCGTGGTGTTCACATAGGACACCACCGCCGCGCCGGGATGGTCGTCGCGCCAGGCCTGCAGATCCTCGGCGGTGATCGAGTCGGCCAGCGAGCAACCCGCCCGGGCGTCCGGGATCAGCACCGTCTTGTCCGGGGAGAGGATCTTGGCGGTCTCGGCCATGAAGTGCACGCCGCAGAACACGATGGTGTCCGCGTCGGTCTCGGCAGCGATACGGGCCAGGCCCAGCGAGTCCCCGACGTGGTCGGCGATGTCCTGGATGGGCGGCAGCTGGTAATTGTGCGCCAGGATCGTCGCATTGCGTTCTTTTTTGAGCCGGAGGATCTCGGCCACCCACTCCTCATCGGGCTCGACACCGCTGTAGCCGGCCGGCGAGTTGACGATGCGGTCGGCCAGGCTGCCCGCCTGCACACCGGTGTCGGTGAGGGTGGTCATGGCGACTCCTTCTCGCGAATTAGGTTTTCGACTTACAATCGAAAACATGGTTCATACTAGCACCGCGCATGAAGTGCTCACCGCGGTCTTCCGGGTTGGCGACCTCGACAGCCGCCGTCCTCGACTGAACGTTCTGCTGTGGCAGCGGGCTCGGGAACCCCAGCTCGGACGGTGGTCGCTGCCCGGTGGACTGTTGCGTCACGACGAGGACGTGACGGCCTCGGCACGCCGCCAACTCGCCGAGAAGGTCGATCTGCGTGAGATCGCCCACCTTGAGCAACTGGGTGTGTTTTCCGACCCGGCCCGGGTGCCGGGAGCGCGCACCATCGCCTCGACGTTTCTGGGCCTGGTGCCCTCTCCCGCGGACCCCGAACTGCCGGGCGACACCCACTGGCATCCGGTCGACGACCTGCCCCCGATGGCATTCGACCACGCCACGATGGTGGCGCACGCGCACAGCCGGTTGGTCGCCAAGATGTCCTATACGAATATCGGATTCGCTTTGGCGCCAACGGAATTCATTATTTCTACGCTGCGCGATATCTACAGCGTCGTGCTCGGACACCAGGTTGATGCCACCAACCTGCAGCGGGTACTGGTGCGCCGCGGAGTGATCATCCGCACCGGCACCACCGCCCGCTCCGGGCGTAGCGGGGGCCGCCCGGCCGCCCGCTACCGGTTCACCGAGTCCGAGCTGCGGGTGACGGACGAATTCGCGGCACTTCGCCCTCCAGGGTGGGTCGGACTGGAATCTTAACGGTCGCTTAAGTAAGAATGCCTGGATGGACTTCGACAGCTTGGCCCGCGAAACATCTGTCGAGTGGATCGGGCAGGCTCTCCACCAGCCGCTGCAGTCCGGCGACCGTCCGCTGAAGCCTGCCGACGACCCGTTCTACGAACCACCGCCAGGCTTCCAGCACGCCGTGGCCGGCACCGTGCTGCGCTCCCGCGACGTCGAGCTGGCTTTTCTGGGCCTGATCCCCCAGCAGCTGCACGCCACCCAGCTGCTCTACCGCACCGTCGACCGCAACAACGCGCCGCAGGCGACGGTGACGACGGTGCTGGTCCCCGCCGACCGTGATCGGAGCCGTCCGTGCCCGATCGTGTCGTACCAGTGCGCGATCGACGCGGTGGACGGCCGGTGCTTCCCCTCCTACGCGCTGCGCCGGCGCGCGCGGGCGCACGGCTCGTTCACCCAGCTCGAGTTCTTGCTGATCGCCGCCATCCTGTCGCAGGGCTGGGCGGTGACGATCCCCGACCACGAGGGCCGCGACGGGCACTGGGGGGCACCGTACGAGCCGGGCTACTTCGTGCTCGACGGGGTGCGCGCCGCGCAGAACGCCGAGCAGGTGGACCTGTCCCCCGCCGACCCGGTCGGATTGTGGGGCTATTCCGGCGGCGGCCTGGCCACCGCCTGGGCGGCCGAGGTCAGCAGCGGCTACGCCCCCGAACTCAACCTCGTCGGTGTCGCGCTCGGCTCTCCGGTGGGCGATCTCGGTAACACGCTGCAACGGCTGAACGGTTCATTCTGGTCCGGCCTGCCGGCCATCATGATCGCCGCCCTGGCGCGGACCTATCCCGAACTCGACGAGGTCGTCGAGGAACACACCACCGTCAGCGGCCGGGCACTGCTGCACTCGCTGGAGTCGGCGTCCACCGCCGCGGCGGTGCTGCGCCTGCACCACCGCACGCTGGACACCTACATCGACCGGCCACTGGACCAGCTGATCGAAAACCCCGTCGTGCAACACGTCTTCGACGACACCAGGCTGGGCACCGCGGTGCCGGTTCCGCCGGTGCTGATGGTGCAGGCCATCCACGACCAGGTGATCTCCGTCGAGGACATCGACACGCTCGCCGAGTGTTACGCGGCTGGCGGCGCACGACTGACCTATCACCGCGACCTGCTCAGCGAGCACATCCTGCTGCACCCGCTGTCGACACCGATGGTGCTGGACTGGTTGCGTGACCGCTTCGCCAACCGGCCGTTGCCCGAAGGCGCGGTGCAGAGCCAGTGGCCGACGCTGCTGAACCCCAAGACCTACCTGGGCCTGGCCCGGCTGGGCCTGGTAGCGGTGCGGGTCATCACCGGTGGCGCGCTGAGCCGCCTTCCGCTGTGACGGCCGGGCTTATTCGGCAGTCCCAGCTTCGCCTCTCCTCCGTCGAGCCTCGCTGAACCGCCGGGACCGGCGCCCGGTTGGTGGGCTCGGGCGGATAGCCGCCCAGATCGTCGCGGGTGCTCCAGGTGGCGCACAGGCCGTACACCAGTGCCGCCGTCGCCGCCGGCAACAGCAGTGTCGCCGCGATCTGCAGCGGAGTGTGCCCGAAGAACACCGGCGGGGCGTCGGCGATGTAGTGCACCCGGTGCTCGGGAGACACCGGCGCACCGTCCACGTCGACCGTGCCGTATCGGCGGTGCACCGAGGCGCTGCCGATCAGCACCGCCAGCGCCGCGCCGGCGGTCAGGCCGACCGACAGGGCGGCGACCATGCCCGGGCCCCGGTGGGCTCGCCACTGCCAGGCCAGGGTGGCAGACACCACCGCCACCACGCCCAACATCCCCAACAGCAGAAACGGCGCAACGAAGAAATGGTCCGGTTCGTGGCCCAGGTAGGCCTGTACCCGCTCGCCGCCGCGGGTCAGCGCCACCACGCCGTGGATCGGAGGGGCGACCCACGACCACAACGCACCGACCGGCAGCCCGGCGACGGCCAGCCCGGCCGCCATGGTGGCGATGGCGCCCAACCGCGAGATGCGCGGCACTCCGACCTCTCGTGCGCGCGCCACTACCCGGCTGCCAGCTCCGCGGAATCCACCACCCCGTGCCGGGAACACTTCGCCCACCACCCGTGCGGCCGGACCTGCACCGCCATCTTGCGGCCGCAGGCGGCGCAGTACCGGGGTGGCCGCAGGGCCAGCTGTGCGGCGGTCTGCGGCACCGGGCGCTCCGAGTCGCCGATCAGCGTGCCGTTGTGGACGTTGTAGACGCCGGCGCCGATCAGATCCGGCAGTTCGGTAGCCATCCGCTGTCTGCGTTCTACAGGCTGGCGCTGAGGGCTTTGATCGGCATCTTCAGCTCCTCGAGCATCTCCAGGTCGTCGTCGATGGAGCGGCCCAGCGTGGTCAGGTAGTTGCCGACGATCATCGCGTTGGCGCCGCCGAGCAGGCTGCGCTTGGCACCCAGGTCACCCAGGGTGATCTCGCGGCCGCCGGCGAACCGCAGCGTGGTGCGGGGCAGCGCCAGCCGGAAGGCGGCGATGATGGAGAGTGCCTCGAAGGCGGACAGCGGCTCCATGTTCTCGAACGGGGTGCCCGGCTGCGGGTTGAGGAAGTTGATCGGCACGTCGTCGGGGTCCAGCGCGGCGATCTGGCTGGCGAACTCGGCGCGCTGCTCCAGGGTCTCGCCCATCCCGATGATCCCGCCGCTGCACAGCTCCATGCCGTTCTCGCGGACCAGCTCCAGGGTCGCCAGCCGCTCGTCCCATTCGTGGGTGGTCACGACGCTCGGGAAGTAGGACCGGGCGGTCTCCAGGTTGTGGTTGTACTTGTGGACGCCGATCTCCTTGAGCTTCTTCGCGGTGCGCGAGGTCAGCAGACCCAGCGACGCGGCGATCGGGATGTCCAGGCCCTCGGCGCGGATCGCCTGGATGCCCTCGTCGACCTGCTTGAGCAGCTTGTCGTCGGCGCCGCGCACGGCGGCGACGATGCAGAACTCGGTGGCGCCGGTCGCCGCAGTCGCCTTGGCGGCCTCCACGAGTTCGGCCTTGTCGAGCCAGACGCCACGCACCGGAGAGTCGTCGAACACCGCGGACTGCGAGCAGAAGTTGCAGTCCTCGGTGCAGCCACCGGTCTTGAGGCTGATGATGCCCTCGACCTCGACCTCGGGCCCGCACCAGCGCATCCGGACCTCGTGAGCAAGGTCGAGCAGGTCGTCGAGGCGGTCCTCGCCCAACTGCAGCACCGCGAGCACCTGCTCGGAGTTCAGCCCCTCGCCGCGACCCAGCACCTGCTCGCGGGCCACCGCCAGAATGTCGGCGTTGCCGGTGTCAGTACTGGTCATAGCCGCCTGGGTCACCTGATGCTCCCTCAACTCGTGTCCGTGTCGTCGCTCGATCGGCATGGCGTGCGGTAGGTCGCGAAGGCCGCCTAGAACGGTGTTCAGGTTAGGGTAGCGGAGTGCAGCTGCACAAACCTGACGTGGTCGCCGCGGCGGCCACCATCCTGGACAACTACGGCATCGCCGATCTGTCGATGCGCCGATTGGCGCGCGAGCTCAACATCAGCCCCAGCGCCCTGTACTGGCATTTCGCCAACAAACAGCAACTGCTCGGCGCGGTCGCCGACCGGGTGCTGGCCCCGGCCTGCGCCCACCCGGGGCCGGGCAGTTGGCAGTGGCGCATCCAGACGGTGTGCGAACGACTGCGCGATGCGCTGCTGTCCCATACCGACGGCGCCGAGCTGGTGTCGGCGAGCCTGGCCGCCGGCCAATCGCGGGCCGCCACCGACATCGTGGCGCTGCTGGCGGAGGCGGCCACGGCGGCCGGCGTGCACGCGGATCAGGCGGTGCAGGTCGCCCGCACCGTCGTGTACTACGTGCTGGGATTCACCGCCGACGAGCAATCCCGGCTGCAGTGGGACGCCGCCGGGGCAGCCGAGATGGCGCCCGACGCCGACCCGGGAAGCGCATTCGCATTCGGGCTGGGATTACTGATCGACGGCCTGGCGGTACGGGCGGGGCTCGCCGTCCCGAGCCGCTGAAGGCAACCCGTCCCCGCGATCACCGCGAGACCGGATATTCGGTGCGGGCGTTGCCATCCCAGCGCCGCAATCCGACAAACCGGCCGGAGATATCGGAGCGTCCGGCGATGCGCTGGGCGCGGCCCAACTGAGCGGGGCCGACTCGACGGGCCAGCGTGACGTGGCCGGTCCACTGGCCCGGCAACACGTTGGGCATGGGACCGGGGATCAGGTGCGGTGCACAAATCCGATGTACCTGCGCATGCATTTCCAGCAATTCCAGGGTCGGCACCACCAGCCGTGCCAGCACACCGTGCGAGCGGCCGAAGATCAGCGTCGCGCCCAGGACACAGTCCAGCGGCAGCGGGTCGAGGACAGTGGCCAGCGCGGCGTCGACCGCGGGGTCGATGCGCTGGGCGACGGCCAGGGTGACGTGCGGACGGCTGGCCGGGGCTTGGCTGGGCACCCCGGCAGCGGCCAGGTCAGCCCATATCCGCCGGATCGTCGTCTCGGTCTCGTCGTCGAAGACCAGCTCGATCGAGTGCACCATTCCTCAGCCCACCAGGGTGCGCACCCAGTCGACGTCAAAGGCGCTGCGGCTCATGGCAGCGAACTCCGCGACGTCCAGTGTCGCCGAACCCGCCGGCAGCGCAGCGCGCACCGGCGCCAGCCGCTCCAATGCCGGCCGATTGCCGACGGCGGCCGGTCCGGGCCGCGTGGGCCAGCTGCCGATCACCAGTCCGGCGCATGGAACCCTTTGCCCGGCAAGTGATTCCAAGGTAAGAGCGGTGTGGTTGAGGGTGCCCAGTTCGGCGTTCACCACCACGAGCACGGCGGCGCCGAGGTCCACTGCCAGATCGCGCAGGGTGACGCCCTCGGCGGCCAGTTCGACCAGCAGCCCGCCGGCGCCTTCGACCAGGGTCAACCGGCCGGGCCGGTCGGCGGCGCGGATCATTGCCAGCAGGCCGGCACGGGTCGGCAATGCCATCCCGGCCTGCTCCGCGGCGGCGAGCGGGGCCAGCGGCGCCGGGTACCGGGCGGATCCGGACAGCTCGGTCACTCCCGAGAGCCGGCCGACCTCGGCCAGGTCGTCGTCGCCGTCGGCGGTGCCGGTCTGCACCGGCTTGCACACCGCCACGTCCAGGCCGGCTTGACGGGCGCAGCCGGCCAGCGCGGCGGTGGCGATGGTCTTACCGACACCGGTGCCGGTGCCGGTGATGACCAGGACGGTCATGACGACAGGACGGGGTGCTCGCGCAGCACGTCACGCAACACCCGTCGCGCCAGCTCCAGGTCGTCGGCGGTCAACGACGCCCGCGCGGTCAGCCGCAACCGCGACGTGCCCGCCGGTACGGTGGGCGGCCGGAAGCACCCCACCCGCACCCCGGCATCCAGGCAGGCGCTCGCGGCGGCCACCGCCACCTCGGCGTCCCCGAGAATCACCGAGACCACCGAGGATTCCGGCTGGTGGCCCAGCCCGCAGATCTGCGCCAGCACGCCGGCGTGCCGCAAGACGTCGGTGGCGCGGGACGGTTCGGCGACCAGCACATCCAGGGCGGCCGATGCGGCGCCGAGCGCCGCCGGGGCCAGCCCGGTGTCGAAGATGAACGTGCGAGCGGCGTCGATGAGGTGGTCTCGCGCCGCGGCCGGCCCCAGCACCGCGCCGCCCTGGCTGCCCAGCGCCTTGGACAGCGTCGTCGTCATCACCACGTCGGGCGCCCCGGCCAGCCCGACCTCGTGCAGCAGCCCGCGACCGCCGTCGCCGCGCACACCCACCGCGTGCGCCTCGTCGACGATCAGCAGCGCGCCGTGCCGTCGGCACACCTCGTGCAGGTCGCGTAGCGGCGCCAGGGCCCCGTCGGCGCTGAAGACCGACTCCGTGAGGACGAGGGCGCGCTCCTCGGTGCGGGCGGCCAGCGCCGCGGCCACGGCGTCGACGTCGCGGTGACCGGTGACGACCACCCGCGCCTTCGACAGTCGGCAGGCGTCCACCAGCGAGGCGTGGCAGTAGGCGTCGGAGACCAGCAGCGAACCGGGGCCGGACAGGCTGACCACGGCGCCGATATTGGCCGTGTAGCCCGAGGAGAACACCAAGCCCGTTGGCGCACCGACGAAGTCGGCCAACTGTTGCTCGAACCGCTGGTGCAGTTCGGTGTTTCCGGTCACCAGTCGGGACCCGCCGGCGCCGCCGCCCCAGGTGCGCAGCGCCTCGACACCACCGGCGATCACGGCCGGATGCGTCGACAGCCCGAGGTAGTCGTTGGACGCCAGGTCGAGTTCGGCGGCGACCGCGGGACGCACCCGCAGCGAGCGCCGCAGACCGGCCTGACGACGCTGCTGCTCCACCTCGGCCAGCCAGGCCAGTGGAGACAGATCCGTGCGGGTCACCGTGTGCTCCCTCGACGACAGTTGAACACCGTTCAGGTTAAGGCACGGACCACGCCGACCATGCCGGCACCGATCTGGGCGATCTGCTCGGGTGTGCAGACGTAGGGCGGCATCGCATACACCAGGTTGCGGAACGGGCGCAGCCACAAGCCCTGAGCCAGCGCGGCGGGGGTGGCCACCGCCAGGTCCACCGGCTGTGTGCATTCGATGACCCCGATGGCGCCGCACACTCGCACGTCGGTGACCCCGGGCAGGGCACGGGCCGGCTCCAGGGCGGCGGTCAGCCCGGCACTGATTCCGGCGACGCACGAGCGCCAGTCCTGGCTCAGCAGCAGCTCGGTGCTGGCCACCGACACCGCGCAGGCCAACGGATTGGCCATGAAGGTGGGGCCGTGCATCAGGGCGCCGGCCTCCCCGCCGCTGATCGCGTGGGCGATCTCGGTGCTGCACAGGGTGGCGGCCAGGCTGAGGTAGCCGCCGGTGAGCGCCTTGCCGACACACATGATGTCGGGACTGACCCCGGCATGGTCGGCGGCGAACAGCTCGCCGGTGCGGCCGAACCCGGTGGCGATCTCGTCGAAGACCAACAACACGTCGTGGCGGGTGCAGGCCTCGCGCAGATCCGTCAGGTAGCGCGGGTCGTGGAAGTGCATGCCGCCGGCACCTTGCACCACCGGTTCCACGACCACGGCCGCCAGTTCGTCGCGGTGCCGTTCCAGCTGCGCTTCGAATGCGGCGCTGTAGGCGGGGTCGTAGTCGCCCGGCACCTGCGGGGCGAACACCTGTGCGGCCAGCACGTCAGACCACAGGGCATGCATGCCGCCGTCGGGGTCACAGATGCTCATCGGGGTGAACGTGTCCCCGTGGTAGCCGCCGCGCCAGGTCATCAGCCGGTGCTTGCCGGGGCGGCCGCGGGCGCGCCAGTACTGCAGCGCCATCTTCACCGCGACCTCCACCGACACCGAGCCCGAGTCGGAGAAGAACACCGTGTCCAGTCCCGGCGGGGTGATGTCCACCAGCAGCTGTGCGAGCCGGGCGGCGGGTTCGTGGGTGAGGCCGCCGAACATGACGTGATTCATGGTGGCCAGTTGCGCGCTCAGTGCGGCGTCCAGCTTCGGATGGCCGTGGCCGTGGATCGCGGTCCACCAGGAGCTCATCGCGTCGAGCACGTCGACCGGCGCGCCATCGACGATCAGCGTCAGATAGGGGCCCCGGGCGGCCACCGCCACCGTCGGCGTCGGCGTCTCGGCGCCGATCGTGCTGTAGGGGTGCCACAGGTGGGCGGTGTCGATGGCGCTGATCTGCTCGGGACTCAACGCGGACATGACTGACGACAGTAGTGCGGGCCGCCACCGGCGTAACCGTTCGGTCACAGGTTGCGGAATTTCTCTGCAGCGGCGGCGCACGGCGCGTACACGCCGGTAGGCTCTGTGACAGAAGTGACGAATGATGCTGCCGTGATAACCGGCGTGAAAGGGGATTTCCGATGAAACGCGTCTGCGCCACCGCGATCGCACTGACGGCGGCATTGGCCCCGGCGTTGAGCGCCGCCGGCCCCGCCGGCGCTGACCCGATCGCCCAGTCCGGTCAGGGCCAACTCATCGAGCGGGTGATCCAGCGCGCGATGTCCCAGCGCGGGGTGCCCTTCGTCTATGGCGGCGGCGACATCTCCGGGCCCACCAACAATGCCAGGGCCAGAGCCGCCACCGCTCGGAGCGCGCTGACCGATCGCACCGGCCGCACCGGCCTGCCGAGCGGCCCCACGGTGGCCGGCAGCGCCACGCCGGGCCTGCCGGGGACGACGCTGCCACCCACGGTTGCCGGCAACACCACCCCGGGCCTGCCGGGGACGACGCTGCCACCCACCGCGGACGTCCCGGACACCACCACCGTCGGTTTCGATGCCTCCGGCCTGATCCAGTACGCGTTCGCCGGTGCCGGTATCAAGATGCCGCGCACCTCCGGCGAACAGTGCAGTGTCGGCCACAAGGTTCCGCCCGCGCAGGCGCTCCCCGGCGACCTGCTCTGCTACGGGCCGGGCGGAACGCAGAGCGTCGCGCTGTACCTCGGCAACAATCAGATGATCGAGGGCACCAGCCCCGCAGTGGCCGTCTCACCGGCCCGTACCTCCAACATGGTCCCCTACCTGACCCGGGTGATCGGCTCCTGACCGACGCCGCGAATACACGGCGGATGTCACAGCGGTTGGAATGCGGTTTCTACAGCCGGGTTAGGTAGATTATCGGGCGATCATGATTGCCCTGTCCCCGCCTCGACCGGCGGCAACACCTGTTGCGGCACCCTCTGCTGGGCGATCCGTTGTCAGGTCCGTATCGGCCGCCGGGTCGGCTGTCGTGATGGGAACCCGCAAGGCGGGCTTCTACCGGCACGACCTCGACGGGCTGCGTGGCGTGGCGATCGCGTTGGTGGCGGTGTTCCACGTCTGGTTCGGGCGGGTGTCCGGCGGGGTGGATGTCTTCTTGGCGCTGTCGGGTTTCTTCTTCGGCGGCAAATTACTGCGGGTCGCACTGAACCCGTCCTCGTCGCTGTCACCGGTGCCGGATCTGATCCGGCTGGTCCGCCGCCTGCTGCCCGCCCTGGTGGTGGTACTGGCCGCATGCGCGGGGCTGACCATCTGGATCCAGCCACAGACCCGCTGGGAGACCTTCGCCGACCAGAGCCTGGCCAGCCTCGGCTATTACCAGAACTGGGAATTGGCCCACACCGCCGCGGATTACCTGCGCGCCGGTGAGGCGGTCAGTCCCCTGCAGCACATCTGGTCGATGTCGGTGCAAGGCCAGTTCTACCTCAGCTTCCTGCTGCTGATCTTCGGCTTCGCGTTCGCTTTACGGCGACTGCTGCGCAAACACCTGCGAACCGCATTCGTCGTGCTGCTCACCGCGCTGACCGTGGCGTCGTTCTGGTTTGCGATCGTCGCGCACCAGTCCAACCAGGCCCTGGCCTACTACAACAGTTTCGCCCGCGCCTGGGAACTGCTGCTCGGCGCGCTGGCCGGGGCGCTTGTCCCCTACATCCGCTGGCCGATGTGGCTGCGGACCATCGTCGGCACCCTGGCGCTGGCAGCGATCCTGAGCTGCGGCGCCCTGATCGAAGGCGTACGGGAATTCCCCGGCCCCTGGGCGCTGGTACCGGTCGGCGCCACGGTGGCGTTCATCCTGGCCGGCGCCAACCGGCATGCGCATCCGGGCAGCAGCGGAAAACTGCCGTGGCCGAACCGGTGGCTGGCGGCCGGCCCGCTGGTGACGCTGGGGGCGATGGCCTACTCGCTGTACCTGTGGCACTGGCCGCTGCTGATCTTCTGGTTGTCCTACACCGGACATCGGCACGCGACGGTGTTGGAGGGCGCGGCGATCCTGCTGCTGTCGGGTGTATTGGCCTATCTGACCACCCGGTTCGTCGAGGATCCCCTGCGCTACCGCGCGCCGGCCGGAGCCGGGCCCACCCCGGTGCTGACCATTCCCTGGCGTAAGCCCTCGTCGGATTGGTGGAAACGCCCGACACTGGTCCTGGGTTCGACGGTGGTGCTGCTGGGCGTGGCGCTGACGGCCACGTCGTTCACCTGGCGAGAGCACGTCACCGTGCAGCGTGCCAGCGGCACCGAACTGGTCAAGCTCAGCAAGGACGACTACCCGGGCGCGCGCGCCTTGATCAAGCACCAGCGGGTGCCCAAGCTGCGGATGCGGCCCACCATCCTCGAAGCCAAGAAGGACCTGCCGCGTTCCACCCGGGACGGGTGCATCAGCACCTTCACCGATCCGGCCCTGATCAACTGCACCTACGGCGACCAGGAGGCAACCCGGACCGTTGCCCTGGCCGGCGGGTCGCATGCCGAACACTGGCTGCCCGCGCTCGACATCCTCGGCCAGCGGCACCACTTCAAGGTGGTCACCTACCTCAAGATGGGCTGCCCGCTGTCCACCGAGAAGGTGCCGCTGATCATGGGCAACAACGCCCCCTACCCGCAGTGCTACGACTGGGTGGGAAAGACGATGGACAAGCTGGTCGCCGATCACCCGGACTTCGTATTCACCACCGCCACCCGGCCGTGGAACATCAAACCCGGCGACGTGATGCCGGGAACCTACATCGGGATCTGGAAGAAGCTGTCCGAGAACAAGATTCCCATTCTCGGGGTCCGCGACACCCCGTGGCTGGTGCGCGACGGCGACCCGTTCCAGCCGGCGGACTGCCTGGCCTCCGGAGGTGACGCGGTGTCCTGCGGGATCAAACGCTCCGAGGTCCTGGTCGACCGCAACCCCACGCTGGATTTCGTCGGCCGGTTCCCGCTGCTCAAACCGTTGGATCTGTCCGACGCCGTGTGCGACGCGGAGCTCTGCCGCGCGGTGGAGGGCAATGTGTTGATCTATCACGATTCCCACCACCTGTCCGCCACCTACATGCGCACCATGACCGGTGAGCTCGGCCGGCAGATGGGTGCGGCCACCGG
The DNA here is from genome assembly GCF_055419425.1 of Mycobacterium sp. IDUB_21. NCBI lineage: Bacteria > Bacillati > Actinomycetota > Actinomycetes > Mycobacteriales > Mycobacteriaceae > Mycobacterium > Mycobacterium sp. IDUB_21. The sequence goes on along the minus strand of NZ_JBVAXQ010000005.1, from coordinate 64,414 downwards.
ATGGTGGTGAGCTCGGTCGCCACGGTGTGGCCCGGCCACAGCTACCCGCTCGGCGCCGTCTATGACGGGGCCGGAACCAATTTCGCGGTGTTCTCCGAGGTCGCCGAGCGTGTCGAACTGTGCCTGATCGACGACCGCGACAACACCGAGTCCCGGATCGGTCTCGACGAGGTCGACGGATATGTCTGGCATGCCTATCTGCCCGGTATCGGGCCCGGTCAGCATTACGGGTTCCGGGTGCACGGGCCGTTCGACCCGTCCGCGGGCCACCGCTGCGATCCGAGCAAACTTCTGCTGGATCCGTATGGGAAGGCGTTCCACGGCGACTTCGACTTCGGTCCGGCGCTGTTCTCCTACGATCTGAGCGACCCCGAAGGCCCAGGCAACGGGGGGCCTCCCCCGGCGCTTGACTCGTTGGGCCACACCATGACCAGCGTGGTGATCAACCCATTCTTCGATTGGGCTGCCGACCGCTCACCGCGCACCCCGTATCACGAGACGATCATCTACGAGGCGCACGTCAAGGGCATGACCCAGACCCATCCCGGAATCCCGGAAGAGCTGCGCGGCACCTACGCCGGACTGGCGCACCCGGTGATCATCGAGCACCTCAAGTCGCTGAGCGTGACCGCGATCGAACTGATGCCGGTACACCAGTTCCTGCACGATCATCGCCTGTTGCAGCTGGGACTGCGTAACTACTGGGGGTACAACACATTCGGGTTCTTCGCGCCGCACAACTCCTACGCGGCCAGCCGCCAGGCCGGCGGCGCGGTGGCGGAGTTCAAGGCGATGGTGCGCGCCTTCCACCAGGCGGGCATCGAGGTGATCCTCGATGTGGTCTACAACCACACCGCCGAAGGCAACCATCTGGGCCCGACGCTCAACTTCCGCGGCATCGACAACGCCGCCTACTACCGGCTCGACGAAGACGATCCACGCTTCTACACCGACTACACCGGCACCGGAAACAGTCTCAACGCCCGGCATCCGCACACCTTGCAGCTGATCATGGATTCCTTGCGCTACTGGGTTACCGAGATGCACGTCGACGGATTCCGCTTCGACCTCGCCTCGACACTGGCCCGGGAACTGCATGACGTCGATCGACTGTCCGCGTTCTTCGATCTGGTGCAACAGGATCCGGTGGTCAGCCAGGTCAAGCTGATCGCCGAGCCCTGGGACGTCGGCGAAGGCGGCTACCAGGTGGGCAACTTCCCGGGGCTGTGGACGGAATGGAACGGCAAATACCGCGATACCGTGCGCGACTACTGGCGCGGCGAGCCGGAAACCCTCGGCGAGTTCGCCTCCCGGTTGACCGGGTCCTCGGACCTGTACGAGGCGACCGGCCGGCGTCCCAGCGCCAGCATCAACTTCGTCACCTGCCATGACGGTTTCACGCTGGCAGACCTGGTGTCCTACAACGAGAAACACAACGAAGCCAACGGCGAGGACAACCGCGACGGGGAGAGCTACAACCGCTCGTGGAACTGCGGTGTCGAGGGGCCGACCGACGACCCCGCCGTCCTGGCGTTGCGCGCGCACCAGATGCGCAACATCATGGCCACCCTGTTGATCAGCCAGGGCACCCCGATGATCGCGCACGGCGACGAGATGGCCCGCACCCAGCACGGCAACAACAACGTCTACTGTCAAGACTCCGAGCTGTCGTGGATGGACTGGTCGTTGCTCGACAAGAACGCCGACCTGCTGGCATTCACCCGAGCATTGACCGCCCTGCGCACCGCGCATCCGGTCTTCCGCCGGCGCCGGTTCTTGCAGGGCCGGCCGATCCTCGGCGGCGGCGAGGTGCGCGACATCGCCTGGCTGACGCCGGCCGGACACGAGATGACCCAGCAGGATTGGGACAGCGAATTCGGCAGGTGCGTCATGGTTTTCCTCAACGGCGAGGCACTGCCCGAACCCGATGCCCGCGGCCAGCGCATCATCGACGACTCGTTCCTGTTGTGCTTCAACGCCGGTGAGACGCCGCTGGACTTCGTCACCCCGAATACCGAGTACGCGCAGAGTTGGCAAGCGGTGATCGACACCGCCGATCCCTCCGGCGACAGCGATCTCGCGGTCCAGGCCGGCCAGGCCGTGACGGTGACGGCACGCTCGCTGACGATCCTTCGGAAGAGCAGCTAGACCGGTCGGCTTCCTAAACTGCCCGGCGCCCGAAGTAGCGGATGCCGGCCAGCTGCGGAATCCGATAAGGGTTGCGGAGGCGACGCGTCGCATGTCCGCGACCGCGCAGGTGATACCGGCCGAGTTCGTGCCGCACCGAGGGCGCCAGTAGCGGGCCCAACACCGCGCCCGCGCCCAGTGCCAGTGCCAGCCCGACGGCCATCCCGAGCGAGCCCCCGGCGTTTGGCTGGCCGTTGACCAACTGCACAAAACCGCGGAACAACGTCAACCCAGGAACCAGCGGGATGATGCCGGCCATGATGATCACCAGTGGCGTCACCCGCAGCCGGGGCGCCAGCAGGGTCCCGACCAGACCGGTCGCGGCGGCCGCTGCAAACGAGCTCACGATCGGGTTGGTCTGCACGAGTTGCAGCCCGAAGAACAGCAGCGCCGCCGTCGCCCCGGCGAGACCTGCCGCCAGGGCCGCCTTGAGCTGTGCATAGCCCGCAATCGCGGCCGCCGCCGCGCCGATGGCGCCCGCCAGCACATACATCGGCACGCTCAGCACCGCGACCGATATCTCGGGACTCACCCGGACTTGGCCGCCGAAGGCCCCACCGATCCGCACCGCGATGGAGACGCCGACCAGGATGCCCGCCGACGAGAGCAGGATGTCCATGCCCCGCGAGACGGCCGTGAGCTGATAGCCGGTGATGGCATCCTGCACGGAGCCGACGGTGGCCAGCCCCGACAACAACACCACGATGTTGGCGGCCACCACCGGCGACACCGAGGTGCCGGCGGGCAGCCAGCCGACCGCGTGCAGGCCGATGGCGACGCCGGTGGCCACCGCCGCGGCGACCACCTGCTGGAACAGCAGTGGCAGCTGCCAGCCGTTGAGCACCCGGCCGACCCGGTCGATCAACGCGGTGGTGCCCGCCGAAATCAGCGCCACCAGCGGCCCGGCGCCGATCAGCACCGAGAAGCTGCCGGCCATCACCGCCCAGCCGGCGGTGGCCACCCAGCGCGGATAGGGGTGAGCGGCCCGGCTCACGGTGTCCAACTGCTGTTGGACCCACTCGGGATCGGGTGTCGTGGTCACGACGTGCTCGGCGAGATCGGTGGCCAACTGCAGCCGCGTGTAGTCCAGAGAGCGTGACTGCACCAGGTACATCGCGGTGACCGGCGCGCCCGGCACCCCGCGGGGCACCGACACCCTGATCGAGTTCGCCATGATGTCCACCTGGGTCTGCGGCAGCCCGTAGGCGGTGGCGATGGCCAGCATGCTCGAAGCAACGTCGGCGGTTCCCGCCTGCGAGCCCAGCAGCAGCTGCCCGAATCGCAGGGCGATATCGAGAACCCGGCGGACGTCGGTTTCATCCATGCGCTTTGTCTCTGCTGACACCATGGCCGTCGGCTACCCATTCGGAGCCCAGACCTCACCTGCAGCGGCGGATTCGTACCGGTCTCTACAGCAGGTAGCGGTACGCCGGCGAACCCGGCTCCAGGGGCTCGACGTGGATATCCGAGGAGCGCATCCGGGCCAGCAAACCGCCGAGATCGGCCGCCGACCCCAGCTGCACTCCGACCAGCGCTTCGCCGGTCTCCCGGTTGTTGCGCTTGACGTACTCGAACAGCGTGACGTCGTCCCCGGGTCCGAGAACCTCGTCGAGGAACCGCCTCAGTGCGCCCGGTTCCTGGGGAAAGTCGACCAGGAAGTAGTGCTTGAGGCCCAGGTGAACCAGGGAGCGTTCCAAGATCTCGCCGTACCGGGAGACGTCGTTGTTGCCGCCGGAGATCAAGCAGACCACCGTGGAACCCGGGGCGATATCGGCCTCCAGCAGGCCGGCCACCGACAGCGCGCCCGCCGGCTCGGCGATGATCCCCTCGTTCTGGTAGAGGTCGAGCATCGCGGTGCAGACCGCGCCCTCGTCGACGGTGGTGACCGACACCATGTCGCCGGCGGCGGCCAGTGCCGCATAGGGCAGTGCGCCGGCGCGCTTGACGGCGGCGCCGTCGACGAACTGGTCGACGTGGTCCAGGGTCACCAATTCGCCGGCGGCCAGCGCGGCCATCATCGACGCCGCCCCGGCCGGCTCGACACCCAGCACCGCACACTGGTCGGCCTGCTCCGCCAGGTAGGTGGTGATGCCGGCGATACAGCCCCCGCCGCCGACCGGAACGATCACCAGATCCGGTGTTGTGTTGAGCCGGCTGAGTTGGTCGAGCATCTCCACGGCGATGGTGCCCTGGCCTGCCATCGTCCGCAGGTCGTCGTAGGGCGGCACCAGGGTGGCGCCGGTGCGGGCCACGTCGGCCAGCGCCGCCTCCGCAGCCAGGTCGTAGGTAGCCCCGTCGACGATCAGCTCGATGAATTCTCCGCCGTGATAACGGATCCGGTCACGCTTCTGCTTCGGCGTCTTGGCCGGCACATAAACCCTGCCGCGGATGCCCAGCGAGCGGCAGGCGTAGGCGAAGCCCTGCGCATGGTTGCCGGCCGACGAGCACACCACGCCGGCGGCCATCTCGTCCTCGGTCAGCTGTACCAGCAGGTTGTAGGCCCCGCGCATCTTGTAGGAGCGGACCGACTGCAGGTCTTCGCGCTTGAGATAGACGTTGGCGCCGGTGATCTGCGAGAGACGGTCGCTGTGCTGCAGCGGGGTGGGCGCCACCACTCCGGCGATCCGGGTGGCCGCCGCGTCGATGTCGGCCGCCGTCAGCGGGCAGGCGTTGGGGCCACTTGGGTTCTGGCTACTTTGGTTCAAGCGGGGTTCGGCGGACACCGCAATATGGTGCCACCCAGCAGCGCGTTCAGCCCACCTGGGTCAGGACGAACACCGGGATCTCCCGGTCGGTCTTGTTCTGATAGTCGGCGTAGTCCGGGTATGCCGCCACCGCGCGTTCCCACCACTGTGCCTTCTCGTCGCCGAACACCTCGCGGGCGTCGTAGTCGCCGGTGACGGTTCCGTCCTGCAGTTCGACCCGCGGGTTCTTGACGACGTTGTAGTACCAGACCGGGTTCTTCGGGGCGCCACCCAGCGAGGCGACGATCGCGTACTGACCGTCGTGCTCCACCCGCATCAACGGGGTTTTGCGTAGCTTGCCGGTCTTGGCGCCGATCGTGGTCAGCAGGATCACCCGCATACCGCGCATCTCGGTGCCCTCGGTACCGCCGGACGCCATGATCTGCTCGGCGTTCTTGCGGGCCCAATCCAACGTTCCGGGTGCGTATTCTCCGTCAAGAGGCATGCCGCCAGCGTAGCGGCGGTTGCAAGCGCGGCGGAGCCGGGTGCAGCAGGCCGCCGCCGGCTGTCTAGCCCGATGCTGCGACACGACAACCCGACCACGAGATTTCGGCTGGCCTAACAATTGGTTATCGCGTACCGTTATTCTCATGACCACCGCCGAGCGCCCACGGCAGCAAGTGCCGATCGCGGGGGTGCTTTGGCCGGCCTACAAGCTGGTCGCGCTGGCAGTCGGGCTGGCAACCCTGCTGGCCGTCGCCGCCGCTACGGCCAGTGCCGCCGCCGCGGTCCTGAGTGCGGCCGCGGTCTGCACAGTGGCGTGGCTCGTACTGGGCCCGTTGCACCTTTCGCGCCGCTGACCGGGGCTATCCGGTATCCGGCGACGGGCCGTCGTACACCAGAACGTCACCGTCCACTCGTGCCTCCGGGATCGGACGATGTGGGCGCAGCTTTCCGTCGTGCATCAGGTGGCCCACCTCGACTCCACGAACCAGGGTGAGGTAGTCCGCAATCATCCTGCGGTGGCAGCGCCACCACACGGTTTCGGCGCACATCACCGCGACCTGCTCGTCAACTGCAATCGCCAGCAACTCGTCGATCGCGATCCGGAACTCTGGCGTGCGCATGTAGCCGGCATAAGACCGGAACGACTCGACGCGCAACCCGACATCCGGGCTGTCCCCCTTGACCCGGCGCCAGCCCCCCAGCCGCCGTTCCCACTGGTAGGCGATACCTGCCTCCGGTAGCCAGTGCGCCATGGCTTCGCGCGAGGAGTCCGGGTTGTGCCGACTGCCCGGTGCGGTGCGCACGTCGACGAGCCGGCGCACTCCAGCACCGCGCAGTAGCGAGATGATCTCCGCCGCGTCCGCGGTGCCGTGACCGAAGGTGAAAACCGTTGGTGTCGTGATACTCCCTACTGGTGTGCCGGCTGGTGCACGTGCGGTCCGGGCTCACCGGCGTAGAGCGCCTCGATCTCATCGGCGTACTTCGTGGCGATCGGCCGGCGTTTGAGCTTCATGGTAAGCGTCACCTCGTCGCCGCCGGGCTCCCACAGCGAGGGCAACACTCGGAAGCGCTTGATCTGTTCGACCCGCGAGAGTTTGGCGTTGCCGTCGGCCACCCCGGCGGCGATCAGTGCGATCACTGCCGGGTCCGCGGCCAGGGCGGCCGGTGTCGCCTCCGCCAACCCGTGCGCGGCGGCGTACGGGCCGACCGAGTCGGCGTCGAACACCATCAGCGCGGTGTTGTAGGGCCGCGCTTCGCCGATGGTCACCATCGCCCCGATCATCGGGCAGGACGCCAGGATGGCGTTCTCGATGTTCGCCGGCGACATGTTCTTGCCCGCGGCGTTGATGATCAGCTCTTTCTTGCGGTCCACCACCCGCAGATAACCGTCGGTGTCTTCTTCGAGGATGTCGCCGGTGTGCAGCCAGCCGTCGGCGTCGATCGCTTCGGCGGTCTTGGCCGGTTCCTTGCGGTAGCCCCGCATCACCAGCGGCCCCCGCACCAAGAACTCACCGTCGTCCGCCACGCGACTTTCCAGCCCGGGCAACAACTTTCCGACAGTACCCAGCCGGGCATCACGCGGGTGGGCGGTCGATGCGACACAGCTGAGTTCCGACATGCCCCAGACCTCGCAGATCGGAATCCCGATCCCGGCGAAGAATCCCAGCGTCTCCTTGGGAATCGGAGCCGCGCCCGACACCGCCCACCGCAGCTCGTCCAGTCCCAACTTGGCCCGCAGCTTGGACAGCACCAGGTCATCGGCCTGCGCCCATTCCGCGGCCACGTCGTCGGGAACCGGCTCAGCGCCGATCAGCGCCGCGGAGCGCTTCGCGCCGACCGTCAGCGCCCACTGCAGCGCGCCGCGACGGTCCGAGTCCGGCTCGGCGTCGACGGCGAATTCGATTGCCGCCTTGAGCTTCTCCCAGACCCGCGGCACGGCCGCCCAGATGGTGGGCCGCACGTCCGGCAGCGCCGCGGCGATGGTCTTCACGTCGGGAACGACGGTGACCTGCACGCCGAAGATCTCCTGGTTGTAGAGCGCCATCGCCCGGTCGGCGATGTGTGCCGACGGCAGGTATGAGGTGACGCGGTCGCCGTAGCGGACGCCCAGCACGTCGTCGAGAGTCTGGGCCTCGAACAGCAGGTTGGTGTGGGTCATCTCCACCCCTTTGGGAGCACCGGTGGTGCCCGAGGTGTAGATCAGGGTTGCGACGTCGTCGGGTTGCGCTGCGCGCCAAGTGGATTCGAAGTCGAAGTCGTGGAGTCCCGCGGCCAGCAGGTCGTCGATCGACAAGGTGCCGCCCGGATACCCGTCGATGCACACGATGTGTTCGACGGGGGCTCCGCTGGCCCGAATGGTCTCGACGTAGGTTTCCTCGCAGATCACCACCTTGGTGCCGGCATTGCCGAACAGGTAGCCGAGCTGCTCTGGGGGCAGTGTGTTGTACACCGAGAACGACGTGGCGCCGGCGTGTTGAGCGCCGACCTCCAGGGGGTAGAACTCGATCCGGTTGGCCATCATCAGCGACACCGTGTCGCCGCGCCGCACCCCGAGCCCGGCCAGTCCGGCCGCCACCTGTCGCACTTGCGCCGCGTAGTCGCGCCAGGTCAGCGTCTGAGTGCCGCCGACCGTGCGCAACGCCACCGCGTCGGGATCGATAGCGGCCGTGCGCTGAAACGCCTCGCACAACGTGCGCACCGGCTGGTTCCCCGCCATCTCGTCCTCCCCATCCCCGCCGCCTCAGCGACGACTGACCCGTTCTAGATAAGCCATCGCCGCAGCCTGCGACTCGGGATCGTGCAGGGCGGTGACCAGCGCGTCGGCGTCGTTCCAGCTGCGCGCAGTCACCACCATGCCCTCGGTCACCGCGTTGACCTGATGCTTGGTGCCGGCGAGGGTAAGTGCTGATTTGCTGACCAACTGGCCGACCAGCCCGTCGACCTCGGCGTCCAGGCCCGCCTCGGGCACCACCCGGTTGAGGAACCCGGCCGCCTTCGCCTCGAGGGCGCCGAACGGTCGGCAGGTCATCACCAGCTCCTTGGTGAGTGCCGGCCCGATCTCGCGGACCAGCCGCGGGATACCACCCCAGGCCAGCGGGATACCCAGGGCGACCTCCGGAATCGAAAACCGGGTGTCCTCAGCGGCCACCCGCAGGTCGCAGGCCGCAGCCAGCACCACCCCGCCGCCCACGCAATGGCCGTGCAGGCGCACCACCGTCACCGCCCGCATCGCCTCGATCGCCTCGGCCATCCGCCGTCCGGCGTCGGCGGCCTCGCGCATCGCTGCTGCGCCGTCGGCGGCTGTCGCGAACGCTGCCAGGTCCGCGCCGGCGGAGAAGGCCCGGCCGCTGCCGGCGACCACGACGACTTTCACAGCGGGCCGGGCATCGAACCAGCGGGCCGCCGACACCAGCTCCTGCAGTGTCGTAGTGCTCAGTGGGTTGAGTTTGTCCGGGCGGTTCAGCGTGATCGAGCCGCGTGCCCCGTCGGCCACCACGGTGAGGGTGGTCGCCTGCAGCGTTTCCATGCCGTCGACGGTAGCGGCGCCGGCACCACGGCGACGCGGGTTTGCCCGTGCAGGTCCGATCGGCCCTAATCGCTTACGGTTGAGCCCATGCCGATAGCCGTCACCGAGTTCAGCCTGGTCGAACAGACAGCGTTCCTCACCGCCTACGCCCGTGCCCTCGACAACCGCGCACCCACCCCGATCCTCGGCGACGAGTCCTCCGACCGGGTCGTCGGCCTGATCGACTACGACTTCGCCGGCTTCCGCATCCCAGCCAGCGTGGTGCGCCAAACCGCGCTGCGCGCCAAAATGCTCGACGACCGGGTCCGTAAGTACGTCGCCGCGAACCCAGACGCCGTCGTGGTTGACCTCGGGACCGGGCTGAACGAGCCGCTGGCACGGGTGCAGCCGCCGGCGAGCGTGGACTGGTACAGCATCGACCTGCCACGTGTGGTCGCACTGCGCGACAAGCTGCTGCCGGCTCAGCGCTGCGAGCACGTCATCGCGGCCGATCTGACGTCCCCGGACTGGACGGCCGGCATCCCGGTGGGCCGGCCCACCATGGTGCTCGCCGACGGCCTGTTCGCCTTTCTCACCGAAGCGCAGGTCGTCGCCTTGTTCACGCACGTTATCGACTACTTCGGGACCGGCGAGCTGGTGTTCAACGACTACGGCCGGGTCGGTCCGCTCAGCTCGCTGTCGATGAAGCTGGCTCCGCGGGGGATGTTCAGCGTGCTGCGCCACGTCTGGGCCAACCCCGGCTTCACCGATCCGCACACCCCGGAGCGGTGGGAGCCACGGTTGCGCCTGGTCGAACAGGCCTGCCTGGCGCATGCCGCCGAGGTGGACTCGTTCCCCGCCGCGGCGCGCAGACTCACCCGGGTTGCCGGCCGGTTCAAATCGGTGGCCGGCAAAGCCCGGGTGCTGCGCTACAAGTTCTGAGCTGTCGTGTTACGCGCCGTCGCAGACGGCGCCGAGGAAGTTACACGGGTCGAAGTCAATGCCGCTGAACGGATCATTCGGGATCAGGTAGTCCGGCACTTGGGCTTCAAGCAGTCCGGCGTGGGGCAGGCTGTTCCACAAAAAGGACGGGTCGGAGTCGCCGAACTGGATGTAGTCGGCGGAACCGCCGCCAGCAGTCACCACGATGTTCGTGTAGTCGGGGGTCGAGAAGACCCAGTAGCTCGCGTCGTGCGGTCCGACGTTGCTGATTGTCGTGCTGGTCATGTCTCCGAACACGGTCTTGTACACCGTCGCCCCGGCCAGGTCGCCGAACCAGCCCAGATCAAGCCCACTGGCCTCCGCGTTGGGCACAAAGTCGCCGTATTGGTACACGTAGCTGGCGGCCATCGGAGTCCAGGTGTCGCTGACCTTGACGTCATAGCTTCCGGCGTTGACTGATTCGCCGTTCCCTTGGTCGACCTGGATGTTGTAAGCCTGAGCGTCGTTCTTCCACTGGGTGAAGAACGGGCGGACTCCGCCATACTGCCAATCCGCCACGTTTTCCGCGGTCAGGGGGTCCATCACCATGCAGACCGCACCGTCACAGGTCTCATACGGACCGCCCCCCCAGCCGGGAAAGACCCCGCTGTCGCCGTCAGCGGCATGAGCGGCCCCCATCGGCAGTACGGCTGCGGCGAACGCTGCAGCGGCGCCCACCCCAAGCAGGGTCAGAAGACGACGCGATCCCAAGATGACTGCCTCCGTATTACTTGTTGCACATGCGTACCTGTGAACCCTCTGGTGCACACACGTTACGTCAGGGTTGCAGGATTGACATCCTAAAGTTACTGAAACCTTTGGTAAAGCTTTAGCTTTCGCGATCAACCCCATGACTCTATGTGACGCCGCCCACCGGCCCGGCACCGCGCCCGGAAGAAGTCGTCAGGGTCGACGTCCAGTGCCGCCGGCATACCAATCCGCCGAACAGGGCGGCGGTTACTCCCCCGAGCAGCGATAAGACGCGGTTTCGCACAGTCATCACTGAAGTTCCCCGTCCCCCCGAACCACACACGCTGTGTGGGAAGTTTCAGACGTTACACCAGTGATGCCATGTTGTTATCGGGAACGGATCTAACCGTTATGTGGAGGTTTAGCTGCTGGACAGCCGAAGCCCAGCAGCCTCGTCAGCCCGTGCCATCCAACGGCGGCGGGTGAATACCGCAGCTGCAGGCGTCGATGGACGGGCAGGTGCAACGCATGCCCCACTCGATCACCGCACGGGCGCGGGACAAGGATTCCAGCTGGGCGTCGATCTCGGCGAGCTTGGCCTGCGCCAGCGCGCGGCTCGCCGGACGACCGGGCAGGTCGTCGGCGAACAACAGCAGGATCTCATCCAGGGCGAAACCCGCTGATTTGCACAGGCCGATGATCTCGAGGCGGGCCAGTACCGCATCGTCGTACCGGCGCTGGCCTCCGACTCGGCCCGGGGGCGTCACCAGTCCGATCCGCTCGTAGTAGCGCAGCGTGGTGGCGGTGACACCGCTGCGGCGGGCCACTCCCCCGATCGTCAACCGGCCGGACAACGGACCCCCTGACACTTGACTTAAAGCCAACTCTAAGTTGTTCACTGGCGCTATGCACGCACAACGACTCGACCAGTTGCACGACGCCCGCTACGCGCTGCTGCGGTCCTACCGTCGGGACGGCACGCCGGTGGACACCCCGGTGTGGTTCGCGCTAGACGGCGACACGGTGCTGTTCCGGACCAAGATCGGGCCGAAGACCCGGCGACTCGCGCTGCGTCCGGATGTCGAGCTGGCTGCCTGCGACTACCGAGGACGGCGCCGTCCCGGCGCGCCGACGCTCCCCGGCCGCGCCACGATTCTGTCCGGCGCCGAGTCCGAGGCCGCGAACCGCACGCTGCACGCCCGCTACGGCTGGCAGTGGAACGTCGTGCCGATGATCAAGATTCCGGGCGTGCCCAATGTGCACCGTGATCTGAGCATCCCCGCCAAGTTGCGGCGCACCCGAACCCGCACACTGTGGCCGGACAGTGTCATCGTGCGGGTGGAGATCTAACCGCCCAGACACCCCGGTCCGAGCAACGCCTTCAAGTCCCCCATCAACGCCGAGGACGGCGTCACCCGTAGCGACGGGTCCAGCTCCAGCACCGTGATCCGCTCGCCGCTGATCAGCCGTAGCTGCACCTGCGCCGTGCCCGGATGGCGAGTCAGCACCTGCTTGAGTGCGCTGACCTTGTCATGAGTGCACTGCCGGGTGGGCAGACTGACCGCCAACGGCCGATCCGCGGCGCTGCCGGAGAAGTCGGGCACCACCAGCTCATTGGCGATCAGCGAGATCCGGTCGTCGCGGATGGCGACTTTCGCGTTGACCAGCACGACCGCGTCATCAACGACCTCGGCCCCGTAGGCGGAGTAGGTGTGCGGGAAGAACATCACCTCGATGCCTCCGGTGAGATCCTCCAATTGCGCTGATGCCCAGGGCATCCCGTTCTTGTTCACCCGGCGGTTCACCGATGCCAGGATGCCGCCGACCCGCACCTGGGTGTCGTTGGCGATGTCGCCCTCCAAGATCGCGGGAATCTGGGTGTCCACCTGGACAGCCAGCAGATGCGCGATCCCGTTGAGTGGATGCCCGGAGACGTACAGCCCGAGCATCTCCCGCTCCAGGGCCAGTTTGTGCTTGTCGACCCACTCTTCGTCGGGTACCCGGATCCCGAAAACCGCGTCGGCTCCGGAACTCTCGCCGTCCCCGCCGCCGAACAGGTCGAACTGTCCGATCGCCTGGGCCTTCTTGGTGCCCAATACCGAGTCGACGGCATCGGTGTGCACCAGGAACAGTCCCTTGCGAGGATGGCCCAACGAGTCGAAGGCACCGGCCTTGATCAGCGATTCGGTGACCTTCTTGTTGCAGGCCGCGATATCGATCTTGTTGAGGTAGTCGGAGAAATCGGTGAACCGGCCCTTGTGCGTCCGGGTGCCGATCAGCGACCCGACCACATTCGCGCCGACGTTGCGCACCGCGCCCAGCCCGTAGCGGATGTCGCGTCCCACCGAGGCGAAGTTCAGTTCGGATTCGTTGACGTCCGGTGGCAGCACGGTGATGCCCAGTCGGCGGCAGTCGGCCAGATAGATGGCGGCCTTGTCCTTGTCGTCACCGACCGAAGTCAGCAGGCCGGCCATGTATTCGGCCGGATAGTTGGCTTTCAGGTAGGCGGTCCAGTACGAAACCAGGCCGTAGCCGGCCGCGTGTGACTTGTTGAAGGCGTAGCCCGCGAACGGAAGGATGGTGTCCCACAGCGCCTTCACGGCACGCTCGGAGAACCCGTTGGCCGTCATCCCCTCGTAGAAGCCCTTGTATTCGGCTTCCAACACTTCGAGTTTCTTCTTGCCCATGGCTTTACGCAGCGCATCGGCCTTGCCCATCGTGTAGGAGGCCACCTTCTGCGCGATGAACATGATCTGCTCTTGGTAGACGATCAGACCGTGGGTCTCGGACAAGATGTCCTGCAGCGGTTCCTCGAGCTCGGGGTGGATGGGTTTGATGGGCTGACGATTGTTCTTGCGGTCGGCGTAGTCGTTGTGGGCGTTCATGCCCATCGGTCCGGGCCGGTACAGCGCCAGCACCGCGACGATGTCGTTGAACTCGGTGGGCTGCATGCGCCGCAGCAGGTCACGCATGGGGCCGCCGTCGAGCTGGAACACCCCGAGGGTGTCGCCGCGGCCCAGCAGCTCATAGGTGGCCGGATCGTCCATCGGCAGCGAATCGAGGTCCAGGTCGATACCCCGGTTGGCCTTGATGTTCTCCAGGCAGTCGCCGATGATCGTCAGGTTGCGCAGGCCCAGGAAGTCCATCTTCAGCAGGCCGATTTCTTCGCATGACGGGTAGTCCCAGCCGGTGATGATGGCGCCGTCCTGGGGGCGCTTCCACAGCGGGATCGCGTCGATCAGCGGCTCGGAGCTCATGATCACCGCGCAGGCGTGCACGCCGGCGTTGCGGACCAGACCTTCCAGTCCGCGGGCCGTCTCGTAGATGGTGCGCACGTCGGGGTCGGTGTCGATGAGCCCGCGGACCTCGGCGGCCTCTTTGTACCGCTCGTGGTTCGGGTCGGTGATGCCCGACAGTGGGATGTCCTTGGCCATGATCGGCGGCGGCAGCGCCTTGGTGATCCGGTCGGCGATCGCATACCCCGGCTGACCGTAGTGCACCCGTGCCGAATCCTTCAGCGCCGCTTTGGTTTTAATCGTTCCGAAGGTGATCACCTGGGCGACCCGGTCGCTGCCCCAGCGCTCGGCGGCATAGCGCACCATCTCACCGCGGCGGCGGTCGTCGAAGTCGATGTCGATGTCGGGTGCCGACGGCCGCTCCGGGTTGAGGAAGCGTTCGAACAGCAGGCCGTGCGGGATCGGGTCGATGTTGGTGATGCCCAGCGCGTAGGCGACCAGTGATCCGGCCGCCGAGCCACGGCCCGGGCCCACCCGGATGTTGATCGACCGGGCGTAGTTGATCAGGTCCGCGACGATCAGGAAGTAGGACGGGAATCCCTTGCCGCAGATGACATCGATCTCGAAGGCGGCACGATCGGTGTATTCCTGTGGGACCCCGCCCGGCTGGCGCCACTGCAGCCCGGCCTGCACCTCATGCCGCAGCCAGGACCCCTGGTCGTGGCCGTCCGGAACCGGGAAAACCGGCATCCGGTCGCGCGGCGCCCAGACGTCGGCGTAGGACTGCACCCGCTCGGCGATCAGCAGGGTGGAGTCACAGGCCTCAGGCAGTTGGTCGTCCCAGAGCGCGCGCATCTCGGCGGCCGACTTCAGGTAATAGCCGTCCCCGTCGAACTTGAACCGGGTGGGGTCCGACAGCGTCTTGCCGGTCTGAATGCACAGCAGTGCCTCGTGGTTCTGCGAGGCGTCGCGGGTGACGTAATGGCAGTCATTGGTGGCCAGCGCCGGGATGCTGAGCTTGCGGCCGACGTCCAGCAGCCCGTCACGCACCCGGCGCTCGATGGACAGACCGTGGTCCATCAGTTCCAGGAAGTAGTTCTGCGCACCGAAGATCTCCCGCCATTTCGCGGCCGAATCCAGCGCCTCGCGCTCCTGGCCCAACCGCAGCCGGGTCTGCACCTCCCCCGACGGGCACCCGGTGGTGGCGATGATCCCCTCGGCGTGCTCGGCGATGATCTCGGCGTCCATCCGCGACCATTTGCCGAGCTGGCCCTCGAAGGAGGCCAGCGAGGACAGCTTGAACAGGTTGCGCAGCCCGGTGGCGTTCTCGGCGACCATGGTCAGGTGGGTGTAGGACCCGCTGCCGGAGACGTCGTCGCTCTTCTGGCCGGGATCACCCCAGTGGACCCGGCGGGTGTCGAAACGAGAGCCGGGGGCGACATAGGCTTCCACACCGATGATCGGCTTGATCCCGGCTTTGGTCGCGCCGTTGTAGAACTCGCTGGCGCCGAACATGTTTCCGTGGTCGGTCATGCCGATCGCGGGCATGCCCAGCCGCTGCGCCTCGGCCAGCATGGGGGCGATCTTCGCCGCGCCATCGAGCATCGAGTACTCGGTGTGGTTATGCAGGTGTACGAACGAAGATCCCATAGGACCGCCAGTCTATGACCGGCCACCGACCGATCCGGGCGTGTCGGCGGGTGTGTCTTAACCGACGCCGTTTTCCCGGGACAGCGGCCGCCGCCGTGCACTACGTTGAGGTTCGTCTGAAGCGGAGGAGACAGATACATGAGCGTGTACCGGGTGATCGACATCATCGGAACCAGCCCGTCGTCCTGGGAGAACGCCGCGGCCGAGGCGGTGCACCGGGCCAAGCAGACCATCGACGACATCCGCGTCGCCCAGGTCGTCGAGCAGGATCTCACCCTCGATGACAAGGGCGGGATCATCTACCGCACCAAGCTGCGGATCTCCTTCAAGATCCGGCCGCCGAAGTCGTCTTCCGACGACTGACCGACGCCGGTTCCGCCATGCCGCGAAGCTTCGACGAGCTGTTTGCGGAGGCCGTCGCCGCGCCGGTCGACGGCTGGGAGTTCTCCTGGCTGGACGGCCGGGCCACCGAACAGCGCCCGTCGTGGGGCTACCAGCGTCAGCTGGCCCGCCGACTGTCCGGCGTCTCGGCGGCCGTCGACCTCAACACCGGGGGCGGAGAGGTGCTGGCGGGCCTGGAGAAGTTGGCGCGGTTCGATAGATTCCCGCCTGCCATGGCCGCCACCGAGTCGTGGCCGCCGAACGCCGCACGCGCCACCGAGCTTCTCCATCCCCGTGGCGTGGTGGTGGTGACCGTGCCGGACCGGCCGCCGCTGCCGTTCGGCGACGAAGCGTTTGATCTGGTCAGCAGCCGGCATTCGTTGGCGACGTGGTGGGACGAGATCGCCCGGGTGTTGCGGCCCGGCGGTCACTACTTCGCCCAGCAGATCGGGCCGGCGACGATGCTCGAGTTGACCGAGTTCTTTCTCGGGCCGATGCCGGGCAAGGGCGCCCAGTACGAGCCGGAAGCGGTACGCGCCGACGCAACGGCCGCCGGCATGGAGATAGTCGATCTGCGCCTCGAGCGGCTACGTGCCGAGTTCTTCGACGTCGGCGCCGTCATCTATTTCCTGCGCAAGGTGATCTGGACCGTGCCCGACTTCGTTGTCGACGAGCACCGCGACCGGCTCCGGGAGATGCACGAACTCATCGAGGCGCAAGGCCCGTTCGTCGCGCACGCCACCCGGGTGCTGGTCGAGGCCCGCAAGCCCTGAATCAGCGGTGCAGAACGTCCAGCGCGTGCTGCAGATCGGCCGGGTATTCGCTGGTGATCTCGATGTGCCGCCCGTCGCCGGGGTGGGCGAAGGCCAGTGAGCGGGCGTGCAGCCACTGGCGTTCCAGTCCGAGCTTGTCCGCCAGCGTCGGGTCGGCGCCGTAGGTGAGGTCACCGCAGCAGGGATGCCGCAGGGCGGCGAAGTGCACCCGGATCTGGTGGGTGCGGCCGGTCTCCAGGTGCACATCGAGCAGGCTGGCGGCGACGAACGCCTCCACCGTGTCGTAGTGGGTGATGCTGTGCCGACCGTCGGCGGTGACCGCGAATTTCCAGTCGCGGCCATGGTGCCGTCCGATCGGCGCGTCGATGGTGCCGCTGGACGGATCCGGATGGCCCTGCACCAGCGCGTGGTAGCGCTTGTCGACGGTGCGCGCCTTGAAGGCGCGTTTGAGCGCGGTGTAGGCGCGCTCGGAGATCGCCACCACCATCACTCCGGACGTGCCCACATCGAGACGGTGCACGATGCCCTGACGTTCCGGCACCCCGGACGTGGTGATGCGGTAACCGGCCGCGGCCAGCCCGCCGAGCACGGTGGGCCCACTCCAGCCCACCGACGCGTGGGCGGCCACCCCGGCCGGCTTGTCGACGGCGACGATGTCGTCATCGGAGTACAGGATCGTCATGCCCTCGACCTCGGCCGGGGTGTTCTCCAGCGGGGCCGGCGCCTCAGGCAGCCGCACCTGCAACCATGCGCCGGCCGCCAACCGATCGGATTTGCCGGCGGTCGCCCCGTCCAGTTCGACGTCGCCGTTTTCGGCCAGGGTCGCCGCAGCAGTCCGGGACAGACCCAGCAGGCGGGCCAGCCCGGCGTCGACGCGCATGCCGGCCAGCCCCTCCGGCACGGGCATGGACCGTTCGGTCACGACCGCATCAGGTGTGGTCACCTGGACGGCGGCGACCCACCGTGTCGAAGTCGAAGCCGAACACCGACAGCGCGACCAGCAGGATCGCACCGCCCACCACCGCGGGATCTGCGACGTTGAACACCGGCCACCAACCGATCGAGAAGAAGTCGACGACGTGGCCCTGCAGATGTCCGGGCGCCCGGAAGAACCGGTCCACCAGATTGCCCAGTGCCCCGCCGAGGATCATGCCCAGCCCGACCGCCCACCACGGCGACACCAGGCGGCGCGACATCCAGATGATGCCGAGCACCACCGAGCTGGCGATCAGCGTCAGCACCCAGGTGTAGCTGGTGGCCATCGAGAAGGCGGCACCGGAGTTGCGCACCAGGGTCCAGGTGACGGTGTCGCCGATGATCGATACGGGCTGGCCGGGGGTCAGCATCTTCACCGCGAGCACCTTGGTGACGACGTCGACCATCAGCACGACCGCGGCCACCGACAGCAGCAAACCCAGCCGCCGGCGCGGCGCGACCGGCTCCGGTTCCGGGTCCGTTACCGGCTCGGTCGAGTCGGTTGTCTCCTCAGTCACGCCTCCATCATCCCTTAGCGCACGTGCGGCATGATCGCGGCATGGTGTCCCAGCGGCTCACGGTGATCACCACCGGCGGAACAATCGCCGCCAGCACCGACGACGGCGGGGTACGCCGGCCCACCCGGGACGGTGCGGACCTGGTCGCCGGGCTCGACGCCGGCACCGCCGACGTCACGGTGGTCGACCTGATGTCGCGGGACAGCTCAGAGCTGACCCCGCAGGACTGGGACCGGATCCTGGCCGCGGTCCGCGCTGCCGTGGCCGGCGGCGCGGACGGCGTGGTCGTCACCCACGGCACCGACACCTGCGAAGAGACCGCGCTGTGGCTGGAACTGGGCTACACCGGCGACGCCCCGGTCGTGCTGACGGGAGCGCAGCGCAGCGCGGATGCTCCCGACGCCGACGGGCCGGGCAATCTGCGCGACGCCCTGAGGCTGGCCGCGGATCCGGCCGCCCGCGGGCTGGGGATGCTGGTGTGTTTCGCCGGGCAGGTGCTCGCGCCCCTGGGTCTGCACAAGACGACCACGACCGATCTGACCGGCTTCAGCGGTCCACGGTTGGGCACGGTGGCCGCCGGGCAGGTGCGACTGACCGACGGCAAGGTCCGCCCCCACCTCCATGTGACGGGGGGACCCCGGGTGGACGTCGTCGCGCTCTACGCCGGCGCGGACTCGGTGGCCCTGGACGCCTGCGTGGCCGCCGGCGCGCGCGGAGTGGTGCTGGAGGCGTTGGGTTCCGGCAACGCCGGGGCGG
Source organism: Mycobacterium sp. IDUB_21 (assembly GCF_055419425.1). Lineage (NCBI taxonomy): Bacteria > Bacillati > Actinomycetota > Actinomycetes > Mycobacteriales > Mycobacteriaceae > Mycobacterium > Mycobacterium sp. IDUB_21. The sequence continues at coordinate 45,571 of NZ_JBVAXQ010000005.1, read as the reverse complement.
CGGTGATCGAGGGGGTCCGCCGGCACTGCCGGGACGGCCTGGCGGTCGCGGTGTCCAGCCGGGTGCCGGATGCGCGGGTCGGCGCATACTACGGGCCGGGTCGTGCCCTGGTCGACGCCGGTGCCGTCATGGTGCCGCGGTTACGGCCCCCGCAGGCCCGGGTGCTGCTGATGGCGACGCTGGGCGCGGGACTGCCGGTCGGTGACATCTTCGAGCGGTGGGGTTGACGGCGTGCCGTGGTGACCGGTCCTCAGGCGGGTTCGTCCGGGGTGGCGGTGTAGTCCGGCCAGTCCAGGCTCTCGACCGGATCGGCGCGAGCGATCGCGGGCTCATCGGCCGGAAAGGTCCGCACCGGGCCCGGGCCCGAACTGCGCGTCTCGAACCGCACCGTCATCACCCCGTGGCCGGCCCCCTGCACCCAGCCGTGCCCGAGCTCGCGGTGGGTGACGTCGTCGCCGACCCGCCACTGCGCCGTGGCCGGCGGTGAAATTGGTTCCGGCACAGTCGTTTCGGGTGTGCCTGATGCGGCGAATTCCGGGAAGGCCAGCTCCGGGAACAGGGACTCCTGGCGGACATCGGTCAGCCCGGAAAACCCCACCCCGAGCAGCCGGATCGGGCCGATCTCCTGCGGGTCGAGCAGCAGCCGGCCGGCCGCCGATGTCAGGGCTGCGGCATCGGTGGTCGCATAGGGCAGGGTGGCCGATCGGGTCAGCACGCTCATGTCGGCCTTCTTGAGTTTCACCGTCACCGTGCGGGCGCCGCGCCCGTCGCGCAGCAGCCTGCGGTAGGCGTGTTCGCCGATCGGGCCGACCTCGGCCCGCAGTTGCTCCAGCGTGGTGAGGTCGGTGGCGAAAGTGGATTCGGCGCTGATCTGTTTGGCCTCGGCGCGTTCGGCGACCGGACGGTCATCGATACCGCGGGCCAACCGGTGCAGTGCGGGACCGATCGTGGCGCCCAGGATATCGGCGACCTCGGCATCGGTCAGCGCGGCGAACTGCCCGATGGTGCTGATACCCAGCCGGTGCAGCTTCTCCTCGGCGACCGGGCCGATCCCCCACAGCCGGCGCACCGTCAGCCCATCGAGAAGCAGCCGTTCGTCGGCGCGGCTGACCACCCGCACCCCGTCGGGCTTGGCCAGATCGGAGGCGATCTTGGCGATCTGCTTGCCCGAGCCCGCCCCCACCGAGGCCACCAGTCCGGTCTCCTCGCGCACCCGGCGCCGCAACTGCTCACAGAACCGTTCCACGTCCGCGCCGCTCGCCCCGGCAAGCTCAGCCGGTTCGCCGAACGCCTCATCGAAGGACAACTGCTCGACCACCGGAATCACGGCGCGCACGGTCTCGAAGACCCGGCGGCTGGCCACCCCGTACACCGCGCCGCGCGGCGGTAACACCACCGCCGCGGCACCCACCAGCCGGCGCGCCTGGTGCATCGGCATCGCCGAGCGAGCCCCGAAAACTCTCGCCTCGTAGCTGGCGCCGGCCACCACGCCGCGGCCACCCAACCCGCCGACCAGCACCGGCCGTCGGCGCAGCGTCGGGCGGGTCAGCTGCTCGACGGACGCGAAGAACGCATCCATGTCCAGGTGCAGGACCCAGCGCGACTCCACAGTCGCGATGCTAGAACGCAACCCCCAAATCCGTTGCGGGGTGGCCTACCGTCATATGCATGGCAATGAATTTGGTGCATCGATTGTGCTGTAGATCACAGTACTGGGCTCGCGGCGTCGAGCGGAAACTGCTGCCGTGGGCGCTGGCCGACATCGACCTCGGGGATGACACCTTGGAGATCGGCCCGGGCTACGGCGCCAACATGCGGTGCCTGGTGGATATGACGCCCCGGTTGACCGCGGTGGAGATCGACCCGCCGATGACCGAGCGGTTGCAGGCGAAGTACGGCTCGCAAGCCCACATCATCAACGGTGACGGCACCGACACCGGTCTGGCTGCCGACGCGTTCAGCTCGGTGGTGTGTTTCACCATGCTGCATCACGTGCCGACGCCACCGCTGCAGGACCGGTTGTTCACCGAGGCGTTCCGGGTGCTGGCGCCCGGCGGGGTATTCGCCGGCAGTGACGGCGTGCACTCGACGACCTTCCGGCTGCTGCACCTGCGCGACACCTACAACCCTGTGCCGCCGGACACGCTGCCCGACCGGCTACGACAAGCCGGGTTCACCGATGTGCTGGTCGAGGTCCGCGACGGCAATCAGCGCTGGCGGGCCTCCAAACCGTAGCGATTGGGTGTCTCGGCCTCTGGAGCTATCTGGAACCGGAGGCATCATGATGCCTTCATGCGCACCACCCTGGCGTCGGAGGCCCATCCCCATGCCAGCCGCTGCGACACCATGGGATCAATAATTGATATTCATGACATGCTTTTCACAGAATTTGGCGACAGGTGGGTCGCGTGGGGCTACTGCGCTTCAAATTGACCTAATGAGACCCTCGAACTCGGTCAGCGGCAGGCCACCGCAGCAGCGAACCCCGTGCCACCGGGACACCCGCCGACGACGCCGTCGGGATGGTCGGCCGGGGATCAACCCAGTCCGGGACAAATGCGGTCTACACAGTGAATTTCACCCGCGGCGCGGCCCGGCCGATCCGTCGCAGGCACCCCGAAGGCGCACCCACCGGCGATCCGTGCGATGGTTGTGCGGGGTTTCGGAGAGGCCGGGGACTGGGCGACACAGGACCCGGTCAATCTGCTGATGAACCGATGGATCAGATATCACAATTTCACTTCTTTTTCAGCTTACGGCAGCGTAAGGTGCTCGTGGTATCAGAGTGAGACGGGTGGCAGACGGTTCTAACCGGGCTGTTGAATTTTGGGAGGGCATGATGATTGGTCGGCAAGTGACTCGAAGCTACGCCATAACGGTGATCACCGTTATGTGTGCGGGTTTGATCGCGTTGACACCGACACAGCTGCCCCGCCCGTCGCTGCCGAGGATCTCGGTATCGGCGGTGGATCTGACCAGCGCTGACGTTCCGGTCACCTTCGAATACATCTTTGATAACCAACTCCCCGAATTCATCCAGACGGTCCAGTCGACCTACCTTCAGGAGTTCGCCGATCTGTCGGATATCTGGCGTGATTGGTTCGCTTCCGGAGTCAGCTGGACCGACGGGGGCGCATCGATCGAGTCGCTGAACCAAGAGGTCTTGGACTGGGTCAACCACGTCAATGTGGTCGGGCTGAACTTCGTCGAAGATATGGACGTGACCTACACCGATACCGGCGACGCCATCTACGGCCCGAGCCTGTGCAACCTCATTTTCAACTTCGCTGAGGCCGGCAACAACTGGCTGGCTTCGCTGAACGGTAGCGCCATGGCAGGACTCGAAGGCGTCAGCCAGGGGATGGCGAACTTCTTCGACGGGCTGAGTCAGTACGCCCTGGATCTCTCCGCCGGATTCTGATCTCGGCCACAATCCAGGACACTCGCCTGGGCGTTGGGAGAATCTCCCAGCGCCCGGGGCGGAACCCCCTGCGGGATCAGTGAGCCGCCCCCGCGCCGAGGTCGACGTTCGCCGGGACAGCCACTCGAACTTCTCCACGGTAACGTCGAATTCGGCGCGCTAAGCCCTGGCGATCGTCACCTTCACACCATCGCCGATCTCGGCGGCGTCGGCGCCGGGGTCGCCGAATCCGAAACGGGTGGCCAGGATTTCACCGGCGATGAGTTGAGCATGGGTCTGCGCCCACTCAAGCCGCCCGGCGGGCACCGACATCACCACGCTGATCCGGTCGGAGACCTCCAGCCCGGAGTGCTTGCGTAATTCCTGCAGCTCGCGGATGCGGTCTTTGGCCCAACCCTCGGCTTCGAGTTCCTCGGTCACCGCGCCGTCGAGCACCACCAGTCCGGCGCCGTCGGGCAACGCCACCGTGAACTCCGGATCGGCGGCCACCAGTTTCGAGGTGTATTCGCCCTCGAGCAGCACCACCGGGCCCGCACGCAGGGTGCCGTCGGGATTGACGACGCCCTCCCCCGCCTTGACGGCTTTGATCGCGCCCTGCACGTCCTTGCCCAGCCGCGGGCCGGCGACCTTGGCGTTGACCGTCAGGTCGAACCGGCCGTAGCGGTCGATGTCCTCGGTCAGCTCGACCGCTTTGACATTGAGCTCGTCGGCGATCAGCTCGGCGAACGGCGCCAGTCGTTGCGGGTCGTCGACGGCCACCGTGAGTTTGGGCAGTGGTAACCGGACCCGCAGTTGGTGTGCTTTACGCAACGAGGATGCGGCCGAACACACTTCGCGCACCTGGTCCATCGCGGCGACCAGCGCGGCATCGGCGGGCAGCCCGCCGACCTCCGGCCAGTCGGTCAGGTGCACCGAACGGTCACCGGTGACGCCGCGCCAGATCACCTCGGTGGTCAGGGGCAGCAGCGGTGCGGCCAGCCGGCAGATCACCTCGAGCACGGTGTGCAAGGTATCGATGGCATCGGCATCTTCGTCCCAGAACCGCTGCCGGGATCGCCGCACATACCAGTTGGTCAGCGCCTCGGTGAACTGGCGCAGTTCCTCGCACGCCCCGGAGATATCGCAGCCGTCCAGTGCAGCGGTCAGAGTGTCTCGCAGCGAGGCCAGCTTCGCCAGGATGTAGCGGTCGAGCACGTGCGACGAATCGGTGCGCCACACCCCGGGTTTGGGCGCGTAGAGCGCCAGGAAGCTGTAGGCGTTGGAGAGCGGCAGCATCACCTGGCGCACCCCCTCGCGGATGCCCGGCTCGGTGACGATCAGGTTGCCGCCCCGCAGGATCGGCGAGGCCATCAGGAACCAGCGCATGGCATCGGAACCGTCGCGGTCGAAGACCTCGTTCACATCGGGATAATTGCGCAGCGACTTGCTCATCTTTTGCCCGTCGGAGCCCAGGACGATGCCGTGCGCCACACAGGTTTTGAACGCCGGACGGTCGAACAGCGCGGTAGCCAGCACATGCATCATGTAGAACCAGCCACGAGTCTGGCCGATGTACTCGACGATGAAGTCGCCCGGGTAATGGGTCTGAAACCAGTCGGCGTTCTCGAATGGGTAGTGCACCTGGGCATAGGGCATCGATCCGGAGTCGAACCACACGTCGAGCACGTCGGGAATGCGCCGCATCGTCGAACGGCCCGTCGGATCGTCGGGGTTGGGCCGGGTCAACTCGTCGATGTAGGGCCGATGCAGATTGTCCGGACGCACCCCGAAATCACGCTCCAACTCGTCGAGGCTGCCGTAGACATCGATCCGGGGGTATGCCGGGTCGTCGGAGCGCCAGACCGGAATCGGGGTACCCCAGTAGCGGTTTCGCGAGATCGACCAGTCGCGCGCGCCACGCAGCCAGTTACCGAAGATCCCGTCCTTTACATGCTCGGGGTACCAGGTGATCTCCTCGTTGAGTTCGACCATGCGGTCCCGGAACTTGGTCACCGCGACGAACCACGACGAGACCGCCTTGTAGATCAGCGGGTTGCGGCACCGCCAGCAGTGCGGGTAGGGGTGCTCGTAGGTTTCGTGACGTACCAGTACCGCACCGTTGGGTGCTGCCGGGCCCGTACCCGTCTTCAGGTCGGCGATGATCGCCTTGTTCGCGTCGAAGACGTGCTGCCCGGCGTAGTCGCCGACGCTGGAATCGAAGCGGCCCTTGGCGTCCACCGGGGTGACCGGGGTGATCCCGGCGGGGTCGGTGGTGTTCTTGTCCTCCTCGCCGTAGGCCGGTGCCAGGTGCACGATGCCGGTGCCGTCTTCGGTCGACACGAAGTCGGCGGCCAGCACCCGAAAGGCGCCCGGCGAGTCCATGAAGTACGCGAACGGCGGCAGATAGGCCAATCCGACCAGCTCTGAGCCCCGATAGCTGCCCAGAACCTGCGGTTCTTCCCCGAATTCGCGTGCATAGGCGCCCAGTCGAGCCTCGGCGAGCAGGAACCGGCGCTCCCCCACAACGACCTGCACGTAGGTCACCTCCGGGTTGACCGCGACCGCCAGGTTGGCGGGCAGCGTCCACGGCGTGGTGGTCCACACCAGCAGATGCGCGCCGTCCAATTCGCCGGCCGGCCCCGCACCCGCCGGCCCGGCGGCCAACCGGAACCCGACGGTCAGTGCCGGATCCTGGCGACTCTGGTAGACGTCGTCGTCCATCCGCAGTTCGTGGTTGGACAGCGGCGTCTCGTCGCGCCAGCAGTACGGCAGCACGCGATAGCCCTCGTAGGCCAGCCCCTTGTCCCACAACTGCTTGAACGCCCACAGCACCGACTCCATGAACGGCAGGTCCAGGGTCTTGTAGTCGTTGTCGAAATCGACCCAGCGGGCCTGCCGGGTGACGTAGGCCTGCCACTCCGCGGTGTAGCGCAGCACCGACTCCCGGCACGCTTCGTTGAACGCGGCGATACCCATCGCATCGATCTGCGACTTGTCGGAGATGCCGAGCTGGCGTTCCACCTCGAGTTCGGCGGGAAGTCCGTGGGTGTCCCAGCCGAACCGGCGCTCCACCTTGTAACCGCGCATGGTGCGATACCGCGGCACGATGTCCTTGACGTAACCGGTGAGCAGGTGCCCGTAGTGCGGCAGCCCGTTCGCGAACGGCGGGCCGTCGTAGAACACGTATTCTTCGGCGCCGTCGCGGCGGGCGATGCTGGCCCGGAAGGTGTCGTCGGCCGCCCAGTAATCGAGGACCTCGGCCTCGGCCGACGGGAAGTCGGGGGCACCGGCGGCCGGCTTCGGATAGCTGCGTTCGCTCATTGTGTGTCGTCTCCCAAGCGCCCGGCCCGGGGACGACGCCGCGCCGGTTGCGCGAGCGCCGCGGTACCACCCCGCTTGCCGCGCTGCCGGCGCGACCGCTCAACAGGGCTGTGACGGGCCGACCCGTTCGGTTCTAGTGAGGCCTGTCTTTGTGGGGCAGGACTGTTCTTCCGAAGGCTCCCCGGTGATGGCCGGATCATTGCCGTTGGCCGAAAGTCTAGAGCCTCGATGCAACGCCGTGTTGCCAGGCCCGCTGACTTCTACACTGTTCAGCGTGGCATTCAGCGCCTCATATGCCCGCGACGTGGTGCTGCCGCTGACGCAGGCGGCCTACACCGTGGTGTCAGGTGCTGCGCCGACCCTGCCGCCCGGATTCGCTCAGACCGCCCTGATCCAGGCTGATCCGGGCCACCTGTCCGCGCTGCCCGATCAGCACCCGGCAAAGGCAATGGCCAAGGACACCAGAATCTTTGGGCTGATGGGACACGACACCGCGTCGGGAACCGCATTCGTGGCCTTTCGCGGCAGCTCTGATGTGGCGGACTGGATCGCCGACTTCGACTTCGTGCCGGCGCCCTACGCGCCGGTCGCCGGATTCGGCGACGTGCACGCCGGGTTCCAGGACATCTACGGCTGCGTCCGCCACAGCGTCGTCGCGAACCTTCCCGCCGCGACCCGCGGCTGCGCGAACATCCTCATCACCGGGCACAGCCTCGGTGCGGCGTTGGCTGTTCTGGCGGCACCGGATATCGCCGGCGCCGCGCTCGCCGGGCCGCCACGGACCATCGAGCCCCGGCTGACCACGTTCGGCGGCCCTCGAGTCGGGCTACCCGACTTCGCCGCCGCGTTCGACGCTGCTATCGAATGCTGCTATCGGGTGGTCAACTTCCTCGACATCGTTCCTCTGGTGCCGCCGTCACCGTACGTTCACGTGGGCGCCGCGATCGCTGTCGACAGCGGTGGGGCCATCGACGTCGGCTGGCGGCACAGCTTGGCCGGCTATCACGCCGGGCTCTCGGCACTGATCGCGGCGCAACCATGAACAGCGGTTTGGCGCGCAGGGCGCCGGTCGGCGTCTGGCTCTAACGCGCCTCCAGACACTCCCAGCAGTCCGGCATCAGCCCGGTCTCGATGAAATCGGCCACCTCCGCTGCATGATCCGATTCCAGCCCGGTGTCGGCCGCGCGGTAGATGACCTGCTCCTCCTTGGAGTTGTGCACGGCAAGCTGATTGAGTAGCAGCCGGCAGATCGCCCTCATCCGCTCAGTGTCGCCGCCGGCCACCAGCCCGGCCAGCGCATCCATCGTGCGCCACATCTCGCCGTGCTCGGTCATCATCACCGCCACCGGCATCGCCATGCCGGTGTGCCGCATCGGCGGGAACAGGATCCGTTCCTCGAGGTAGATGTGCCGGCGTAGCCCTTCCAGAGCCGCGTTCAGTTCGTCAGGGGCGATCTGGCCGCGGGCGAGTCCGGCCAGGAACGCCTCGAGACCGGCGTCGACCTGCTGATGCTCACGCTCCAGCGCGGCCGACAAGACGACGTCGGAAGGACCGGGGTCGGAATTCTCGGCGGACACAGGCGATCTCCCCTCTCAACTCATACCGCGGCTTTCGCACAGACCCAGCCGTCGGGCATCCGGCCGGCTTCGATGAACTCAGCCAGTTCAGTGACCTGCTCCGGCGCCAGGCCAGTATCGGCAGCCGGGTAGATCACCGGCTCCTCAACCTTGTTGTGGTCGGCCAGCAGAGCCTGCAGCCGTTGGCAGGCTTGCCGCAACTTGTCGTGGCCGGCGCGATCGTCCGGGCCGGCGAGAAACTCGTCGAGGGTGTCCATCGTGCGCCAGATCTCGCCGTGGCCGCGGATCATCCCGAACACCGACATCATCTGGGCGCCCTTGCTGATCGGCGGGAACAGGAGCTGTTCCTCCAGGTAGATGTGGCGACGCAGTGCGGCCAGGGTTGCGCGGAGGGCGGCGGCGTCCACGCTGCCGGCGTCCAGCTTCTCCAGGAAGTCCCCGATTCCGGTGTCGACTTCCTGGTGCTCGCGTTCAAGTGCGGTCGAGAGGTTTTCGTCAGACATCATCTTCTGTGCTCCGCTCAGGCCAGCTGGGCGTCGACGCTGATCTCGGCGCCGGCGAACAGTCGCGACACCGGGCACAGTGCGGCGGCGGCACTGACGACCTGGGCGAAGTCGGCGGCGTCCAGGCCGGCCACCTTCGCGCGAACGGTCAGCTTCGACCCGGTGATGGTGGGCAGCCCGTCGACTTCGTCGAGGGTGACTGTCGAGGTGACGTCGAGCTGCTGGGGCGGGGTGTTGTTCTCACCGAGCTTCAGCGACAACGCCATCGCGAAACACGACGAGTGGGCGGCGGCGGCGAGTTCCTCCGGACTGGTCTTTCCGCAGGGCTGCTCGGTCCGGGCCGCCCAGGTCACCGGCAGCCCGTCGAGGGCACCGCTGCTGCCGCGACCCAAGGTGCCTGCTCCGGTTGCCAGCGGTCCTTCCCAGGCCGTTTGTACAGTCCGATCCGCAATGCTCATCCACCGCCTCCTCTACCGGTGCGGACACCGCCTGAACCTGGCCGAAACCCGCGAATATTTTCTACAACCATGACTTGTCTAAATCTAGTCCATGGTGCGGCGTGCTGACCAGGGTCGGACCGGGAGCAGCTCAGCGGTCGGCCACTTCCTCCGTGGCGGAATTGCGGCCAGCACATCGGTGGGCCGGAAATTGACGGTCGGCGCCCGAAGTCGGCGTCAAGGGCAACCGTCGGTCAGGTTAACGGCGGGATGAGCCCGCGCGCCACCACCGGGAAGACCCGCTGATAGTGGGGCCCGAGAACGCGCACCACCAGATCGAGGACCTTCATGTCCGGTCCGATCAGCACCCGAGCCCGATTCTTGCGCACACCATTGAGGACGATTTCCGCGGCCTTCTGCGGCGAGGTGGTCCAGGCCCGTTTGTCGAAATTCTTCACTAGGTCGATCTCGCCGATACCCTCGGCTGCGGTCATGTTGCTGATGAACGAGGTTTTGACACCGCCGGGGTACACCGTGGTCACTTTGACCGGGTGTCCTGCCAACGTCATCTCTTGGTGCAGCGCTTCAGTGAAGCCGCGAACGGCGAACTTCGCTGCACTGTAGGCGGCCTGATAGGGCACCGCGAACACCCCGAATGCGCTGGAAACATTGATCACGTGCCCGTCGCCGGAGGCGATCAGGTGCGGCAAGAACGCCTTGGTTCCGTTGACCACACCCCAAAAGTCGATATCCATCACCCGCTCAATCTCGGCGAACTGGCTGACATGGACGTCCCCGAAGAATGTGACACCGGCGTTGTTGTAGACCTGGTTGACCTTGCCGAAATGGTCGTTGACCCCTTCGGCGTAGGCGATGAACGCTTCCCGGTCGGCGACGTCGAGCTGGTCGGCCTTGACCGGGGCGCCGATGGCCTTGAGTTGGTGCTCGGTCTGCCCCAGTCCGTCGGTGTCGATGTCGCTGATGGCCACGCTTGCCCCCGAGCGTGCTAGCTCCACGGCAAGGGCCTGGCCTATTCCCGAACCGGCGCCGGTGACGACAGCTACTTTCCCCCCAAACCCCTTCACGCTACGGGCCACCGAGCTTCTTGTAGACCCTGCCCAAAATGGGCGCGACGATACTTCGCGGTAGGTATTGATTGCTGGCCGACATTATTTTCGCGGGAAAGCCAGGAACGACACGTACCTTGTTGCGCTCCAACCCATCCAATGACACCTTCGCCGCATACTCAGCGGTGACCCAGACGTAATCCGGCGTCAGTTTGCTGGCAGCCGCTTCGTCAACTGATTCCAGCATTCCGGTGCTCACCGGGCCCGGCGCCAGCAGTGTCACATGCACGCCGGAGCCGCGCAGCTCCCAATGCAACGACTCGCTGAACGTGTTGATGAATGCCTTGGTTGAGGCGTACGTGGCGTTGTTGGGGATCGGCGCATTGCCCGCGGCCGAGCCTGACATCAGGATGCCGCCAGCTGCACGCTCAATCATCCCGGGCAACACGGCCAGCACCAGATCGTGAACCCCGGCGGCATTGACTTGCAACAGGGCGCGTTCACCCGCGGGATCGAGTTCGGCAACTGGGCCCAGAGTGGCGACGCCGGCGTTGGCGCACAGGATCGAGATGTTCCGGCCGGCCAGTTCAGCGGCGAGTTTGCCACGGGCCACCGAGTCGGCAAGATCGATCGGTCGCACTTCGACATCCACCCGGTACCTATCGGCCAGCCCGGTGGCCAACTCGTCGAGGAGGTTTTCGCGACGCGCGGTGATGATCAGGCTATGTCCCCGTGCGGCCAACGCGGTGGCCAGGGCTTCGCCGATGCCTTGGGAGGCTCCGGTGACCACAGCACGGGCGTCGGGGCTGGGAGGAGGTATCGGCACTTGACGATTATACCCGTGCCCACCACGAATGGCCGCGGCGGGACATACGCGCATCGTGCTTGCTAGCAAACCCCAGCCGTCAGCGATACGTGCGGTGCAGATGAACCGGGTATGTCCGCAGCGGGCATAGGACGGTAGCGCCGTGTCGGCGTGCGGGTAGATGACAGGCTCGTACCCAAAGTGGCGCTGTCGGAGTTATCCCAGTAGCAACCGGGAGTCTCTACGTCGCTGCTACCGGTGCGGATACCGGCCAACACCAGTTGGGCCCGCGAGTAGTTTCTGCAATCAGGGCGTGACGGCATCTAATCGATCGTGCGGCGCGCTGACCGCAGCGGGGCCAGTGCAGCTCAGCGGTTGGTCTCTGCCTCCGGCGGCTGAATTGCGGCCGGCACCTCGGTCGGTCGATCCTCCACCGAGGCCGCGGGATTCCCGGATAACTCCGGGAACGCCGTGGCGAGCATGTCCTCGAACGTCCGGTTCTGCCCGTCGGCCGGCTCGGCGGCATGTGGCGCACGTGCCGGGTGCTCTCGCACATTCAGTGGCCACCAGAACCACCGGCCCAGTAGCGCAGCCACGGAAGGCATCATGAACGACCGCACCACCAAGGTGTCGAACAGCAGACCGAGCCCGATCGTGGTGCCCACCTGGCCTACCACCCGCAGATCACTGACCAGCATGGAAGCCATCGTGAAGGCAAACACCAGTCCGGCAGCGGTGACGACCTTGCCGGTGCCGCCCATGGCCCGGATGATGCCGGTCTTGAGCCCGGCACCCATCTCCTCTTTGAATCGGGAGACCAGCAGCAGGTTGTAGTCACAGCCCACCGCCAACAGGATGATCACCGACATCACCATCACCAGCCAGTGCAGGTTGATGCCGAAGATGTACTGCCACACCAATACCGAAAGCCCGACTGACGCCCCCAGCGAGGCCAGCACCGTCCCGACGATCACCAGCGAGGCGATGAAGCTGCGGGTAATCAGCAGCATGATAATAAAAATAATTGCCAGCGAAGTGATTCCGGCGATCAGCAGGTCGTAATCGGCAATGCCCTGCAGGTCGCTGAAGAGCGCCGCGGTGCCGGCCACATAGACCTTGGCCGTCGATAACGGCGTCCCCTTGAGAGATTCGGCGGCAGCCTTCTTGATCAGGTTCACCCGCGCCATGCCCTCCGGCGTGCCTGGATACCCGTCGTGAGTGATGAAGAAGCGCGCCGCGTGACCGTCCGGCGACAGGAACAGTTGGATCACCCGTTTGAAGTCGGGGTTGTCGAACGCCTCCCGAGGCAGATAGAACGAATCGTCGCTCTTCGCTGCGTCGAAGTCCTGGCCCATCGCGGCCGAATCCCCGCCGACTTCCTCAACCTGCGCCATCATCCCCGACATGGTGCTGTGCAACGTCAGCATCATGGTCTGCAGGCTACGCAGCGCGGCGATCTGCGCCGGCATCATCTCCAGCAGCTGTGGCGTGACCACGTCGACGCTGCTCATGACCGGCGCCAGCTCGTTGAGCTTTTCGGTGAGCTGGGTCGCGCCGTCCATCGATGCGTACGCCGACCGCAACGACAGACAGGTTGGTTCGCCGCGGCAGTCCTGCGTGTCGACGGACTCGCGCAACACCTTGGAATTCTGGTTGAAATCGGCCATGTGGCTGCGCATCTGCTGGGCCAGATCCATCGCTTCGTGCGAAACGCCAGTCGCCTCATGGGTGTTGGTGCCCAACTGCTGCATCAGGCCATACATCCGCTGCAGCGAAGCGATGGTGCCCTCGAGGTCGTCGGCCTGCTTGCGCATGTCGGCGACCCGGCTCTTCATGAAGTCCAGATTCTGCAGCTGACCGGCGCTTTGCATGCTGAGCAGGAACGGGATCGAGGTATGCCCCAGCGGGGTGCCCTCGGGCCGAGTCACCCCCTGGACCATGGCGACGCCCTCGACAGCGAAGACACTCTTGGCCACCTTGTTGAGCACCAGGAAATCCGCCGAGTTTCGCATATCGCGATCGGATTCGAGCAGCAGAACTTCCGGCAGCAGTCGCGATTCCGGGAAATGACGCGACGCGGCCGCCCAGCCGAGGTTGACCGGGGTGTCCTGCGGGATGAACGACGGATCCTTATAACTCACCTGGTAACCGGGCAGCGCCAGCAGACCGATGAGCGCGACCGCGCACGCGGCCACGAAGATCGGCCCGGGCCAGCGCACGATCGCCGTGCCGACCTTGCGCCAGCCGCGATCCGACATCTTGCGCCGGGGTTCGAGCAAGCCGTAGCGAGTGGTGACCGTCATGACCGCCGGGACAAGCGTCAGTGCGATCGCCACCGCAACCAGCATGCCGACCGCGCACGGGATACCCATGGTCTGAAACACAGGCAACCGGGTGAAACTCAGGCAGAAGGTGGCGCCGGCGATCGTCAGACCCGACGCCAGCACCACATGAGCAATCCCGTGGTAGGTGGTGAAGTAGGCCGTCTCGGGATCCTCACCGGCGTGCCGGGCCTCGTGGTAGCGGCCGATGAAGAAGATGCCGTAGTCGGTACCGGCGGCAATCGCCAATGTCACCAGGATGTTGATCGCGAAAGTGGACAGCCCGATCAGGCCCGCATGCCCGAGAAAGGCGACTATCCCGCGCGCCGCCGCCAGTTCGATCCCGACCACGGCCAACAACAACGCGACCGTGCTGAACGAGCGGTAAAGCAACAACAGCATCAGCGAGATCACCGACACGGTAGCTATCAGGATCTTGAGCACCGCGCGGTCACCGCTGGTGTTCATGTCGGTGACCATCGGCGCCGGACCTGTGACATAGGCCCGCACCCCCGGCGGCGCGAGTGTGCGGTGAACGATGTCGCGGACAGCCTCAACGGACTCGTTGGACAGCACCTCACCCTGGTTTCCGGCGAGGTTCAACTCGACCAACGCCGCCTTGCCGTCGAGACTTTGAGCTCCGCCCGCGGTGAGCGGGTCCCCCCAGAAGTCCTGGATGTGCTGGACGTGCGTCGTGTCCGCGTTGAGCTGGGCAATCAGCTCGTTGTAGTAGTGGTGGGCGGCTTCGCCGAGCGGCTGGTCACCTTCGATGACAATCATCGCCGCGCTGCCGATGCTCGATTGCTGGAAAGCATGTCCCAGCCGCGCCATGGCCTGAATCGACGGTGCGTCCTTGGCGCTCAACGACACCGGATGGTCCTTGGCGACCTGTTCCAGCGGCGGGACCGCCAGGCTCACCAGCAGTGTGATGGCCACCCAGCCGAGGATTATCGGCACCGCCAACCGGCGGACCAACGCTGGTGCGGACGGCAGCCTCCGGCTCAGCTGGCGCATCTTCGTCACTTCCCGAGGCCCCCCACCAGACGATTTACCCGAAGCGATCACTTTAACCCCCAGTTCAGGACCGCGGCGCTGGAAACTACCCGATCAGATAGTCCGACAGCGGAAAGTGATCCTGCTCTTTCACCGCGCTGCGCACCGAGGTCGGCCGGAACAGTGGGGCCTCGCCGGTATTGTGGTTGAACCAATAGGAGTTCGAGGTCGCGCAGTTGCCGAGGTGGAACACCGAACTGTCGAGCAGGTCCATCATGCGCTCGTAAAACCGAGTGTTGGCGTCTTCGGTGACTTCGAAGGTGCGCCCCTGGCGCTGCTGCAGCTCGCTGAACAACCGGTTCATATGCCGCATCTGATACTCCACGGTGTTGAACCAGGACAACCCTACCCAGGCGAATGGGCTGGCCATGGTCAAAAAGTTCGGGAACTGCGGCACCGTGATGCCCTGGTAGGCCTGGAAGCGCGTCTCCCGCCACCACTTCCCCAGGTTGCGACCACCGCGACCGACCACCTCGATTGCCGGCAGGTTGCCCTCCCACACGTCGTAGCCGGTCGCCAACACCAGGGTGTCGATGTCCCGCTTGGTGCCGTCGCAGGAAACGATGCCGTCCGGTTCGATCCGCTCGATACCGGCCGTCTCCAGGTGCACGTGCGGCTTGGTGAACGTCGGATAGTAGTCATTGGAGATCGTCGGACGCTTACAGCCGAAGTCGAAATCGGGGCTCATCTTGCGGGCCAGCTCGCGGTCCCGCACCGACATCAGCCGATGCAGGGCGGATTGGGCCGCCATCGCCTTGTTGACGAACTTGAACCGCCGGTAGCGCCACATCGTCAGGACCATCATGAAGTCCGTGACGTTGTCGGTGATCCACCGCACGATGCGCTGGGTGAAAGGGACCCGGGCGAACATCCGCTGTATCACCGGCGGGAAAACGACGTCAGATTTGGGTGTCACCAGGATCGGGGTGCGCTGATACACCGTGAGTTCGGCGACTTCTTTGGCCAGTTCGGGGATGACCTGGATTCCGGTGGAGCCGGTTCCGATGATCGCCGCACGACGCCCGTCCATCGAGTACTCGTGGTCCCAGGCGGCGGTGTGGATGATGCGACCGGCGAACGTGTCGATGCCGGGGATGTCCGGGATCTTCGGCTGACACAGAAAACCGGTCGCGACAATGAGGAACTGCGCAGTCAGCGTCTCACCGCCGGCCAGCGCCACCCGCCACCCCTTGGCCTCCTCGTCCCACTGGGCGCCGTCGACGCAGGTGTTGAACCGCATGTAGCGGCGGACGTCGTATTTGTCCGCGACATGCTCGGCATAGGCCTTGACCTCGCTGCCCGGCGCGAACAGTCGCGACCAATACGGGTTCGGCTCGAACCAATAGGAATACGTAGTCGAGGGTTGGTCGACCGACAGGCCCGGATAGTGGTTGACCCGCCACGTTCCGCCCAGCCCGTCCTCGCGGTCGACGATCAGGAGGTTGTCGTAGCCCAGCCGATTGAGTTGGATCGCGGCGCCGATCCCGCCGAAGCCAGCGCCCACGATGACGGCGTCGTAGTTCAGGTACTGCTGGGTCCCCATAAGGTGAACACGCTACCGCAACGCCGCGGCGCGCCGCAGTGCGCGCAGGTCAGCCGAACTGCGCGCAATAGCCGCACTCGCAGGTAAACTAACGGACGCTGCCCGGTCGCGAGATGGCGGCAATCACACCACAACGGTGCGACGGATCTTAGTGTTTTGCCAATTTCGAGGGTAGGCTTCAGCGCAGTCGCGTGCTGGGGGCACGCGGATCTAGAGGGAGCGCATTCGCCAATGTCGACCGCTGTGATCAACATCTGCTGGCTCCTGGTCGGCGTGCTGGCGGTCTCCTCTGCGCCCTTGGCCGGCTTGTACCTCGTCAGACGCTGGAAGCACGCGATGGAAATCGGCGATGACGCAGCCTACGGCGAGGTGCTCGCGACGCTCTCCGAAAGTTCGGTACGGCGCAATTTCAACCCGTACGTCGACATCGAATGGGACTCGCCCGAACTCGCTGTCAGGCCCGATGACCCGGGCTGGGTTCTTTCGACGGCTGACCCGCTGGGACGCCACCCGTGGTACCGGGCACAGCCCTTGGCGAAGCAGATCGCGATAGGCATGTGGCGACAGGCCAACATGGCCAAGGTCGGCGTGCAGTTCGAGGGCATTCTGGTGCGGGGCCTCATGCACTACACGTTCTGGATACCGAATGGCTCAGCTGAGTACCGGTACTGCCTGCATGAATCCATCGAGGAGTGCAACCACACCCTGATGTTCCAGGAGTTGGTGAACCGCATCGGGATCGATGTCCCCGGGATGCCGCGGTGGTTACGCCTGCTCTCGCCGATGGTGCCGCTATACGCCGGGCCGTTGCCGAACGCGTTCTTCTTCGGGGTTGTGGCCGGCGAGGTCCCGTTCGACTATCTGCAGACCAATACCTTGCGCGAAGACGTGTCGGTCCATCCGGTCATCAGGAGAATGATCGGCATCCACGTCGCCGAAGAAGCGCGTCACATCTCTTTCGCGCACAAGTATCTGGAGCGACGGGTCCCTCGATTGTGGTGGAGCAGCCGGTTCGCTCTCTCGCTGTACGTGCCGGTTGTCATGCGGATGCTCGGCCAGGCGATGGTCGTGCCGCCGCGCAGGTTTTTCCGGACGTTCGACATTCCGCGGTCAGCGCGTAAGGACTGGTTTTTCGGTACACCGGAGGCACGCCAGACGTGGCGGGACATGTTCGCCGATGTTCGGATGCTCTGCCATGAACTCGGTCTGATGAATCCCGCGGCCCGGCTGATGTGGCGCATCTGCAAGATCGACGGAGCCCCGTCGCGCTACCGCGGCGAGCCGCAGCGCGCACAGCTGCCGACGCAGGTTACCGGGGTCTAAAGCACCCGCTGAGCTGTGCCATACTTCCGGTATGGTTCGTTCTCCGTCAGAGACATTGGAAAAAGTCGGCGCCGATCTGGTCTACCGCATCTCGGCGATGCCGCTGTACAAGAAGGCCTTCAAATACTGGTACCCATTCATGACCAAGCGGATGGGACACGACGACGTCGTCTTCCTCAACTGGGGTTACGAGCAGGACCCGCCGCTGGGCCTCCAGCTGGATGACGCCGACGAGCCCAACCGGTACTCGATCCAGCTCTACCACCAGACCGCCACCCAGATCGACTTGGCCGGCAAGAACGTACTCGAGGTCAGCTCGGGCCACGGCGGTGGTGCCTCTTTCCTGGCCCGGACCCTCAAGCCGGCCTCCTACACCGGCTTGGACTTCAACCCCGAAGGCGTTGCCTTCTGCCAGAAGCGCCACCAGGTGCCGGGGCTGGACTTCGTGCAGGGTGATGCGCTGAACCTGCCGTTCCCCGACAATTCGTTCGACGCGGTGGTCAACGTCGAGGCCTCGCACATCTACCCCGACTTCGGGCAGTTCGTCCGTGAGGTGGGACGGGTGCTGCGTCCCGGCGGGCACTTCCTGCACACCGACTTCCGTGCCAAAGAGGACATCGAGTCCTGGCAGCAGACCTTGGCGACCCCGCCGCTGCGGCTGGTCAACGAGCGTGACATCAGCCGCGAGGTCGTCCGCGGCCTGGCAGCGAACTCGCCGCGCTCCAACGACCTGATCAACGAGCGGATGCCGTTCTACCTGCGCCGGTTCGCCCGGGAGTTCGCCGTGGTCGAGGGGTCGCTGTTCTACCGCGACCTGGACCGCGGTGAGATCACCTACCGAATTTTCGACCTCGTCAAGGACTGACGCCAAGCAGCGAAGCGCCGGAGTTCTGGGACTGCCGTCCCGGAGCTCCGGCGCTTCTTTGGTGACCGACGTCCCTTCAGGCGACGGCGGATACCGGGTTAGGGTGACGGCGACATAATCGCGGCCGATCGCGGCCCGATCTTGCTCCAAACCTGACGATCGAGGGGCTTGCCAGATGGACAAGAGGGAACTGACGCGCCGGCTCCGTTTTCGCGCCAGCCTGCTCAAGATCGGCACCGACGGGCTGGTCGGGGTGGCCCGCGACCGGGCGACCGCCTACCGGTACGCCCTGACCGGACGCGAAACCGCACCGCTGACCGACTTCGACCCATTCGCCCGCGAGACGATGCACGACCCCTATCCGGGATATCGCACGCTGTTGACCGGCCCGAAGGTCTGGTACAGCCGCAAGCGCGGCATCTGGATCATCCCTGGTTACGACGAGGTCCGTCAGGCGTTGCGCGACGATGAGGCGTTGTCTTCGGCGGAAAGCCAGGCTCGCTTCCGGGTCCGCCTGCAGACCATGAACGCCACCGACCCGCCGGTGCACACCCGGTTGCGCCGGTCGGTGTCGCGGGCATTCACGCCGCGCGCGATGAAGTCGTGGGAGATCAACATCAACCGCGCCGCGGACGAACTCGTCGCCGCGATGATCAAACGCGGACGGGTCGAGATCGTGGCCGACCTGGCCAAACCGCTGCCGAACCGGCTGATCACGATGATGTTGGCGATACCGCAGGAAGACCGCCACCAGTTCCTGGAATGGGCCGACACCATCAACGAGGCCGCGTTCGCCCCGCTGAACCTGCGCGGGATGACGATGAACATGCGCTCGAGTCAGGCGGTCATCGCTATGCACCGCAGCCTCGACCCGATGATCAAGGTGCGCCGCGCCACGCCCGGCGACGACTTGATCTCGATGCTGGCGGCGCCCAGCGGGGATGACACCCTCTCCGACGACGAGGTGTTCTGGACCGCGTCGATGCTCGTCGGTGCCGGCAGCGAGACCACGACGAACCTGATCTCGGGCCTGTTCCTGACGCTGGCACAGCGTCCGGACGTCTACACGCGGCTGCGCGAACATCCCGAGCTGATCCCCGCAGCGATCGAGGAGCAGCTCCGGCTGGTCTCGCCGGTTCAGGGGTTCTACCGGACCGCGACCCGCGACTACCGAGTCGGCGACCACACCATCCCGGCCGGTGCGCGGGTGTTGGTGTTGTATGCGGCCGCCAACCGCGATCCACGGCACTACCCGGATCCGGACACCTTCGACCTGGACCGCAATCCCACCGACCACCTCGCTTTCGGTGGCGGCGCGCACTACTGCCTCGGCACGCACCTGACCCGCATTGAAGTGAGCCGGGTACTGACCCAGCTGATCCCCCACGTCAAAGAGATCCGGCTGGACGGGGAGCACCGCCACCTGGTCAATGCGACGATGCGCGGCCTGGAGCACCTGCCCGTCGAGTTGGTGCCCGCCGAGACCGGCCTGGACCCCGCGCCCGCACAGTCCGGGAACACCGGCACCCGATGAACGGCCAGCCGGTAGCGCTGGTCACCGGAGCAACGAGCGGGATCGGCGAGGCGACCGCCGAGAAGCTGCAGGCCGCCGGCTACCGCGTATTCGCGGTCGGCCGCAATCCCGAAGCGCTGCAACGGCTTGCGGCGCGGGGGCTGACGGCCCGCGCCCTCGACGTCACCGACGAGGCCGCGGTGGGGCACCTCATCGCCGAGATCGGAGCCGAGCACGGCGGGGTGGACGTTCTGGTCAACTGCGCCGGGTTTCCGCTGACCAGTCCGCTCGAACAAGTGGCGCTGACGGACCTACGCACCCTTTTTGAGACCAATGTGATTGCAGCACTTCATTTGTCGCAGACTGTGTTGCCCGGCATGCGTGAGCGCGGGACTGGCATCATCATCAACATCGGCAGCACCGGGGGTCGCTTCGCCGGCCCGGGGGCCGGCGGCTATCACGTGGTCAAGTACGGCGTGGAGGCGCTGTCGCTGGCATTGCGCGCGGAGGTGGCACCGTTCGGCGTGAAGGTGGTGCTGCTTGACCCGACCGCGGTACGAACCCCGTTCGTCACCTCGCAGCAGGAGCAGGATCCCACCTACGCCGACGATGATCCCTACGGCGACTTCAAACACCGCTACGCCGAGAACACCCGCCGGTTGTCGGCGAAGCGCGGCGTGATGATCGAACCCGACGTGGTCGCCCGTGCGGTGGTGCGCGTGGCGCGGGCTCGCAACCCCAAGCCGCGCTACGTCGTCGGACTCTCCGGCAAGGCCACCGTGCTCGCGCGGGCGCTGCTGACCGATCGGACGTGGGAACGAATCTTGATGCGCGAATTGCGGTGACGCAGGCCCTGCCCGGGCCCGTGACCCGGTCGCGGGCAGCGCATCACAGCCGTGACATACTGCCCCGATGGCCACGATGAACCGCCTGATATTCAACCCGGTAACCCACCGCGTGATGACGAATCCGTTCGTCTATCACCTGGTGTTCACCTCATTCGTGACGAAGCGGTTCGCCACCCAGACCAAGATGCTCAGCGGTGACGACTGGTTGTTCCTGAATTACGGGTACGAGGAAGACCCGCCGATGGCGGTGCCGCTGGAGGCTTCCGACGAGGCCAACCGGTTCTTCATCCAGCAGTATCACCGCACCGCCGCGCAGGTGGATCTGACCGGCAAGAAGGTGCTCGAGGTCAGCTGCGGTCACGGTGGCGGCGCGTCATATGTGGCCCGCACCTTCAAACCCGCCTCCTACACCGGCCTGGATCTCAACGAGACCGCCATCGAGTTCTGCCGGGAGCGCCATCAACTGCCCGGGATGGATTTCGTGCAGGGCGATGCAGAGAACCTGCCCTTCGGCGAGGGTTCGTTCGACGTGGTGCTGCATGTCGAGGCATCGCACCTGTACCCGCATCCGGCACGGTTCTTCGACGGCGCGGCGCGGGTGCTGGCCCCGGGTGGTCACTTCCTCTACACCGACTTCCGCCGGCGCAGCGAGCTGGCCCAGTGGGACGCCGAGCTGGCGAACACCGGACTGCGGCTGGTGACCCAGGAGGACATCAGCTTGGCCGTACTACGCGGAAACGAGAAGAACCTGGCCCGCAAGCAGGACATGATCGCCCACCACGGCAGCGTGGCCCGCTTCGCCAGCGCGGCGACCGACTGGACTTTCAACGGCGCGCTGAAGAACGGCGAGTTCGTCTACCGGCTGTACTGCTTCGCCAAGGACTGACCGGCCAGATAGGGACTACAGCCCGCGGCCACCGAGCCAGCCGTGGATTCGTTCGGCCACGGCCTCCCAACCCGACTCGAGCATCATGTTGTGGCCCATGCCGGGAAAGAACTCCGCCTCGGTGCCGTAGGCGCGCGCCGTAGCCTCCACCTCTTTGCGGGTGTGCGCACCGTCCTGGTCGGCTCCCAGCACCAGCAACGGCGTCGCCACCCGCTCCGGGCGCGGCAGGTTGAGCATCAGGCAGTCGAGACTGACCCGGGCGCTGTCCTCCTGCAGCCGCGCCGCACACTCCAGCACCTGGTCCTCGGGGGTCGCCGCGGAGAAGAACTTCTCCCGGGCCAGCTCGGGCGTGTTGATGTAGGGCAGTGACCTGCCGGTGACCGCCACCTTGATCGCATGCCACGGGTGGCTGCGCAGCCAGCGCAGACTCGACCCGTAGTTGCCCTGCGGGGGAATCGACGCCATCAGGACCCCGGCCGGCGAGGGGCGGCTCTCGAGATACTTCTGCACGATCAGCCCGCCCATCGAGTGACCGATCACCACCGGAGCTACCGGCAGGCCGTCAGCGACCGATCTGACGTCCTCGACGTAGTCCTCGACGCTGCAGCTTCGCAGCGGTTTGTCGGTGGAGCTGCCGCCGTGACCACGAAAGCTGACCGCCAACGCGTGGTAACCCTGGTCGGCGAAGTATCCGAGGAAATTCTCGTCCCAACACCAAGCGCCGTGCCAGGCGCCGTGGACGAACAGCAGCGGAACAGGATGGGCCTCACTCACACAGCCCTTGTCGATCACCTCAAGCACCACACTGCTCCCCCTATCCGGCGCGTGCCTGCCCTCCGACCTCGAAGATATCCGGGTAAACCCCCTACCCGAGCTGCGAGTCGACAATGGAGTACGCCGCGCCAGCAACGGTAGCAGCGGGCCGTGCGGCACGAACCGGTAGGCGACCACCAGCAACTTGTTCGCCCACCCGGGCGTCACCCGGCCCTTTCCCGAAGCCAAGCCGTCGACCGCTGCCCGAGCCACCTTGTCCACCGACTTCCACATGACGGCGGGCAGCACCTGCTTGCGTTCTCCCTCTCGGAAACCGGCCGTGACGTCCAATTGGGTGTCCACCGGCCCCGGGCACAGTGCGGTGACGGTGACGCCGGTGCCGCTCAGTTCACTGCGCAGGCTCTCGGTGTAGGAGGCGACGAACGCCTTGGCGGCACCGTAAGTCGCCTGTCCGGGCAGCGGGCCGAAGCCGGCCACCGACGACACATTCAGCACGGCACCACGCCCCCGTGCCACCATGCCCGGCAGAAACCTGCTGCACAGGTCGACCACAGCGGCGACATCGACCTCGACCAGGTCCAGTTGACGCGCCGGCTCCGTCTTGGCTGCCAGTGCCACCACCGACACGCCGGCGTTGTTGACCAGGATGTCCGGGATCAATCCCAGCTCAGCGATCCGGCTCTCCAAGGCCGCGCGTTCAGTTCGGCAGGACAGGTCGGTCACCAGTACGTGCACCGGGTGGGGACTCAGCTCGGCCGCGAGCGCGTGCAGCGGATCAGCGCTGCGCGCCACCAGAATCAGCTGGTGGCCGCGGCGGGCGAGCTCACGCGCCACCGCGGTACCGATCCCCGACGATGCGCCGGTGACTATCGCCGCGCGGTCGACACCCGGTGCTGGTAAAGCCACCTGGCCACCCTATCGTCCGGTGTGCCGCCGAGTGCCCGGCGGCAATATCTGACCCTCGCGCAACTATTCGCCACCTCGGCAGGCGCTGGGACAAGTTCCTGTGTACGCTGGCACGGTCATGTGTGCGAGATAATTGGGGGATTTGATGACGCACTCTAGCTATCGGTGGATGACGGCCGGCTTGTTGGCGGGGGGTTGCGCCGGCCTGATGGGGCTGACCTCGGTGTTCAATCCGGCGTTCGCTTTCGGGGAGGACACCGGCACCGCATTGATCATGGGTTACGTCATGACACCCGATCCCGGCGCGATCTACGACCAACGGGTCATGGACCTGTTCATCAATCCTGAGAACCCGTTCCCGGGTCAATCGGTCTACCCGGGCTACACCCCGGTCGTCGAACCGCTGAATCCCGCCAACTACCAACAGAGCCTCCTCGACGCGGCTCAGACACTGAACCAGGACATCGTGAAACACCTGGCGGACGGGCCGGTCACCGTCTTCGGCGTCTCATCGACCACGGCGATCGCCACCCAAGCGTTGATCGACCTCGGCCAGGCGGGCAGCAGCGCACCCGCTGCGGCTGACTTGCATTTCGTGCTGGTCGAAGACCTCAACAGTCCCAACGGCGGAATCTTTACCCGCTTTCCCGACCCCTGGGGGCTGACCCCTCCCCCGACTCCTGTCGACTCGCCGTACACAGTCGACATCTACAACTTCGAGTACAGCGGCGCCACCGATTACCCGAATCATCCGATGAACTTGCTGGCATTGGCGAACTCGATGGCGGGCTACGTCTACCTCCATCCCTACTTGATCACCGGCTACCCCAGTTCTTGGGATCCGACCGCGATGGCGGACGCGGTGAAACTACCGATGTCGGAGGGTTACGACGGCGACACCTCCTTCTATCTGATCCCCACCATGAACCTGCCGCTGCTGGAGCCGCTGCGGCAGTTCCCGTTGTTCGGGCCGGCGATGGCCGACCTGGTACAGCCCGCCCTGCGGGTGCTGATCGACTTGGGCTACGACCGCTCCGATCCCGCCGACATCGCCACACCGGTGTCGTGGAGCATGCCCGCGATCGACTGGGATGTGGTGTCACAGAACCTCCAACTCGGATTCGAGCAGGGCTGGACCGCATACCAGGTCGATCTGGGAATGCTGCCGGAGACGGCACTGCCGGATCTGTACCCGTACCTGCCGGACCTGTCCGGCTTGATCGCAGGGTAGGACGAGCCGGCACTATGCCGCAGTGACGTCGAACAGGGCGTCCCAGAGTCCTTGCACGTCAAAGGGACCCAGTACCCCGATGTTGTCGGCGATGTTGTACAGGTAGCTGCCGAGGAAGTCGTGGATCTGGTCGATGGTGGGCAGGTAGGGCGTGGTATCGATCACCGGATCGTCAGGCAGCGGGTTCTTCAGGTCGAGCAGAACCGTGCCCAGTCGCCACAGCCAGGCCTCGTAGTCGATGATCTCCGGCGTGGAGACGTTAGCGGTGCCGTCGGCGTAGGCGCTCAGCCATTCGTCGATAACCGGGTTGCCCGGCCACAGGTCGCCGACCGCCTTCGCCAGGACATAGTAGCTGGGCAGCGACCAGTCGCTGGGATCCATGATGTTGCCCGACGGGTCAGGCAGCAGGCACGGCCCCGGGCAGAACAGGCTGCCCGGGACAAACGGGTTGAACGCGACCAGCATGGACGCCAGCACGGCCTGCAGGGCCCTGCCGAGCTCCACCAGGTCGGGCATCTCGAACTTGTCGGGGTCGAACGGCGCCATGAGGCTGTTGAAGAAATTGGTGAACGGCTCCTCGAAGTTCATCTCGTAGGACGAGCCGGCCCACGGCATCAACGGGGCATCCGGATGGATGTCGGGGTAGTCGGCGGGATTCAGCCCCAGTTGTTCCAGGGTGCGACTGCCCTCCCAGTAGAAGCCGTCGTGGGCCAGCCCACTGTTGAGCATGCCCGGCGAATTCGGGTCGAAGTAGTAGGAGTTCCCGTTCGTCATGTCCGAAAACGGGACCTGAAACCAGTTTTGGATCAGCGGGAACCTCTGTAGGCCGCTGATGACCAGCAGGCTCCAGATGGGCTGGTCGATCCAGGTGAAGCCGGTGATCGGGCTGGTCGGCATGATCGGCAGGCAGTCCAGGCTGGCACAGCTGGGATCGACCGGGATCTCCACCGCGGCCAGCATGGCCAGCTGCTGACCGAGACCGGGGTAGAACAACTCGCCTTCGTGTCCGGCGCCGGACAACTCGGGGAACGGCACCAACAACTGGATGACCGACTCGAAGTGCCCCGGGTCACCGGGATCCTCACCCCAGATATTCGTCGGGCTGCCGACGAACCAGGGGCCGCTGTAGAACAGTGACTGAGACAACGTGTCCAGCGCGTGGATCTCATTCGCCGGAATGTTGGCGAGGGCCTGCAAAAGATTCAGTGGAACATTCAGCAACGATTCACCGGCGGTCAGGCGTTCCGCCAGGTGAACCACGGTGGGTTGCGGCACGGGCGGCATTGCCGGAGCGGTGGCTATGAGACCCGCGGTAGTGATCGCCAACCCGGCACAGCAGTACGCGCGCAGGGCAGCAACCATCCCGATGGTCCTCCAAAAGGTGAACTGACGTAGTCCGTAACGGACGTAGGTAATCTACCAAAGCATCAATGAAGTGCAGTGCGTCGCCCCGCTGTCAGTGCGCTCGACGAAGCGGCCGAACAGAAACGCATGGCAGCCCACCCCGCCTGAGCGAAATGGGCTGCCATGGAGCCGTTTAGGGCGTGTCTGACAGATAGCGCCTTAGAGAGCCCAACCGCCAAACAGCGAGGCCAACCACTCTTCGATGGTGTTCGGCGGAATGGCATCAACCAACCAGTTCGGGTCGCTGTAGTCGATCGGCGTGTAGTGGAAGGCGTCCGCGATGAGGCCGGCGAAGTCCTGCACGCTGCTGCCGTCCTGTCCCGCGAAGTCCACGCCCGGGAAGATGTCCTTCTGCATCAAGTCGATGAGCTCCTGCGCCACCGGGCTGACCGGGAACGCGATCGGGGTATTGACACCGTCCGGAGCCTGGTCGGGGAGCGGGTTGCCGAGGCTGAACATCGTGCGCAGACCCACCATGAACAGGTTGGTCATGTTGACCGTCGTCTGCACCGGATTGTTGGTCATGCCGAACGGGTTGTCCAGGTCACCGGGACCGGTTCCGGGCGTGTTGAGCAGCTCAAGCCAGTGGTCAATGGAGGTGTTTCCCGGCCACAGGTCGCCGATGGATTTGACCATCCCCGGCATGCTGAACATGTCCGGTATGGAACCGCACACTTGCAGGCAGAACGGGCTGCCCTCGACCCACGGGTCGAACGCGACCACCGAGCTTGCCAGCATGGTCTGCAGGGCTCGGCCGAAATCGGTCAGGTCGGGCAACTGGAAGCCCTGCATGTAGGTGTCGGGATCGATCGGAGCCTGCAGGCTCTCCCAGAAGTGCTGGAAGGGGTAGGCCAAATCCAGCTTGAATTCCTCACCAGACCACGGCATGAGTTGGATGACATTGTCGTTGGCGTTGAGGACATACCCTGTGTCCGGGTCGACGGTAGCCCCGTCCGGGAGGCCGTTGGGGAAGTCGGCCGCCGTCGCCGGATGCGTGCCGGGGATCTGGTAGACGTCGTCGGTGGGCACCTGCCCGTTCGGGCCGACACCGGCGGAAGGGTCGACGGCCGGACCGAAGGTGTACCCGTCCTGCAAATCCGAGAGCGGAACCTTGAACCAGTCGTTGATCATCGGGTATTGCTGCTGCCCGGTCCAGATCAGTGCGTTCCATATTGTCTGGTCGATCGAGGCAAAACCCGTGATGGGCGCCGTCGGAATCAGCGGCCCACTCCAGTCGGCATCACTGGACGCGCTGACAGGAATCATAGCGTTGAGCATCAGGATGACCTGCTGGCCCAAGCCCAGATGGCCGGCCGCCGCATCATCCCAACTGAAGCCATCGTATCCGGGGAGCGGGTCATCCTGGCCGGTAAGTCCAGGGAACGGCAGCGCCATATTGATGACCGACATGAAGTGCCCCGGGTCGCCGGGATCCTCACCCCAGATGTTGGTGCCACTCGCGGCGAACCACGTCCCACTGAAAAACAGTGAGTTGCCCAAGCCCTGGAGCGCGTCGATCTCATTGTGAGGAATGTTGACGATGGCCTGGAACAGGTTGAGCGGGACATTGAGGAGGGAGCCCTCGGCTGTCAGCTGCACCGCCCGCTGGGCGGCGGTCAGGCCGGGGCCCCACGGGGTGACCGGTGCTACCGGGGCAATCGCCACCATACTGGCGGCGGCAGCCGCGGCACCGGCAGTCGCATACCGCCGCTGCGGCAGAGCACGATGCGCACCAGCAGCCGCAAGTCGCCGCTGAGCACGATTCTCGCCGGCAAGTGCGTATCGCCGCTGAGGCACCGCACGATGTGCACCACCGCGCTGTCGCGTCACACCACTAATCACATTTCCCCCTTGTGTCCCGATCGAACCGTGACAGCATATCGGTGTCACGGTCTGGTGTCTAAGCGAGTACGGGATAATTTACATTGGCTGCGGACTAACGTCTGCTAAGTCGCACATCATGGTTGTCTTCGGCTCATCTTCTGGTCGGTAAGACCAGTTCAGCCCTCTTGGGTTGCCGCAGCCGTCCAGCTGGGCACCGCTCGGGCCGGCCCCGGGCTGCCGGCCCCAGATGTTGGTGGCGCGCGGCGACCACCAGTTCCCGCTGTAGATCAGCGAGTTGCCGAGTACGGTCGTCGCCCCGAGTTCGGTGCTGGGGACGTTGGCAAGCACCTGGAACAGGTTCAGCGGAACGTTCATCAGCGGGTCCGCGCCACTGAGCAACAGCAGCTCCCGCTCGACCGCGGACATCGCCGGCGATGTCGCCACCGGTGCGACCAGCGCGGCGGTGACCACACCGACCGGTACCAGCGCGGAGACCTTCGCCTCAGATGTGTTTTTACCGACGTCCATGAGTCCCCCCGACCAATGCACTGAACACGACCGGGCCGAACCTACATCAGTTAAGCGGTACGTACCTAGTGGCTAGGACACGATTTTATAATCTTTGACGGCGTCGTAAAGGTATCTCCGACCACTAAACCGTGTTATTTCATCCGAAACGGATCATTTGGTCAGCCACGGCCTGTTGCCGAAGCCGTCCAGATGGACGACCTCCCCCACCGGCCGGCGGGTGGTCGGGCCGTAGCGTCCGCGCGGCCAGCCCAACGGCACGATGCAACAGGGCGTGACCGCGTGCGGCAGGCCCAGGATGCGCCGCGCCGCACGCTGGCTCCACAGCGGCAGCGTGATCAGCGAAGCGCCCAGCCCCATGGCGCGAGCCGCCAGCAGCAGATTCTGCACGCTGGGGTAGATCGACCCCCAGTAGGCCGACTCGGCGATATGCGGCATCCGCACCACCGGCAGCCGTCCCTCCCGGGCCCCCAGGCGCAGGCAGGCCACCACCAGTACCGGGATCTCGGCGAAGTGATCGATCTGCCACTCCATCGCGCGCGCGATGCCCGCGATCGATTCGTCGGTCTTGAGCTTGCGCCGCAGCACCACGCCACGCTGAATCTTCCATGCCTGCCGGTAACGCTTGGCCAGTTCTTCCTTGACGCGGCGGTCCCGGACCACGATGAACTCCCAGTTCTGCCCGTCATTGCCGGTGGGGGCCCGCAGTGCCAGCTCGATGCACTTGAGCACCACCGCGTCGTCGACCGGATCGGAGTAGACCCGCCGCACCGCGCGCTGGGTCATCATGGCCTCGTCCAGTGGCATGTCGAGCCGGGCCAGCGCCTCGGCCGCCCCCGGCACGTGACTGGGGATGAACCGCGGGGTCTCAGGCCCTGTCATTGTCCGGTCCGCTCGCTCAGCCACTGGGCGGTGAACCGCTGAATCTCGGGAATCCCCTGGGCGAACTCTTTCGCTAAGAAGCTCTCGATAGGTCCGCCGACCAGCGGGATCTTGAACTCGATGGTCCCGGTCAGGTCCATCCGCGACCCGCTGCCGGCGGGTTGCAGCATTGCGGTGCCGCCCCCGCCGCCCGGCGCCCCCACCACGGCGACGTCGATATCGCCGCTGACCCGGCCGTCCCCGGCGGGGCTCCAGACCTCGGTGGTGACGATGTTGAGGTCGCCGCGGTAGATCTTGGTGAGCATTCCCGGCAATGCGCCGTGGCGCAGATCCTCGGTGACCACGACCCGCACCGTGCCGTCGGCGTCGACGGCCAGCGAGTCCAGGGTTTTCTCCCCCTCGAAGGCCTCGATTCGGGCCAGCCAGTAGTCGCGCGAGCCGAACGCGGAGTGGACCTGCTCAACGCTCGCGGGCGACTCGAACACGATGTCGAAGGATCGGGGCATCGGTGCCTTCCTAATTCTTCCGAGTACTTCTGAATTCTTCCGAGTACTTCTGAGTTTTCGGCCTACTTGCCGAACAACCGGCTCACCAGGCCCGCCGCGAACTTGCGGACCCGGTCCAGTTGCTCGGGTTGGACGTTGGTGGGCGGAAGCCGCAGACCCAGGTAGCGCGTGCGGTAGCGCCCGCTACCCAGGTAGCTGGTCAGCGACAGCATCGAGCGCAGTGGGTCCCCGGGATAGGTGAAGTGGATCTCGTCGGTGTAGCGGCCACCGCAGTCCTCGCCGAGCCGGCAGACCTCGGCGTAGTTCTCCTGCCAGTACTCGCGGCACACCGTGAACACCGCGAACGGCTTGCCGTCCAGCAACTTTCGCGCCTCGTCAGTTTGCAGGAACGACCGGATCGGCATGGCCGGCGCCTTCCACCAGGTCGGCGAGCCGATGCAGATCAGGTCGTAGTCGCCGTCGCGCACGGCGTCGGGGGTGCGGATCTCCCCCGTCTCGCCCCGCTGCTGGGGTTTGAGCACACTGAGCATGTCCGGCCAGACCCGGCGCATCGGGAACCGCGAGAACCGCTGCGCATAGCGCGGATCGGTGAACTCGATACCGGCCTTGACCACCTCGCAGCCCCGCTCGGCGAACACCTCGCCTGCCGCATCGAGCACTTTGAGCGCCTGCCCAGTGTAGCTGTAGTAGAGCAACAGGATCCGCGGCGCCTGCGCGCTGTCCTTGGTCTCATCCACCATGTGTGCCTCCTGGTTCATGCGGCGGTCCCAGCTTCGGCTCTCCTGCGTAGAGCCTCGCTGAACCGCCGGGTTCGACCGTGCGGTGCATCGAGTGCCCGTCCAGGGTATTAGGCTCCCCGACGTGGCAGACAAGATCCCCGTCGACCTGCGCGGCGCCGCTGCAACCATGTTGACGACGCTGTACCTCAAGGCACTCGACGCCGATTTCGCCCAGCCCGTCCTGGGCGATCGGTACGCCAAGGAGGCGGTCGAGCGCATCGACTTCGACTGGGACGCACTCAAAGCCGACGGCCGGTGGGCACCCCTGGTGACGGTGCGCACCGCTCAGTACGACATCTGGGCACGCCAGTTCCTGGCGGCTCACCCGGAGTCCACCGTCATCCACCTGGGCTGCGGCCTGGACGCCCGCGTCTTCCGGATAGATCCGGGACCGGAGGTGGCCTGGTACGACGTCGACCAGCCGCCGGTGATCGCGTTGCGCGAGCAGATCTATCCCGACCGCCCGGGCTATCACCTGGTTGCGACGTCGGCGACCGACCCGTCCTGGCTGGACGAGATTCCCTCCGACCGTCCGGTGCTGTTGCTGGCCGAGGGCATCAGCATGTATCTGACCGAATCCGACGGGGTGGCACTGCTGCAGAGCATCGTCGAGAAGTTCCCCGCCGGTGAGCTGCAGATCGACTTCTACAACTGGCTCGGGATCAAATCGCAGAAGACGCACCGACTGCAGCGACAGTCCGGCGCCACGCTGCACTGGGCGGTCAACGGCCCGGCCGACATTCTCGACTCGGTCACCGGTATCCGGCTGCTGGCCGCGGCCAATCTCTTCGACGCGCAGACCTTCAGCCGGGTGCCGGCGGGATTCCGGCGGTCCAGCCGGGTGGCTCGCGCGTTGCCGCCGCTGCGCGGAATGCTGCAGTACCACCGCTACGCCTTCGGCCCGGTCAGCTGACGCCGGCGGCCGCGTGCTGCTCGGCGATGCCGCAGAGCAGCGTGCGGATCGCCTCCACCGAGCGTTCCGGCTCGGGACCGTGCGAGTGGTACTCGATGTTGAGCTGCCCGGAGAAGATCTGGGTGAAGTAGATGTCGATCCCGGCGCTGACCGCGAAATACAGCTCGCCGTGGGTGGTGGTCACCTCCACACCGGGTGGTGTCCGCACCGGCGGAACCAGCCCGTTGTTGCTCAACACCACGACGTCCGGCATGCCGGGCGGGTTTCCGACGTACTGCGGGCTGAAGTGCAGCCGGGACTGCTGGATGACACCCTCATCCAGGTCTTTCTGGAAGTTCTCGGCGATGCCGCGAGCCATCTCGACCAGATCGGTCTTGGCATCGATCTCGGCGAGGTAGGTGGCCAGCCCGATCGGGTTGGTGCATCCGGTGGCCGAAACCGGCGGTGACAGAAAATATCTCAGATCGACGGTGTAGACGTAGGGCACCGGGATGCTCAGTTTGCCGCGCAGCTGCCATTCGGCCATCAGCACGGCCGCTGAGAGCACCGCGTGCAGGCTCAGATCGTGGGCCCGGCCGAACGCGACCACATCGTTGGTCTGGTCTTCGGTCAGCCGGCACGACGCCATCGGAACCCGCACCGGCGAGGACGGTGTCTCGTCGGTGACGGCCCGGCGGGTGGGGGGAAGGTCGTAGGCGAACAGTGCGGGCATGAATCGCTCGATCCCGGAGCGCTTCTGCTTCTCGATCCCCCGGTCGGCCAGCACCGCCTCGACCGACAGCGGCGCGGGCTCGACGTTGATCGCACCGATCTTTCCGGTCGTGACCAGATCGGTGTAGAAGGAGAGCATCTCCTCGATCAGGGCGTACATGTGGTGGCCGTCGGCGACGGCGTGGTGCACATACAAGGTCGGCTGCGCCTGCCCGCCCCGGATGATCACCCGCATCGCCACCAGCGACTCTGTCTGGTCGAAATGCGGAGCGGGCGGCTCGGCGTCGGGGCCGTCGAGTTCGATCACCTCGATGCCGTCGGGCATCAGGTCGTCGGTGACGAACTGGTGCCGGCCGTCGGGAAGCCGTTCCAGTCGCCCGGTGAGAATCGGGTGTGCCTCCAGCAGCGCCTCGTAGGCCTCCGAGAGCAGATCGATGTCGACCGGACCGGTGACGTGCGCGGCGAGACCCACGAAATTGTGGGTCTCGGCGAGCATTTCCTCACTGATCGCAAGCTTCCGAATGACCGACGTGGCAAACACTTTCCGGTTCTCCCCTAACCTAAGACAGCTCGACGAGGGCCATCTCGTCATCGACGGATTCGAGATCGTCTTCGGCGATGGCCTCCCTGACCAGATCCATCACCGCCTTCGAGAACCCGTCGGCGATCGATGCCACCACGGGCTCCTCGATCCGCCGGCTGTCATACCACCAGTCCAGGTGCAGCACACCGGCGGTGCGGTAGGCCCGCAGCTCCAGCGCGTGTCCCAAGCCTGGAATCGCCTCGCGCACCGGCATCGCGGTATCGGGGTCGAACTGCACCGGTGCGTCGCCGACCGACGGCAGCTCGGGGATCGCCCCGACGTAGGCGAAGTGGATGTCGGCGGGTGCGACCGAGCCGAACAGCCGCGCGGTCGGCGCGTAGAGGTAGCGCAGCAGGCCATAGCCGATCCCGTAGTGCGGTACGGCGCCCAGGGTTTCGTGGACTTCGTCCAGCAGCCGGCGCGCGCCGGCCCGCCCCTCGGTGGAGCAGCTCAGCGCGACCGGGTAGATCGTGGTGAACCACCCCACGGTGCGCCGCAGGTCGACGTCGGGCTTGAGTACCGAGCGGCCCGCTCCCCCCACGTCGACGGCCACGCTGCCCTCGCCGATGGCCGATGCCAACGCACGGCTCAATCCGGCCAGCAGGATCTCGTCGATCGGCAGCCGCAGCCGGCGGCGAGCGTCGTCGATCTCGCTGGTGTCGGCTGCCGCCAGCGCCGAGGTGAGTTTGGACATGTCGGCTGTCGCCGGCGGCTCGGCGACGTCGGTGCCCAGCCGCAGGGTCGCGGATTTCGTTGCCTGCAACCAGAATTCGCGACTCCCCAGCACTGCCGGGTGGGTGGCGAGCGCAGCGCAGCGTTGCGACCATTCAGCCCATCCGACGCCGACCGGCGCCAGCTCGATGTCGTTGCCCGCCAGCTTCTGACCGAACGCGGTGAAGATGTCGGTCAGCAGGATGTCGCGGGACGCCTCATCGCCGACTGCGGCGTGCAGACTCAGCGCCAGGTAGCACACGTCCCCCGACGCGCCCCGGATGTACAGGGCGGTCAGCGGCGGGCTGGACAGGTCCTGTTCACGGATGTGTTCGGCCAGCATCGTGCGCACCGCATCGTGTTCGGCGGTGAGGCCCTCGGGAAGGGAATGCGTGGGGATCTCACCGAACTCGCCGGGCTCGGTGACGTTCTGCTCCCAGGTGCCGGCCCGCTCGGTGATGCGGAGCCGCAGGGCGTCGTGGTGATTGACCACCGCGGTGAGCACCGAACGAACGTCGTCGAGACCGACGTCGGGGCGCAGCCGAAGGATCAGCGGGATGCGCCACCGACCGTGCTCGCGAACACCGTTCTCCAGGAAGTAGGTGATGTTCGGCGGGACGGGCGGGTGCTCGACGTCACCGGGCGACTGGCGGGCCAGCCCGCCGGCGGCGTAGCGGGCCGTCAGAGCCTTGGCCAGCGCCGAAATCGTCGGGTTCTCGTAGAGATCCTGCGGAGTAAGGTCCACTCCCTCGTGGGAGGCGGCCATCGCGACGCTGATCGCCACCAGCGAGTCCCCGCCGACATCGAAGAAGTTGGCGTTGCGGTCAACCGAGCCGACGCCCAGGCAGACAGACCAGATACGTTGCAGCGTCGCCTCCATAGAAGCTCCAGCCGAGCCACTGGCACCACCGGCGCCGGCCGAGCTGCTCGCAGCGGCACCGTTGGTCGCGGCGGCGCCCGACACCCAGGTCGCGCCGGCGTTGTGCTCCAGCCAGTGCCGTTGGCGCTCAAACGGATAACCCGGCACTGTGACGCGCTTCGGCTGGTAGTCGCCGTGCAGGCCAGACCAGTCCACGTCGACACCGGCGGCCCAGAGCTGGCCGAGCGCCAGCAGGAAGGCATCCCGGTCGTCGCGGTTCTGGGCGTGGTGGCGCATCAGCCGAACGGTCCGATGCCCAGCGGTGAACTTCGGATGGCGGGCCGCCGACGCGGTCAGGGTGGCTCCGGGGCCGACCTCCACCAGGACGCGGTGCGGCTCGTTCAGCAGTGTGTCCACCTCGTCGGCGAAGCGCACCGTCGCCCGAACGCTGCGTGCCCACGTCGCCGGGTTGGTGGCCTCACTGGCCGCCATCTGAGTGCCGGTCAGGTTCGACAGCAGCGGGATCTGCGGCTCGCGCAACGTCTGGCGGGACAGGAAACCGGTGAACTCCGGAATCATCGACTCCATCAGGCGCGAGTGGAACGCATGCGAGGTGCGCACCCGGCGTGCGTTGATCCCGGCCTTCTTGAGCCGGTCGGAGAACTCGCGGATGGCGTCTTCGGCGCCGGCCACCACGCAACCGTCGGGATCGTTGACCGCGGCGAGGTCGACGTCACCGGTCAGGTATTGGCCGACCGCGTCGGGACCCAGCGGCACAGCCACCATGACGCCGCGTGGCGCGGCGTGCATCAACCGGGCCCGCATCGCCACCACTTTGATCGCCGTGTCGAGGTCGAAGACGCCGGCGATGGTGGCCGCGGCGTATTCACCGATGCTGTGGCCCACCAGCGCGGCGGGACGGACGCCGTAGCTTTCGATCAGCTTCGCCAGGGCGTATTCCACGGTGAACAGCGCCGGCTGAGTGCGGTCGGTGCGCTCGAGGTCACGGGAGGTGCCCTCGAAGATCACCGCCCGCAGGTCGAAACCCAATTCCGCGTCGAACCCGGCGATGCAGCGGTCGAAGTACTCGGCGAACACCGGTTCGGTGTCATACAGTCCGCGCGCCATCCCGATGTGCTGCGCACCCTGGCCCGGGAACAGGAACACCACCCGGTCGGTGTCGGAGGGGCTGTCCCCAAGGTCCAAGCCCTCGCCGACGAAGACGTTCTCGCTGTCTTCGGCACCGAGAACGGTGGCCGCGTCGGCCCGGTCGGCGACGACCGCGGCCAGCCGGAGGTTGTGCGGGTGCCGGCGCGCCAGCGTGTAGGCGATGTCGGGCAGGCTGGACGCCTCGGCATCGTCACCGGAGAGTTCGGCCGCGAGCTCTGCGCGGCCCTGCTGCAGCGCCTCTGCGGTGCGCGCCGACAACAGCAGCACCTCGGGACCGGGCCGCGGTGCGGCGCTCACCGGCGTCTCTGGCCACTCTTCCAAGATGACGTGCGCGTTGGTGCCGCCCACTCCGAAAGAGCTGACACCGGCGCGCCGGATGCCCTCGGCTTCCCAAGGCCCGTACTCGCCACGGATCCGGAACGGCCCGGACTCCAGGTGCAATTCCGGGTTGGGGCTGGTGTAGTGCAGCGTGCCGGGAATCGCCCGATGCTTGAGGCACAGGATGGTCTTGATCAGGCTGGCGATACCGGCCGCCGACTCCAGGTGCCCGATGTTGGATTTGACCGATCCCACAAAACAGGGTCCCGAACGCTGCTCCTCGGACACGGCGAAAGCCTGTCGCAGGCCCTCGATTTCGATCGGATCACCCAGTGGGGTGCCGGTGCCGTGCGATTCGATGTAGCTGATCGTGGAGGCGTCGACCTCGGCGACCGCGTGCGCTTCGGCGATCACGTCGGCCTGCCCGGCTGCGGTGGGGGCCGCATACGTCATCTTGGTGGCGCCGTCGTTGTTCAGCGCCGAACCTCGGATCACCGCGTGGATGCGGTCACCGTCGTCGACCGCGTCGGCGAGCGACTTGAGCACCACCACCCCGACACCGCTGGCGAAGATGGTGCCGTCGGCCCGCACGTCGAACGGCCGGCAGTGCCCGGTAGCCGACACCATCGAACCAGGCTCGTGCCAGTACCCGACGTGGTGCGGAATCCGCAGCGACGAGCCACCGGCCAGTGCCATGTCGCATTCGCCGTTGAGGATGCTCTGGCAGGCCAGGTGCAGCGCGACCAGCGCCGACGAACAGGCCGTCTGCACCGACAGCGCCGGACCGCGCAGGTTGAGCTGGTGGGCCACCCGGGTGGCCAGGTAGTCCTTGTCGTTCTGCAACGACAGGTTGACCATCTCGAAGCTGACGCCCTGGCCGATGATGAGATTCGGGTCGTAATGCGACATCAGGTTGTGCAGCAGGTAACCGCTGGTGGTGCTGGTGCCGTAGACGCCGACCGAACCCTCGAGCTCCCCCGGCTGGTAGCCGGCGTCTTCCAGGGCATGCCACGCGGTCTGCAGGAACAGCCGGTGTTGCGGGTCCATGGTGCGCGCGGCCAGCGGGGTGAAGCCGAAGAAGCCCGCGTCGAACTCGTCGATGCCCTCCAGCAGGGCGGCCCGCCGCACGTAGTTGTGGTTCGCCAGCGCCTTGTCGCTCACGCCGTTGGTGCGCAACTCGTCTTCGGACAGGGTGACGATGGATTCGGTGCCGTTTCGCAGGTTGTCCCAGAACCCGGTCAGGGTGCGGGCGCCGGGAAACCGCCCGGCCATGCCGACGACCGCGATCGCGTTGGGCGGCACTTCGTTGTTGGTGCTCACGTTCGGTCTCCTACTTTTCGCCGCGACGCCGCCCGTTGCCGCGCCGCGGCACGCTGCTGGGCCCGGCTCCGAACACCGCCGGCATCGCCGGCGCCGTCCGCGCCCTCCTGTGCGGCAAGGCCCAGCTGACGGATCAGGTCTGCTGCCAGGTCGGTCAATGAGGCGCCTTGGAGCAGCAGCGCCACCGGCGGCTCCGCCCCGAAGTCGCCGCGGACGGTGTTGCGGATGCGTACCGCCATCAGCGAATCCATGCCGAGCTCGGTCAGCGGCCGGGCGGGGTCGATCACACTGCCCTTGGGGTAGCCCATGATGGCCGTGATTCGCGAACCCAACCGTGCGATGACCGCCTTGACGGCTTCGGCGGCGTCGAGCTGCTTCAGTCCCTCCGGACCGGGCCAGTCGTCGTCCTCGCTGTCGAGGTCGAGTTCTTCGGCCAGGGTGGCGAAGTACCCGAGTTGTTGCAGTTCCGGGAACGCCGCGGCCACCCGATCCAGGCGCAGCCGCGCCACCCCGATGCGGGCGAGGTCGCCGCCGAGGATCGCCTCCAGCGCCTCCATACCTTCGGCCGGGTTGATCGGGTCGAGCGCACTGAACTTGAGTTCCTGGGCGACTCCGACACCGGACCACTGGCCCCAGTTGATCGTGATCGCCGGCAGGCCCGCGGCCCGCCGCCACGCCACCAGGCCGTCCAGCCAGGCACTGGCCGCGGCGTAGGAGGCCTGGCCGGGCGCCCCGAGCAGCGACGACGTCGAGGAGAACCCGACCCACCAGTCCAGGGCCGCACCCGAGGTCGCCGCGTGCAGACGCAACGCTCCCGTCGCCTTGGGTGTCCACACCCGGTCCAGGGTGTCGCGATCGATGCCGACCACGATCTGGTCGTCGATGACCGCGGCGCCGTGGATGACGCCGCGCAGCGTGCACCCGGTCTCCTCGGCGGACGCGACCAGGCTCTCGGCCACGCCCGGGGAAGCGAGGTCGCCGGAGACCACCGCGATCTGGACCCGCTCGCTGA
Source organism: Mycobacterium sp. IDUB_21 (assembly GCF_055419425.1). NCBI lineage: Bacteria > Bacillati > Actinomycetota > Actinomycetes > Mycobacteriales > Mycobacteriaceae > Mycobacterium > Mycobacterium sp. IDUB_21. The sequence goes on along the minus strand of NZ_JBVAXQ010000005.1, from coordinate 7,678 downwards.
GCTCATCCAGTACCGCGCGCTGTTCCTCGGAAGGCTGCGAGCGACTGTTGAGCACGATCCGCGCGGCGCCCTGGTCGATGAGCCAGCGAGTCACCACCAGACCGATGCCGCCGAGGCCGCCGGTCAGGACGTAGGCACCGTCTGCCCGCACGGTCAGGGCGCCGGTGGCGGTCAGGGTGGCCCGCTTGAGCCGTTCGGCGTAACGCTTCTCGCCGCGCCAGGCCACCACGTCGTCGGTGCCCGCCAGTCCCAGCTCGGTGATCAGCGCGGCCACCGGGTCGGTTGCTGCGTCCCCGGCATCCAGGTCGACTATCCCGGTGTGCAGGTCCGGGTGCTCGTAGGCCAGCACCCGCACCAGTCCCTTGAGGGCACAGATGGACGGATCGCCGGACTCAGCGCCCACGGTCAGACCGTTGCGGCCGACCAGCCACAACCGCGGCGCGGTGCCGTGCCAGCCGGCGACGATGGTGCGCACCGTCGACGCGACCGCCCAGGACAGCTCGCGGCCCCGGACCGATGCTTCGTCGGCTTCGGTCCCGTCAAAGGCGCTGCGGGCGGCCAACACCAGGACTCCGACCGGTGGTCGCTCGGGGTCGTCGGCGGTCCGGGAGAACGCCTCCCGCACCGCGGCTTCGCTGGTCAGGTCCGCGGTGATCACCCGACGGCTGTCGGAGCCGAAGCGGGCGGCGAAATCGGCTGCCAGCGCTTCGGTTTCGGCGCCGTCGGTGAGCACCAGCCAGCTGCCGTCGGCAGCCGCCGGGGGCTGCGCGGGCACCGGAACGTCGACCCACTCGGTGTCGAAGATCTTCTGGCTCAGCGGCAGCGGCACCGTGCGGCGTTGCACACGCTGCAGATAGATCCCGGACAGTTCAGCGGTGGTCGTCCCGGTCTCGTCGGTCAGGGTGACCCGCCCAAGGATGCCGCCCTCGTCATGGCTCACCAGTTCGGCGTAGCCGCGAGCCCGCCGGCCCACGTCGCCGAAGACCCGAATGGTTTCGACCGCCACCGGAAGATAGGTGGCTTCCTCGGCACCGGAGGCTGATCCACTCAACGATTCATCGGGCAAGGCCGCGGCCAGGCATTGCAGTGCCGCGTCGAGCATCACCGGGTGAATCCGGTAGCCGCGGTGCGCGGTCGCCTCGTCGGGCAGCACGATCTCGGCCTCCGAGGCACCGCCGGGCTTGCGGACGATCCGGGTCAGCGCGGCGAAGGCCGGCCCGTGCTGCAGGCCGGTGCCGCGCAGCGCCGTGTACAGGTCCGCCGGTGACAGCGTTGTGCCACCGGTGGTGGACGCCGGACGCTCGGCAGGCTTACCGGGCTGTGTCGCCCCGACCCGCGCGACGGCGTGACGAGACCATGCGCCGCCGGGCGCACGGGAATGGATCTCGACTCGTAGTTCGTCGGAGCCATCACTGTCGTGCAGCAGCCTGGTCGTCACCTCGGTCCGCTCGTCGACCCGCAGCATCTGCTCCACCTCGACCCGGTCCACCGCGACGGCCGACGGGGGCAGGCCCAGTGCTTCGCCGGCCGCAGCCAGCGCCATCTCGGCGAAGCCGGTGGCCGGCATCACCACCTGGCCGTGCACCCGGTGGTGCGCCATCCACGCGACGATGTCGGTGCCCACGTCGGCCTGCCAGACGTGGCCGTGACCGGACGGCAACTCGACGTGGATTCCCAGCAGTGGATGAGCATCGGCCGAGTGCCGGTTCGCGGCGGTTGCGCCCGCCCAGTACCGCACGTGCTGCCAGGGCCGCGGCGGCAGGTCGGCGCGCCCGATCCCGCCGTCCGGTTGCGGTGCGTCGACGGACGGCGGTGCCACGGTTGCCAAGTTGGTGTGAAAACTCAGCGCCTCGGGCTGGTCGCGCAGCAGGGTGCCGGTCACAACGCTGTCACCGGACGGCCGCGCCGATTCCAGGTTCCCGTTGATGGCGTGGGACAGCAGCGGGTGCGGGCTGACCTCGATGAAGTTGGCGTGACCGGCCGCGGCAGCGGCGACGGCAGAGGCGAACCGCACCGGGTTGCGCAGGTTGTGCACCCAGTAGTCGGCATCGAGTGGGCCCGGTGTGTCGGTACCGGTTTGACCGACGGTGCTGATCAGCGGGATCTTCGGCGCCGAGGGCGCCAAGCCGGCGAGCGCGGTCCGCAACTCGTCCAGGATCGGGTCGACGGTGGGGTGATGCGATGCCACGTCCACCTCGACGCGGCGGGCCAGTTTGCCCTGGGCGTCGACCACCGCGACCACCGCGTCGACCTGGTCGGGCGGGCCGGCGATCACTGTCTGCTGGGGGGCCGCGTACACCGCCACGGTGATGTCCGGGTGTTCGGCGACCAGCTTCTCGGCCGCCGCGGCATCGAGTTCCAGCAGTGCCATCGCGCCCTGGCCGCTCAATCGGGCCATCAGTTTGGAGCGGGTGGCGATCACCTTCAGTCCGTCGGCCGGGCTCAGGGCGCCGGCCACTATCGCAGCGGCCACCTCTCCCATCGAATGCCCGATAACTGCGTCCGGCTCGACGCCGTGGGAGCGCCACAGCGCCGTCAAAGCCAGCTGCATGCCCACCAATACCGGCTGGATGCGGTCGATCCCGACCACCTGCTCACCGGACTCCAGTACGCCGCGCAGCGAGAACCCGACCTGCGCGACGAAGTCGGGCTCCAGCTCATCGACGGCGGCGGCGAACGCCGGCTCGTCGACCAGCAGTTGACGCCCCATGCCGGCCCACTGCGATCCCTGGCCGGAATACAAGAAGACCGTGCCCTTGCCGCCCTTGCTGCCCTTGCCACCCTGCACCGCATGGGTGCCGACCACGCCGGGCGCCGGGTAGCCGCCCGCGACGGCCCGCAGTCCGGCCAGCGCCTGCTCGGCGTCGCGCGCGCAGACGGTGGCGAACTTGGCGTACCGGCTGCGGTGGTGGTTGAGGGTGTTGGCGATGTCGGCCAGCGCCACACCGGCGCCGGGGCCGGCCATCCAGTCGGCCAGCGTCGCGGCCCAGGCCGCCACGCGCTGCTCGGTTTTGCCGGAGATCACCAGCGTGATCATCGGGTCGGCCGGTGCCGGCGCGGGAGCCTGATCCGGTCCCTGCTCGAGCACCACGTGCGCGTTCGTCCCGCCCAGCCCGAACGACGACACCGCGGCACGCCGCGGGCCCTCGGCCGCCGGCCAGGGTGTCATCTCGGTGGGGACGAACAGTCGCGTCGGGGTGGGGTCGATCGCCGGGTTCCACTTGGAGAAGTGCAGGTTCGGCGGGATCTGCCCTCGCTGCACCGACAGCGCGGCCTTGATGAATCCGGCGATCCCGGCAGCGGCCTCCAGGTGGCCGATGTTGGTCTTGGCCGCACCCAGCGCGCACTTCTCGGCGCCGCGTCCGTAGACGTCGGCGAGCGCCTCGAATTCGATCGGGTCGCCCAAACCCGTTCCGGTGCCGTGGGTTTCGATGAGGTTGACCGAGTTCGCCGCGACGTCGGCGCTGCGCAGCGCGCGGGTGATCGCGTCACTTTGAGCGATGGTGTTCGGCGCGGTCAGCCCGTTGGACCTGCCGTCTTGGTTTATTGCCGAGCCCCGCACCACCGCCACCACCCGGTCGCCGTCGCGGATGGCGTCGGTGAGGCGCTTGAGCACCACGATCCCGGCGCCCTCGCCGCGGACGAACCCGTCCGCTCCGGCGTCGAAGGTGTGACACCTGCCGCGGGGCGACAGCATCCCCCACTTGGCCATCGCGATCTGGGTTTCCGGACGCAGGATGAGGCTGACCCCGCCGGCCAGTGCCAGGTCGCTCTCGCGCAGCCGCAGGCTCTGGCAGGCCAGGTGGATCGTGACCAGCGATGACGAGCACGCCGAGTCCATCGCGATCGCGGGCCCGCGCAGACCCAACAGGTAGGCGATCCGGCCGACGGCGACGGCGTGGGCATTGCCGGTAGCCGAGTAGCCGTCGATCGCATCCGGGTTGGACGCCGAAATCCCTTGGTATTCGGTGTAATACACACCCATCATCACCGCGGAGCGAATGCCGGACAGTTTCTCCGGCGACATCCCGGCGTGCTCGAGCGCCTCCCAGGCCACCTCCAGCATCACCCGCTGCTGTGGGTCCATCGCCTCGGCTTCGCGCGGCGAGATCCCGAAGAAGTCGGCGTCGAAACCGGCGACATCCGAGATGAAACCGCCCCACTTCGACGACATGCGCCCCGGCGCCAGCGGGTCCGGGTCGTAGTATTCGTCGGCATCCCAACGGTCCGAGGGAATCTCGGTGATAGCGTCGCGGCCTTCGGCCAGCAGGTCCCAGTAGGCGTCCGGGCCCGAGGCGTCACCGGGAAACCGGCAGCCGATCCCGACGACCGCGATCGGCTCGGCGGCGGCGATCCGCGAAGCCTTCTCGAACTGTTCGGTCAACGCTCCCCGCTTGTCGGCGCCCATGGCCGACATCCTGTTGAAGATCGTCGTCGTGGAAATTCCCGTCATCAAAAAGTACCGCTCTCGCTCCCGGTCGAAGCCGACTCAACCTGATCGAACAACTCGTCCAGCACACCGCCGGAGGAGTCGAAGGTCAGATGATCGTCGTCTTGTGCTGCGTCGTCCTGCGGGGCATACCGGGATGCCAACAATCCCACCAGATGCGTCGCCAAAGCCGAAATGCTGGGGTGATTCCATAGCATCGACGCCGACAAATCCACCCCCACCAGTTGCTGTGTCTCTTTCAGAACAGTCATCGCGATCATCGAGTCGAGGCCCATCTCGGGGAACGGCTGATCCACGTCGACGGCTGCCGCCGATGTCCGAAGCTCGCGGGCAAGGATAGCCTGCAGCCTGACCACCAATTCGTCGAGCCGCTTGTCGGGCGGGATTTGCGTCCAGTCCGGGGGGCCTGCCGTCGACGGGTCCGCGGTGCTGCCACTCTCCTGCTCACCCGTCTCAACAGCACCGTGCCTCACATCGGCCTCGCCGACCAGGTCCTCGAAGAAGGTCAGGTCACGGAACTCCGGCGAGGTGGCCACCGCACGGTCGATGCGCAGCCTTCCCACCCCGACCCGTGCCCCGATCCGGCCGGAACCGGCGCCGAGCACCGCGTCCAGCGCCTCGACACCTTCCTCCGGGCTGATCGGGTCGAGAACACTCAGTGTCATCGAACGGCCGAGACCCACGTCGGACCACTGGCCCCAGTTGATGGCGGTGGCGGGCAAGCCGGACGCGTGCCGCCACGCCATCAGAGCGTCCAGCCACGCGTTGGAGGTGGCGTAACCGAGCTGGCCGGGCAGGCCCAGCAGGGCGGCCATCGAGGAGAACCCCACCCACCAGTCGAGCCGGCGGTCCTCGGTGGCTTCCTGCAGAGCACTGTGCAGCCGCGCCGCGCCGACGGCCTTGGCCGACCAGATGCTCTCCAGGCTCTCGCGGGTCACGGCTGTGACGAGCCCGTCGCCGAGCACCCCGGCCGCATGTACGACGCCGCGCAGCGGCCGGCCGGTCTCCTCGGCGGCGGCGACCAGGGCCTGCGCCACCCCCGGCGCACTGATGTCACCGGCGACGAAGGCGACCTCGGCGCCGGCGGCCAGCTCATCGAGCACGGCGCGCTGCTGTTCGGAGGGCTCGCTGCGGCCGTTGAGGATGATCCGTCCGGCGCCGCGGGCCACCAGCCAGCGCGCGACGACGGTGCCCAGCCCGCCGAGACCGCCGGTGAGCAGGTAGGAGCCATCGGCGCGGACCTTGGTGGACTTGGGGGCTTGGCGAACCGGCGGGGCTTCTGAGCCGTCGGGGGCCGCTTCGAGCGTGGCCCGGGTGAGGCGTTCGGTGTGGCGCCGCTCCCGGCGCCAGGCGACCACGTCCTCGCGGATCGGGGCCTGTAGTTCGGCCAGCATGGTGCCGACCAGGGTTTCGGTGTCGTCGGTGGCATCCAGGTCGACCAGGGTGGCACCCAGGTCCGGTTCGTCGGCCAGCACCCGGGCGAGTTCGCCGGGGAACCGCCAGGTGCGGACCGCGCCCTTGAGCGCGCCGACGGCCGGGTCGCCCGGTTCCCTGTCTTCCCCGTCGCCGAACGCCAGCCCGCCGCGGCTGACCAGCCAGAGCCGCGGGCGGATGGCCCCGGAAGCCCCCGCCCAGCTGTCGACCGCCGTCCTGGCCGCCGTCGATGCCGTCCAGACGAGCTCGCGGGCGCGGGCCAATGCACCCTCGGGGTCGGTTCCGTCGAATCCCGGCCGCCCGAGGAACACCACGATGCCGGCCGGTGGATGCGCGGGATCGGCGGCGGCTTGCGCAACCGCCTCGGCCAGGGCCGGCTGATCGGCGAACGGGCCGCTGACGACCCTGCGGGTCGGCGCCGCCAGCCGTGCGGCGAATGCTGCCGCCAGCGCCGCTGCGCCGGGGTCTGCACCCGGCTCGGAGAGCACCAGCCAGCTGCCCTCGGCCGCGCCGGTGGCGGCCGGCACCTCGGATTCGGTCCACTCGGTGGCGAAGATCTTCTGCTCCAGCGGCACCCGCAGCGAGCGCGGGTCGATCGGCCGCAGTTCGACGCCGTCCAGCTCGGCGACCACGACGCCTGTGTCGTCGGTCAGGACGACCCGGCCGACGGCCACGGTGTCATCGAGGCTGGTCACCTCGGTGTGGCAACGAACCTGGCGTCCGGCCGGACCGAACACCCGCACCGCGGCCACCGCAGTCGGCGCGTAACCGGCGTCTCCGGACTCCTCCGCCGGGATCGCCGCCGCCAGCTGACGCAGCGCGGCATCGAGCAGTACCGGGTGCAGGCGGTAGGCGGGATGGGTGGCTCCGCTGTCGGGCAGCGTGAGCACGCTCTGACCCGACGGCGCATCGGCCGCCTGCTGTGCCGGTGCCGATGAGATGTCGGCCACCGCATACCGGGACCAGGCGTCGGAACCCGCCCGGGCATGGATCTCGATTCGGGTCTGCCCATCGGCCGCGCTGAGTTGCGTGGTGACCTGCATCCCGCCGTCGAGCACCAGCGGCTGCTCGATCTCCAGTCCGGACACAGCGATCGACTCGGCGGAACCGCCGAGCGCTTGACTGCCGGCCGCCAGCGCCATCTCGATGAGAGCCGCAGCGGGCAGCACAGTCTGGCCCTGCACCGGGTGCTCGGCCAGCCACGGCATCGCCGCGGCGTCGAGGTCGGTCTGCCAGATGTGGTCACGGCCGGTGAGCATCTCCACGTGCGCGCCGAGCAGCGGATGGACATCTGCGGCCTGGGCGGCCCGCGCGGGAGCGGTGATCCAGTGCCGGGTGTGCTGCCAGACCGAGTTGGGCAGTTCGGTGAATCCGCCGGGCCCGGAAGGGTTGGCTGCGTTGCCGAGACCGCCGAGCTCGGCGAGTTGCAGGTGGAAGCTCAGTGTTTCGTCGTCGCCGCGTCGCAGGGTGGAGGCCACCACCACCGGTTCGCCTGCGGCGGCTTCAGCTGTCTCGATGATCGAGTGCGTCAACAGCGGGTGTGGGCTGATCTCGATGAACGTGGTGTGGTCCCCCGCCGCGGCGGTGATCGCCTGACTGACCAGCGCGGGACGGCGCACGTTGTCGGCCCAGTAGTCGGCGTCGAGCACCGGTGTGGGCCCGGTCGGGTCGAGTGCCGTGGAGTAGAACGCAATCTGCGGCACCGCCGGCACCAGATCGGCCAGCTCCGCCCGCAACTCATCCAGGATCGGATCCATGAACGCGGTATGCGAGGCCACCTCCATGTTGACCCGC